>DASVNH010000203.1:0-38476 GCA_036383955.1 Planctomycetota bacterium | reverse complement strand
CCCGGCACACTCCGACCGCAAACCGTTCGGATTGTGCCGGGCAGCTTCCGAACGGTCAGTCGACATAGATGAACTCCCCGAGGCGGAGCAGGGCTCGCGCGTAGCTTTCCGTGTCGGACTTGGCGATGAACTCGCGGCCCGCGGCGAGCTCCGCGTCGGTCGGCGGACGTCCGAAGGCGAGATCGTAGGCGCGGGGGATGTCGCCTTTGAACTGTTGCGCGAAGCCCTTGGCGCGCTCGTGGAAGAACGGGTCGTTGAGGAACCAGAGCGCCTGCAGCGTGGTCGTGCTCGTGACCCGGGAGGCCGTCGAGAAGTTCGGATCCGCGCCGTCGAAGATTCCCAGGAACGGATGCTTCGCGAAGCGCTGCGTCATCAGGTACACGCTGCGCTTGTTCGTGTCGTAGACGGCCTTGAACGGCTTGTGCTGCGTGAAGTCCCAGGCCTTCGGCTCCGGGAAGGGATGGGCCCCGCCCGGCGCCAGGTCCAGCCCGCCGCTCACGGCCAGCAGGGCGTCGCGCAGCGACTCCGCGTCGAGGCGCCGCCGCGGGAAGCGCCAGAGCCGCTCGTTCGACGGGTCGATCGCGGCGTTGGCGGCGTCGGGGGCGCTCGACATCCGATACGCCCGCGAGTGGACGATCAGGCGGTGCATCGCCTTGACCGACCAGCCCTTCTCGACGAAGCGCTTCGCCAGCCAGTCCAGCAGCGCCGGATGCGTCGGCGGCTTGCCCTGCTTGCCGAAGTCGCTGGAGGTCGGGACGATCCCGCGCCCGAAGTGCTGCTGCCAAATCCGATTCACCATCACCCGCGCGGTGAGCGGGTTCGCCGGGTCGCCGAGCCAGGCGGCGAGCTCGCGACGTCCGCTGTCCGCGCCCGTCACCGTCTGGCCGCCGAGCACCTTCAGGAAGCCGCGGCGCACCAGCGCCCCCGGCTTCTCGGGATTGCCCTTGAACTGGATCTTGGCGTCGACGGCCTTCTCGGCCTCGACGACCCCGTACGCCGTCTCGAAGGGCAGGGGAGCCTTCTCGAGGTTCTCCAGGGCCTTCTTGAGCTTCTCCTGGGCCTTCTTGTCTTTCTCCGCCTTGATCTCGGCGTTGAGGATCGCGGCCTCGTCGGCGCGGGCGCGCCGCAGCGGCTCGACGACGTCCGGCGTCTCCAGCGGCACGAGGTCGCGCTGCACTTTGTCCAGCTCGATGCCCGGCCAGGTGTACTTGGTGCTCGCGAAGATCCCGTAGAGGGCGTAGTAGTCGTCGATCAGGATCGGGTCGAATTTGTGGTCGTGGCAGCGCGCGCACGACAGCGTGAGGGCGAGGAACGTGCGGCCCAGGTTGTCGATCGTGTCCTCGTACGTCAGGTGCCAGGGATAGTCGTCGACCCGCGAGCCGTAGCGCTTGGCGGAGGCGACGTAGCCGGTGGCGACGATGTGGCGGCGGCGCTCGACTTCCGTCGCCGCCGGCAGGAGGTCGCCCGCCAGCTGCTCCGTGATGAAGCGGTCGTAGGGGACGTCGCGGTTGAACGCCTCGATCACGTAGTCGCGGTAGCGGTAGAGCTGCGGCACCGGGTAGTCGGAGTTGTCGCCGGCCGTGTCGCTGTAGCGGACGACGTCGAGCCAATGACGTCCCCAGCGCTCGCCGTAGCGCGGCGACGCGAGCAGGCGCTCGACGACCTTCGCGTAGTCGCCGTCGGCGACGAAGGCCTCGACTTCCTCCGGCGTGGGCGGGAGGCCATGGAGGTCGAACGTCACCCGGCGAATCAGGGCGCGGCGGTCGGCGTCGACGGCGGGCGTGAGGCCGCGGGCCTCGAGCTCCGCGAGGAGGAAGCGGTCGACGTCCGAGGCCGGCCAGGCCGCGTTCTTGACGGCGGGCGGCGGGGGATCGCTCACCGGCCGCAGCGACCAGAACTCGCGGGCCTTGGCGAGGTCGAGCGGCTTGCGGGGCGCGGGCGTCGCGTCGGCGCCGAGGGCCTTGGGGTGGGGGGCGCCGAGCTTGACCCATTCCTCGACGGCGCGGACGTCGTCGGGGGGCATGGCCTTCTTGGGCGGCATCTTGAGGTCCTCGGTGGCCCAGCGCACGGCGAGGACGAGGAGGCTCTTGTCGGGGTCGCCGGGCACGAGGGAGGGGCCGGAGGAGCCGCCCTTCATGAGGGCGTCGCGGGAATCGACGAGGAATTCGCCTTTGACTTTCTTGGCGCCGAGGGAGTGGCACTCGTAGCAGCTGTCGACGAGGATGGGGCGCACGCGGCGCTCGAAGAGCTCGAGGCCCCGTTTCTCCCTGTCCTCGGCCGCGTCCTGCGGGGACGCGAGCGCGAGGAGCGTCCACGTCAGGATGCTCATGCGCCTACCTACTATTGTACCGCCGTCGCCACCGTTGTATCTGAGATCTCAGTTAGATGTCAATCTAACACGGGCCGCCTCCGGATAGTCTCGGAGCGATCCGCAGAATTCTGTTGCCGGCCCGCGCTCAGCATCACGACCTTTCCGCCGCGTCGTGCTATATAGTCGCATGATGATCAGCCTGCTCGTGGCCGCCCTGGCGGCCCAGACCCCGCCCGCCGAGGAGAAGTCGCCGTTCAAGGCCCGCGTCTACAAGCAGGCCCTGGAGATGGACTACGGCCCCTGGATCGCCGCCACCGTCGGCGCGGGGAAGGACAACACCGTCTACAAGGGCGTCGTCCTCTCTCTCGATCCCGCGAAGAAGACCAACGTGCTCTTCGACACCGAGCTGCTCCGCGTCGCCGCCGTGTGGACCGACGGGTGGCTCGACCTCGCGAGCCGCGCCTACGCCGACGACTCCAACGACTACTGCTGGATCCGCGGCAGCGTCCGCGCCCGCACCCCCGTCGCCCCGGGGTGGGGCTTCGGGGACAAGCTCGACGACCCCCGCGATCCCAAGGACGGACCGCTCCCGCGCGAATGGGGCCGCTGGAAGGGCTTGTACCGCCACGGCAACCGGGTGGTCCTGTCCTACACGGTCGGCTCCGCCGAGGTGCTCGACAGCTTCCGCCTCGACAACGGCGTCGTCGTCCGCGACCTCAACATCGGAGGCCCCCTCACGCTCGTCGCGGGCGAGGGCTGGTCCGGCGGCCCGCTGCAGAAGCTCGCCGCGGGGCGGCACCGGCTGTCGCTCGGCGCATCGAAAGGCGAGGCCGAAGACCTCGCCCCGTTCACGAAGGGCGGCCCGGCGCTCTGGGAGGAGCCCATCATCACCGAGGGCGTCCGCGGCGCCGACGACGCGGCGTACGTCGTCGACACCCTCACCGCCCCCGAGAACAACCCCTTCAAGTCCTGGCTGCGCTTCACGGGAGTCGACTTCCTTCCCGACGGCCGCGCCGCCCTCTGCACCTGGAGCGGCGACGTTTGGATCGTGAGCGGCCTCGACGGCGACCTCAAGAACCTCAGCTGGCGCCGCTTCGCCGCGGGCCTGGGACAGCCGATGGGCTTGAAGGTCGTCGACGGCCTCATCTACACCGCCGCGCGCGACCAGATCACGCGGCTCCACGACCTGAACAAGGACGGCGAGGCCGACTTCTACGAGAACTTCAACAACGACATCCGCCTGACCACGAACTTCCACGAGTTCGTCTTCGACCTCCAGACGGACGCGAAGGGCGACTTCTACACCGCCAAGGGCTCCGCGATCTGGGCCGGCTCGCTGCGCATGACCGAGCACAGCGGCACCGTGATCCGCGTGCCGAAGGATGGCGGGGCGATCGACGTCCTCTGCAACGGCCTGCGCGCGCCGAACGGCCTGGCGATTTCGCCCGACGGCCTGATCACCTGCTCGGACAACCAGGGCAACTGGGTGCCCGAGTGCCCGATCAACGTCATCCGCAAGGGCGCGAACTACGGCTTCGCGGGGCACAACCAGAAGGCCGTCGAGCGCGAGCGCCCGGCCATCTGGATCCCGATGAGCGTCGACAAGTCGCCGGGCTCGCAGGCCTGGGTGCCCGACGACCGCTGGGGCCCGCTGAAGGGCCGCATGGTGATCACCTCCTACGACTGCTCGATCTCGCTGGCGCTCTTCGAGAAGATCGAGGACGGCTGGCAGGGCGGCGTGGTCCGCTTCCCGATGAGCTTCCCGAGCGGCGTCATGCGCGGCCGCTTCAGCCCGAAGGACGGCCAGCTCTACGTCGCCGGCATGCGCGGCTGGTCGAGCCGCGCCGCCAAGGACTGCTGCTTCCAGCGCGTCCGCTACACCGGCAAGCCCGCCGTGCTCCCGAGCGAGGTGAAGACCCGCAAGGACGGGCTCGACATCCTTTTCACCGCGCCGCTCGACCGGGAGTCGATCACCCCCGACGCCATCGGCGCGGTGGCGTTCAACGTGGTGCGCAGCGGCAACTACGGCTCCTCCGAGTTCACGCTCTCGGACCCGAAGAAGACCGGCCGCGAGCGGCTCGAGATGTCGAAGGCCACGCTCTCGGAAGACGGGCGGAGGGTGTCGCTCGACCTCCCCGGCCTCAAGCCCGTGAACAACCTGATCCTCAAGTTCAAGGTGAAGGCCGCCGACGGCGCGCCCGTGGTTCTCGACCTCAACTACACGATCCACAGCACGCGTTGACGTTCTGATGCGGTCATTTCGTCAACACGTGATGTGTTGACGAAATGACCGCATCAGTTTATCAACACTGGATGAAACACTCGCTCGCGTTCCTTCTGCTGGCCGGCGGTTCGACGCTGCTCACCGCAAGCTGCGCGACGTCCTCCGCGCGGAACTTCCCGCCGCCGGACCAGCTGCCGTCGCGCGCGACCATCGATCCGCTGGAGATGCTCGACGGCCGCCGCGTGCGGACGCCGGAGCAATGGATGTCGGAGCGACGTCCCGAGCTCAAGGAGCTCTTCGAGCACTACATGTACGGCAAGGCGCCCGTCTGGCCGGCGGGCGTGAAGGCCGAGACGCTGTTCACGGACCCCAAGGCGTTCGGCGGCAAGGCGACGCTGCGCGAGATCAAGATCTCGTGGGGGATTCCCACGACGATCAACCTGCTGCTGGCGACGCCCCATGGGAAGAGGTCGCCCTGCGTCTTCGGCCTGAACTTCAACGGCAACCACACGGTGCTGCCGGAGCCGCGGATCCAGCTGCCCACGGGCTGGACGCGCAACAAGGGAAACAAGGCGCTCGAGGAGGACCGGGGGAAGGACCTGGCCACCTGGTCGATGGAGGCGTCGATCGACCGCGGCTACGCGGTCGGGACGCTGTACATGGGGGACATCGATCCCGACCGCCACGACTGGAGCGACGGCATCCATCCGCACTACTACAAGCCCGGGCAGACGCAGCCGGGCCCGCACGAGTGGGGGACGATCCGGGCCTGGGCCTGGGGGCTGTCGCGCGTGGTCGACTATCTCGTGACCGACCCGGCGATCGACGCGAGGCGGCTGGCGGTCTTCGGCCACTCGCGCAACGGCAAGACCGCCCTGGTGGCGGGCGCCTACGACGACCGGATCGCCCTGATCCTCTCGCATCAGTCCGGCTGCGGCGGCACGGCGCCGTCGCGCGGCACGGTCGGCGAGTCGGTGACGAAGATCAACAACGCCTTCCCGCACTGGTTCAACGACACGTTCGTTCTGTTCAACGACAAGACGGACCGGCTGCCGTTCGACCAGCACTGCCTGGCGGCGATCTGCGCGCCGCGCCCCGTGCTGTTCTCGAACGCCCAGGACGACCAGTGGGCGAACCCGGCCGGCCAGTTCGAGATGCTGAAAGCGGCGACGCCCGCGTACACCTTGCTGGGCGTCGACGGCCTCAAGGCCGAGAAGCCGCCCGCGCCCGGCGACCCGCTGATCGACAGCCGCCTGGGCTACTGGCTCCGCCCCGGCAAGCACTCGACGACGCCCGAGGACTGGAAGATCTTCCTCGACTTCTGCGACATCCAGATGAAATGAGGTCTACTCGGTGACGAGGATGCGGGTACTGGTGGCGACCGACTCGTAGCCGTTGTCGAGCAGGTAGCGGATCTCATAGACGCCGGGCTGGTCGGGGGCTTTCAGCGTCGCCAGGCCGCCGGCGCTCGGCGCGACATACACCCACGTGAGGTACTGCTCGTTCTTCGCGTCCGGCGCGTAAAGGCCGATCCAATCCTTGTCCGTTCCCTGGCCGGAATGGATCGCGACGCGCGCGGGGATCTCCTCGCCTCGCCGGACGGTCGTCGTGAGACTCTGGAGGCTGACCAGGGGCGGAATCGGGGGAGTGCCGATGACCGTCACGATCCCGCTGACGGCGACGGAGGTCTGATCGTCGTCGAGAACATAGCGGAACTCGTACGCTCCCGGGACCGCCGGGGCCGTGAAGGCATAGGAGTCGGCCGCCCCCATCCGAAACGCCTTATAGCCCCTCAAGCCCGCCCCGATGGGGAACAGGCCGATCCAATCCCCCGACGACCCACGGCCGGAGTGGACCGTGCAGGTCACGGTCATTTCCATGCCCGGCTCGACATAGGTGGGACGGGCGAGGAGGGAGACCCGGGGAGCGACCGCGGTCAAGACCGGCGGGGATTCCTCGACCACGACAGGCTCCGGGAGAACCGGCGAGGGCTCCGCGGCCGCCGGGGGAGTCGGGAGGCTCCTCGGTTTCGGAGCCGGCTCGGGTTTCGGCCGGAGCGCGAAGAAGACGTTGAGCAGCAGCGAGGCGAAGAGGGCGACGGCCAGGCTGTTCTTCCTCATACATAGATAAGGACGCGCGAAGGCGCGGGCCTGCACGAAATTTCAGCCCGTGAATTCTCCCGGTCCCCGGTGTAGACTCATCGGGAATCGCGGCGAGGAGAATGAGCGGGCTTCCGGCCGCGTTAGGGGACAGCTGAAGTATGACGTCTCACACCGCGCGTCCCTTCCGGCTGATGACGTACAACGTCCACCGCTGCGTGGGCTTGGACCGGCGGCACTCCCCGGAGCGCATCGCCGACGTGATCACCCGGTACAACCCCGACATCATCGCCCTCCAGGAGCTCGAAGTCGGCCATCGCCGGACCGGCCACGTGCATCAGCCTCGACGTCTGGCCGAGATCCTGGGGATGAACTATCACTACCATCCGGCCCGGCGGCGCGGGGACGCGCAGTTCGGCAACGCCGTGTTCAGCAAGCTGCCGTTGGACGCCGTCCGGAGCGCGGCGCTCCCCGCATACGTGGGCATGCAGGCGCGGGCGGCTCTCTGGGCGTCCGTCACGGTGTCCGGGCTGAAGATCCAGGTCATCAACACGCACCTGGGTCTGCTGCACTTCGAGCGGGTGCGGCAGGCGCGCGCCCTGTGCGGGGAGGAGTGGCTGGACCATCCCGAGTGCAGCCCGCACCCGCGCATCATCTGCGGCGACTTCAACGCGACGCCGATCTCCCCGGCCTATCGCCTGTTCCGCTCGGGCATGCGGGACGCGCAGCATCTGGGGTCCGACCGCGTCCGGCGGACGTGGCCGAGCTTCATGCCGATGGTGCGCTACGACCACATCTTCGTGTGCCCCCAGATCCAGGTGCACCGGACCCTGGTTCCGTCCTCGCGCCTGACCTCGCTCGCGTCGGACCATCTCCCCGTCATCATGGACTTCCAGGTCCGCTCGCGGCCGGCCTGACGTGAAGCGCCTGCTCGCGCTGCTGGTCCTGGGCGGATGCGCGGCTCCCCCGGAGGAAGCGGATCTGCCTAGGACCTTGGGCGACGACATCCTCCAGACGGAAGCGATCGTGGACGACATGATCCTGCTCAGGTTCCCCTGGAGTGATGAGGACATCCTGCTCCTGCCGTCGGTGGAATTTTTATTCGTTCCGCCTGGGGAAGTGTCGCCGTCCGTGTTCCTTAGGGAGCCGGATCGCGGGCTCTACGCGAACACCATTCCGGCGCCTCGCTGAGTCGCGCCATAGCCCCGGGGCAAGCCAAGGGGCCGCCCATCCCTGGTCCAGGTCCTGGTTCCTGGTCCTACGTAATCCGCCGGTAGATCTCGCCCTCGTTGATCGTGGCGCGCTCGGGGCGGCCCTTGTGGTGGTAGATCAGCTTGGTGTGGTCCAGGCCGAGCAGGTGCAGGATCGTCGCGTGCAGGTCGTGGACGTGAAGGCGGGTGTCGACGGCGTGCAGGCCGACCTCGTCCGTCGCGCCGATCGCGCGGCCGCCTTTGACCCCGCCGCCCGCCATCCACATCGTGAAGCCCCAGGGGTTGTGGTCGCGGCCGTCGCCTTTTTCCGACTGCGGCGTGCGCCCGAATTCGCCGCCCCAGATCACCAGCGTCTCGTCGAGCAGGCCGCGGCGCTTCAGGTCGCGCAGCAGGCCGGCCACTGGCTTGTCCATCGACGTGCACATGTCCGTGTGGTTGCGCTCGATGTTCGAGTGCGCGTCCCACTTGCTGCCGGCCCCTGAGTAGAGCTGCACGAAGCGCACGCCGCGCTCCACGAGGCGCCGCGACAGCAGGCACATGCGCCCATACGCCTGCGTCTTCGCGTCCTTCATCCCGTACAACTCGAGCGTCTCGTCGCTCTCCTTCGAGAGGTCGACCGCCTCCGGCGCCTCCGCCTGCATGCGGAAGGCCAGCTCGTAGCTCTTGATGCGCGCCTCCAGATCCGA
Source organism: Planctomycetota bacterium (assembly GCA_036383955.1). Lineage (GTDB taxonomy): Bacteria > Planctomycetota > MHYJ01 > MHYJ01 > JACPRB01 > JACQFK01. The sequence continues at coordinate 29,945 of DASVNH010000203.1, read as the reverse complement.
GGCGTCCGGATGCTCGCCGAGGTGGCCGCGGTTCAGGGTGTCGAGCAGCCCCAGCTTCTCGCGCTGCCGGGCGGCGCCGACGGCCTCCGGCGTCGCCAGGTTCGGGATCGGCTCGGCGGACGTCGCCAGCCGGATTCCCTGGTAGCTCGCCGGCATGAAGCCCGCGCTCCAGTTGCGCGGCCCGTTCACGACGCTCGCGGGATTGTCCTGCAGCACCACGAAGCCCGGCAGGTTCCGGTTCTCGCTGCCCAGGCCGTACGAGACCCAGCTGCCCAGCGAAGGACGTCCGGCCAGCGGCGTCCCCGTGTTCATCTGGCACACGCCGCCCGAGTGGTTGATGCCGTCCGTCACGCACGAGCGGATCACCGCGATGTCGTCCAGGCACGCGCCGATGTGCGGGATCCAGTCGCTGTACCAGAGGCCCGACGTCCCGTGCCGCTTCCAGGTCCGCTTCGGGGCCAGGACGGGGGAGTGGAACTCGCCCATCGCGGTGATGAGCGGCTTGAAGCTCGGCGGCAGGGGCTTCCCGGCCAGCCGCTGCAGCTCCGGCTTCGGGTCGAGCAGGTCCATGGCGCTCGGCCCGCCTTCCATGAAGAGGAAGATCGCGCTCTTCGCCTTCGACGGCCCGTGCGCCTGCTGCGCGCCCAAGAGACCCTGCAGGGCGAGCGCTCCGAATCCGGTGCCCGCCTGGGTCAGGAACTCTCGCCGGCTAGTCCACATACAGGAACCTATTCGAATTGAGGATGACGTGACAGAAATCGACCAAGCCGGCTTCTGAACCTTGAGGCGCTTTCAATGAAGGGCGCGTCATTTGCGTCTGACGTCCTTCGGACTCCGCGAAGAAGCCCGGCACGGCTTCGAAGGTCCAGTGGCCGACGACGTCCTTCGCGGTGTGCTCGTCGATGAGAAGCTCGCCTTTCGACAGAGCGCGGGAGCTCAGGCGGACGTCGTCGATCAGGCCGTCCCATCCATGCCCGGCCTGGCCTTCGCGGCCGCCGATGCCGAACGGCGCGTTCTTCGAGGCGTAGCCGGAGGTCGTCTTGTGCTTCACGTTGGCCGTGCGCAGCGTCGCTTCCGGATCGGACAGATCGAGCATCGTGAACGTGACGCCGGCCGGGCCCGTCTCGGCGAGCTTCACGGAGACGGAGACGTAGTGGGTCTTATGGAGGGCGAGCCGCAGGTCCGACGGGATGACCTCGTAGCCCTGGTCGCCGATCAGCTGCAGGATCAGGTTGCGCGGCTGGTGCTTCGACTTCTCGCTCGTCACGCCGAACGACCAGCCGGGCAGGGTCTCCTTGCCCTCCCAGCACGACGCGATCGTCCGCACCGCCGCGTCCTCGAAAAGGCTGTCGAGCACCACGATCGCCTCGATCGTGAAGTCGCCGGCGGGGAAGGCCTTCGGCGCGGCCAGCCGCAGCCGGTCCTCCGGATGGTTGCCGCGGACCCGCGCCGCCGCGCCGCCGCGGTCGGGCATCACCTGCGTGAGCGGCAGCTCCGAGGCCGACGCGTTCGCCTTGGGCGATCCCTTGTCGAGGAAGGCCGTCGCCGCCTCGCGCTCCGCCTTCGACGGCGCGCGCCCGTAGGCCAGGCGCCAGGCGTCGTAGACGGGGTCGGCCGACTTCCTCAGCCGCTTCGCGAAGGCCTCGGCGCGCTCCAACGGCCAGCGGTTGTTGATCATCAGCAGCGACTGCGTCGCGGTGGTCGTCGAATTGCGCGACGCCTCGCTCACGAAGAACTGGGGGAGGTCGAACGCCTCGAGCAGGGGATCGCGGATGTTGCGCAGCTGCTTCGTGTAGAGCGTGCGCCGCGGCTGGTTGACGTCGACCGACGGCCCGCCCATCGCGCCGTCCAGCTCGCCGCTCGCCGTCAGCATCGCGTCGCGGATCTCCTCGGCGCTCAGGCGCCGCACGGGGAAGCGCCAGAGCCAGCGGCTCTCGGGATCCTTCAGGCGGCCGGCCGCGACGTCCGGATGCGCGCTCGACTGCCGGTACGTGGCGGACGTCAGGATCATCCGGTGCAGCCGCTTGAGCGTCCAGCCGTGGGCCACGACATCCGAGGCGAGCCAGTCCAGGAGCTCGGGATGCGAGGGCTTCTCGCCGAGGCGGCCGAAGTCGCTCGACGCGGCGCTCAGGCCGCGGCCGAAGTGGTTCTGCCAGATCCGGTTCACCAGGACGCGCGCGGTGAGCGGATGGTCCTTGCGGGTGATCCAGTCGGCGAGGGCGGCGCGACGTCCCGTCGAGCCCGCCTTGGGCGCGATGGCGGGGATCTCGCCGCCCAGCACCGTGAGAAAGGCGGGCCGCACCTCGGGGCCGTTGGGCACGCTCATGGGCGGCGCCTGGGCGCCGACGTCCGACACGATCTGGGCCGGCTGGTACTCCTTGGGCCGGTCCTGGTCGTACTCCGCGAGGCGCCGCTTCAGCTCCGACCACTTCTCCCTCTGCGCGCCCTTGATCTTGCCGTCGATCGCCCCGCCTTCCTCGTAGACCTGCCGGCCCATGAGCTCGGCGATCTGGGTCTCGTAGGGCGTGCGCTCGTCGGCCGGCTTGTGGTACATCGCCTGGAACTCGGCGGTGAACTTGCCGATAACGGACTTCGTGATGTTGGCGAGGTGCGGCCCTTCGATCTCCGCGATCTTCCCGCGGATCTCCGCGGTCCGCTCCTCCCAGACCCGCTTCTTCGCTTCGTACGCGGCCTTCTGGTCGGGCGTCGCGAGCACGCCGTCGGTGCGCCAGCGCAGCGCGGCGAAGAACGAGCGCAGCTGGAAGTAGTCGCGCTGGAGGATCGGGTCGAACTTGTGGTCGTGGCAGCGCGCGCAGCCCATGCCCAGGCCGAGGAAGACGTCGCCGGTCACGTCGGTGATGTCGTTCAGGATGTCCCGCCACTGGCCCGGCGCGTCGCGCTGGTTGTACTCGTAGATCCCGTGCCGCAGGAAGCCGGAGGCGACGAACACCGCGGGATCCTCCGGCGCGATCTCGTCCCCGGCCAGCTGCTCCCGCGTGAAGCGGTCGTACGGCATGTCCTCGTTGAACGCGCGCACGACGTAGTCGCGGTAGGGCCAGGCCGCCGGCCGGTAGCCGTCCTGCTTGTAGCCGTCGCTCTCCGCGTAGCGCACGAGATCGAGCCAGTGCCGCGCCCAGCGCTCGCCGTAGCGCGGGCTGGCGAGGAGGCGGTCGACGAGCTTCTCGACGTCCCCCTCCTTGACGAAAGCGTCGACCTCCTCCGGCGCCGGCGGGAGGCCGTGGAGATCGAACGTCACCCGGCGGATGAACGTGGCGCGGTCGGCTTCGGGCGCGGGCGACAGCCCCTCGCTCTTCAGCTTGGCGAGGATGAAGCGGTCGATGGGCCCGCGGCACCAGGGGTCGTCGGCGGGCGGCGTGGACGGCTTGACCGGCTGAAACGCCCACCACGCCTTGTCCGTGTCGGTGATGACTTTCTCTTTCTTGCGCGCGGCTTTCGCGACGGCCCAGGGCGCGCCGCGCTTGACCCAGTCGACGAGGATGTCGACCTCTCCGGCCGGCATGGCCTCCTTGGGGGGCATGGCGGTGTCGGGATCGCCGCGGCGGATGGCGGCGATGAGAGGCGACTTCTCGGGGTCGCCGGGCACGAGGGCGGTCCCGTTGTCGCCGCCTTTGATCGCGGCCTCGCGGGAGTCGAGCTTCAGGCCGGCCTTGGGCTTGGGCGCGTCGACCGAATGGCACTTGAAGCAGCGCGCCTGGAGAAGGGGATAGACCTTGTTCGTGAAGAACTCGGCGTCGGCGGCGTCCTGGGCGGGCAGGGAGCCGGCCAGGAGCAGGAGCGTCGGCCCGAGCATCTTCATCTCATACCCTGTTCGCGCGAGGTCCGAGAGTGTGTACCAAATTCCGCATTGTCCCGCAGGTCCCCCCCGGGACACGCCCCGCGTCCTCCGTTAGTCCCCGCAGGACAAATCCAAGGGGGCCGCCCTCGTACTTCCTGTACCTGTACCTGTACCTGGAATCGCTACGGAATTGTACGCCGCGGTTGGTGGGCGTCGGGGCCGGCCCTATAATCTGGGAGTGGCCCACCAGTTCCCCGAGACTCACTGGTCGCAGATCCTGGAGATCGGAAATCCGGAGCATCCGCGCCACGCGGAGCATCTGGAGCGCCTGGTGCACCGCTACTGGAAGCCCCTCTACTACTACGTGAGGGCCATGCGCGAGGTCTCCTCGGCCGACGCGGAGGACGTCACGCAGGACTTCTTCGAGATGCTCCTGCGGCGCGACGCCTTCGCCGCGCTGTCGCCCGATCGCGGCTCGTTCCGCGGCTTCCTCAAGACCGCCCTGCGCCGCTTCGTGGTGAGCGGCGAGCGCAAGCGGATCGTGCGCGAGACGCAGGTGCTTCGCTTCGGCGACCTCGACCGCGGCTGGATCGACATCCTCCGCGCCGGCCACATGACGCCCGACGAGGCCTTCGACCGGGCGTGGGCGCGCGACGTCCTGGAAGAGATGACCTCGCGCGTCCGGGCCGCCCTGGACATCGAAGGGAAGCCCAAGCTCTTCGAGATTTTCCGCGAGTACACGCTCGACGGCGCCGCGGGCGTCACCTACGAGACCCTGGCCAAGAAGCACGGGCTCAGCCTCGACGACGTCCGCAACGGCCTGCGCTCCGTCCGCGAGCGGGCCCGGGACATGCTGAACGACATCCTTCGCGACTACCTCTTTCCGGGAGAGGACCTCGAGGCCGAGCTGCGCTTCATCCTGTCGCGGAAATGACGGATCCCCTCGACCGTCTGAAAGCGTTCCTGACGGACCAGGAGCCCGACGACGTCCGGCGGCACGCGCGCTTCGAGGTGATCCGCGAGATCGGCCGGGGCGGCACCGCCATCGTCTACGAGGCCTTCGACCCGTCGCTGAAGCGGAAGGTGGCGCTCAAGGTGCTGACCAGCGGCACGCTGGAACGGCTGCGCCGGGAAGCGGAGGCCGCGGCGCGGCTGCGGCATCCGAACGTCGTCACCGTGTTCGAGGTGGGCCCCGATTACCTCGCGATGGAGCTCGTCGAGGGGCCCGCCGGCGTCCCGGACCTGAAGGCGCTGCTGACGGTGGCCCGGGCCGTCGCGCACGCGCACGAGAGCGGCGTCATCCATCGCGACCTGAAGCCCGGCAACGTGATCGTCGCCGGCGACCGGATCGTGCTGACGGATTTCGGGCTCGCGCGCATCGAGGGCGCGGAGCAGCTGACGCGCACGGGGTCGATCGCGGGCACGCCGGTGTACATGGCGCCCGAGCAGGTGCGCGGGGAGATTTCGAAGATCGGACCGCCGACGGACGTCTGGGCGCTGGGCGTGATGCTTTGCGAGATCGCGGGAGGACGTCGCCCCTTCGAAGGCGACGTGACGGCGCTCGTGTACGACGCGATCCAGCGGGCGGAGCCGAAGCTGCCCGCGGGCCCGGCGGGCGCGATCGCGGCGCGGGCCTTGGAAAAAGATCCGGAGAAGCGCTACCCGGACGCGGCGGCCTTCGCGGCGGACCTCGAGCGGCTGATCGCGGGCCAGGCGGTGTTCGCGCGGGCGCCGAGCGTGATCCGCACGACCATTCGCAAGGTGAAGCGGAATCCTCTGCCGGTCCTGGTGGCGCTGGCCGTCGCGCTCGCCGTGGCCGGCGTCATTGTGTTCCAGCTCTGGATGAGCGAGCGGGGCCGGGCCGTCGAGGCCTTCCGCAACCAGGCGCGCACGGCGCTGGAGGCGGCCCTGGAGCTGCGGCGGGCGGGCGCGAACGCGCGGATGAAGCCGTTCCTGGATTCGCTGGAGGAGGCCTACGCGGGCCTCGAGGGGAAGGGTCTGGCGGAGGTCGAGTACCTCATGGGCCGCATGTACCGCGCGCTCAACGACGACGCCCGCGCCCTCGAGTTCCAGGAGAAGGCGCTGGAGCTGGATCCGGACTTCGCCGCGGCGCGCTTTGAACGCGGCTTCATCCATCTGCGGAGACACCTTGGGCTCGCGACGGGGGAATGGGAGGGGAACATCGACGTCCGGCGCGTCCCGGAGCCGGTGCGCGAGCGGATCCTGGAAGACCTGCGCGCGTCGGACCCGTCGCCCACGGCGATGGGATACCGCCAGCTCTTGAAGGGGAGCTGGACCGACGCCGAAGGGGAATTCCAGAAGGCGCTGGGGGCCGATCCGCGGCTGGAAGAAGCGCGCGAAGGTCTGGCGGCCGCGTGGCGGGCGGGCGTCCTCGAGAAAGCCGAGCTGAAGGAGGCCTCCTGGGCGGAAGCGGAGGCGCTGTACACGAAGGGATTGGAGAACGACAAAGGCTACGTGCCCCATTACCTGGCGCGCGGGCAGCTGCGCTGGAGCCGGGGCAGCGCGCGGCGGCATCGCGGGAAGGATCCGATGCCGGATTACATCAGCGCGGAAGGCGACTTCACGAAAGCCATCGAGCTGGCCCCGAGGCACGTCGACGCGTGGACCTGGCGGGGCGAAATGAAGGTCTATCAGGGAATCTACGCGCTGGAAATGGGGTGGGACGCGCGACCCCGGCTGGCCGCCGCCGACGAAGACTTCACGGCGGCGCTGGACATCGATCCGCGCTGGGCGCGCACCTGGTTCTGGCGGGGCAACGCCCACTTCTACCGGGCGGCTTGGCTGCTGGAGCGGGGGATGGATCCGACGCCCGACCTGGAGAGCGGCGAGCGCGACCTGATCGAGGCGGTGCGGCTGGCCAAGGAACCCAGCCACGAGCTGCGCTGGAGGGGCCGCCTGCGCGCCCAGCTTGGCGCGGCGCGGGGGCGGAACGGGAAGGACCCGGAGCCGGTCTGGAAGTCGGCCGAGGAGGACTTCGTCCGCGGCGACACGAAAGATCCCTGGCACTACACGTGGTGGAGCGCGGTGGACGTCGAGCGCGGCGCGTGGCTCGTCGCGACGGGGAAGGATCCATCCGGAACCTGGACCCGCGCGGAGGAGCTCCTCGGGGAAGCTCTGACTAGGAATCCCAGTTTCGACGAGGCGCTGAAGCAGCGTGGCCTGCTCCGGGCCGAGCGCGCGGCCTGGCGCGAGGGCGCCGGCGACCGGGACGGCGCGCGGACCGACTACCGGAACGCGGCCTCGGACTTCCATCAGGCGCTGGCCGTCAATCCCAACTTCAAGCGCATGATCGGCGAGCGCCTGGAAAAGGCGCGGCGCAAAGCTTCGGAGTGAGGACCAGGAACCAGGACCAGGACCAGGGGGACCCCCATTGATTCCCCAGGGGGATGTAGGGGCACCCCGGAATCCCCCCGGGGGACCAGGGGGCTTCCCATCCCTGGTCCGGGTCCTGGTTCCTGGTCCTATCGCAGGAGCCGGCCGGGACCCGAGATCGGCAGGACTTGGAGGTCGGTGCAGCGGTAGGTCGAGCTGTTGAGGCCGATGATCAGGCAGCGCGCGTCCGGCGGGCCGTAGTGGGCGTCGTCGTCCAGCTTCGCCTTCTTTGGGTCGAAGGTCGTGTCGATCAGCACCTTCCCGTCGCTCCAGAACAGGAGGCGCGCGCGGCGGACCTGCACCAGGATCGCGTGCGGCTTGCGGTCGTCGAAGATCGACCGGATGCCCGTGTACGGCGGATCGTCCGCGTCGGTCCCGTCGATGTACTCGAAGCCCACCGTGTCCCCGTTGTCGTAGCCCTCCATCACCACCCCGACCCGCGCGTTGTTCTCCAGCGGCAGCGCCGCCAGGAACTCCCAGCGCCCGTCCGTGCGCTGTAGCGTCATGCGCAGGTCGTACTCCGCCGGCGGCGCGTAGGGCAGGTGGTAGCGGATCCAGTCTTCCTCCGACGTCCCCGTCAGCGCGCCGCTCGCGAGATCCCATTTCCCGGTGTTCGTGTCCTTCTTCGGATCCAGGCGGCGGAGGAGGTCGATCCACGTCTTCGACCCCGTCTCCTTTTCGATCGCGGCGACGCGGCGCTCGACGTCCCGGTCCGCGCCCTCGACGCGGTGGTACCAGAACGCGGCGCGCTGCAGCAGGCGGCGGCGCTCCGGGTTCTTCTCCTTCTGCGCGGCGTCGTGCCAGGCGTTGGCGACGTCCTTCGCCGGCGCGCCGGCGAGCTCGCGGCGCGCGGCCTCGGAGGTCTTGGCGAAGAGCGGCAGGCCCTCCTCCCAGCGGTCGCGGAAGAAGCAGAGCCAGCGGCCGACGATCGCCGCCGACGCGTCGTCCTGGCCCGCCTCGGCTTTGAGGGCCTTCTCGTATTCGCGCTTGAGCTCCGGGATCTCCGACGTCCGCGCCGCGGCCTCGGCCGCCCCGGGGGCGTCGCGCGCCTGCCGGGAGATGTCGCCCGCCTCCTTCAGCAGGCGGCTGGCCAGCTCGAAGTCGCCGCCCTCCACGGCCTTCTCGGCCGCCTCCAGGTGCTCGCGGGCAAGCGTCACGGCGTCTTCCGGCGTCTTCACGCCCTTGCGGGCGGCTTTTAACTCGACGGCCCGGGCCGTCGCCTCGCTCCGCGCGCGCTTCTCGCCGTCGCGGTTCACCGAGGAGCGGGCGCCCGCGCGCGTGACGAGCCCGGCTCCCGAGATTTCGCGGATCTCGAGGCGATGGAAGACGGCGCGGGAGTCGTACGCGCCGATGCCGAGATGGGACGCGTCGGGGAGGGCCCAACCGGGATCCATGGTGATGTCCGCGTAGTCGGTGCGCCAGCGGCTGATCAGGCGGTCGTCGACGAAACACGCGAACCCGTTCTTGCGCACCTGCAGCAGCACCACGTGCCGCAGCTCCGATTCGAGGACGGTCGGCCGCACGGTCGTGGGATTGGCGGTGGCGCGCTTGCCGCCGATCTCGCTGAAGCCGCAAAAGCCGCTGCCGGCCTGGAAGTGGAACGCGCGCCCGGCGCGCGACAGGATCAGGACGATGTCGCCGCTCTTGCCGCGCGTGACCTCGGCGCGCAGGTCGTACTCGGCGGGAGGCTTGAACGGGAGCGCCAGGCGATGCGTGATCGCGGCGCCGCCCGAGACGATCGCGCCGTCCTTCGACGTCCACTCGCCGCTCACGACGTCGGCCCCCACGTCGACCAGGGGCAGAAGCGGGACGGCCCGGGCCCACGCCTCCTCGGGGGCGAGCTCGGGCGGGGGGACGACGGGGCGCTCGATTTCAGGCCGGGGCTCGGGCCGGGGCTCCGGCGGCGGCGGGGTGGGGCGGGGGGTCGACGACGTCCGCAGCTTCGCCGCTTCTTCTTCGGCGCGGCGCGCGCGCTCCTGGCTGTCGCGCAGCTCGCGCTCGGCTTTCCCGCGCTCGGCCGCGGTGGCCGCCTGGCCGGCCCGCCTCAGCTCCTCCTCGCGACGGCGGGACTCCGTCTTGAGGGCCTCCATCTCCGCGATCAGCCGCTCTTCCTTGGCTTTGGCCTGGCGCGCGATCTCGGCGGATCCGTCCTGCTTCGGACCCGACGGGACCAGAAGGGCGAGCGCGATCACGGCGGCGACGCCGGCGCCGACGGCCCACGGCCAGACCGGGGCGCGGCGGGACGTCGTCGTGATCGCGCGGCGCCGCGTGTGATGCGTGGAGGGCGGGGACGAGGCGACGACGGCTTCGCCGTTGAGCCAGCGGTCGAGGTCGTCGGCGAAGGCCTGGGCCGTCGGATAGCGGTCCGCGGGCTTCTTGGCGAGGGCCTTGAGGCAGATGTTCTCGAGGGGGGCGTCGAACTCCTGGGTGGAGAGGGCGGGGAGGACGGACGTCGACGGCGGCCGGGGCGGCTCCTTCGAGGCCTTCATGAGGATCTCGATGGCGGTTTCGCCGCGGAAGGGCTGCTGGCCGGTGAGGGCTTCGTAGAGGATGACGCCGAGCGAGTAGACGTCGGAGCGCCCGTCGGCGCCCTTGCCGCCCTGCGCCTGCTCCGGGCTCATGTAGGCGGGCGTGCCGACGGCGAGGCCGGCGCCGGTGAGCGAGAGGCTGGTGTCGCCGCGCATGCTCTTGGCGAGGCCGAAGTCGGTGACGAAGGCGTGGTCCTCGGCGGCGACGAGGACGTTTTCGGGCTTGAGGTCGCGGTGGAGGATGCTTTTCTCGTGGGCGTGCTCGAGGGCGCGCGCGACGTCCCGCAGCACCCGCAGCTTGCGGGGGAGGCCGACGCCCTTCGCCTTCCACCACTTGCTCATCGGCTGGCCTTCGACGAGCTCCATCGCGAGGTAGCGGCGGCCGTCGATGACCCCCGCCTCGTAGACGGAGACGATGTGGGGATGCTTGAGCTGGGCGCTGAGGCGGGCCTCGCGGACGAAGCGCTCGTGGTCCTGCTGGCCGCGGGTGGGATCGGACTCGAGGGCCGGATTCATGGTCTTGAGGGCGACCTTGCGGTTCAGGTCGGTGTCGAGGGCCTCGAAGACGACGCCCATGCCGCCGCGGCCGAGCTCGCGGACGAGGGTGTACTTGCCGAGGCGCTTGAGCTCGCTCCGGTGGCCTTTCTGCTCCTCGAGGAGGAGGTCGAGCTGTGCCGCCGTGAGGAAGCCCATCTGGACGAGGACGGTGCCGAGGGGGCGCGGCGGGGTTTCGCGGGAACGGGCGGCGAGGGCGTCGCGCAGCTGGACGTCGTTGACGAACCCGCGGCGGACGGCCAGCTGGCCGATCTGGAGGTTTCCGGTGGGGGCGGCGTCGGGTCCCAAATTCGCTGATCCTCGGATCGATTATAGCATGGCCCATGGGGACACCATAAATTGGACAGTACGTTTTATGGTGGGTCGGGACGCGTAGGGTTTTCTGTAGGATCGCGGGGGGAGGAGAGACGCATGGGCGACGAACTGCTGATCACGGAGGCGCGGTCGACGATCCTGTCGGGGAAGGGCCGTTGCGTGACGAGCGCGCGGACGAACCACCTGGTGATCGACGAGCCGGTGCACAACGGTGGGCCGGGGGAAGCCTTCACGCCGGGCGAGACATTCCTGTCGTCGGTGCTGGCCTGCGGGGTGCTGCTGGTCGACGCGTTCGCGCATAAGGACGGCGTGCCGCTGAAGCACGTCCAGGGCGCGATCAAGGGCGAGCGGCTCAAGGACAACCCGGCCGACTGGCGCGAGGTCAAGATGACCTTCGAGCTGACGGGCGTGGACCAGAAGACCGCGGAGGCGCTGGTCGAGAAGTACAAGGCCAAGTGCCCGATCTTCCGCGCCTTCAACGCGGCCCTCAAGGTGACGGTGACGGTTGTTACGAAGTAAACAGTTTGATTTGTAACAGGGGGGTGGGATGAACCGGCGGGACATGATGCGGGCCGCGGCCGGCCTGTTCGGCAGCGGCGCGCTGGCGGGCTGCGCGCAGGAAGAGAAGAAGACCCAGGACGGCTATCCCGCGTTCCCGGGGCAGGGCGCGCGGCCGGCCCAGATCCCCGAAGACCGCGTGAAAGGCCGCCTCAAGATCACCAAGCTCGAGACCCTCCTCGTCAAGCCGCGCTGGCTCTTCCTCAAGATCCACACCGACGCCGGCATCGTCGGCCTGGGCGAGGGCGTCGTCGAAGGCCGCGCCCTCACCGTCCGCACGGCGATCGAGGAAGTCGCGCCCTACCTCGTCGGCAAGGACCCGCGGCAGGTCGTGCATCACTGGCAGGCCATCTACCGGCACGCGTTTTACCGCGGCGGCGAGGTCCTCACGAGCGCGCTCTCGGGCATCGACCAGGCCCTCTGGGACATCAAGGGCAAGGCCCTCGGCGTCCCGGTCCACGAGCTGCTCGGCGGCCCCACCCGCAACCGCGTCCGCGTCTACGCCCACGCGCGCTCGCCGGAAGTCGTGAAGCAGAAAAAAGCCGAGGGCTTCACCTCCTTCAAGTGCGGGCCCGCCAAGCTCGGGAACAAACCCGCCAAGTTCGTCGAGACGCCCGCCCACGTCGCCTACGTCGCCGAGAAGTTCGCCGAGCTCCGCGCCGCCGCCGGGCCGGACGCGGACATCGGCATCGACTTCCATGGCGCCATCAGCCCCGCCACCGCCAAGCTCCTCATCAAGGCCCTCGAGCCCCATCAGCCGATGTTCGTCGAGGAGCCCGTGGCGTGCCAGGACGTCGGGGCCCTCGCCGAGATCGCCCGCGGCACCCACCTGCCCATCGCCACGGGCGAGCGCATCTTCACCAAGTGGGGCTTCCGCGAGATCCTCGAGAAGCGCGCCGCCATCATCCTGCAGCCCGACCTCTGCCACGCGGGCGGCATCACCGAAGGACGTCTGATCGCCGGCATGGCTGAGGCCTACTACGCCTCCATCGCCCCGCACAACCCGCTCGGCCCCATCTCGCTCGCGGCCGGCCTGCAGCTCGCGGCCTCGATCCCGAACTTCCTCTGCCAGGAGCAGGTCAGCCTGGGTGAGGGTTATGTGAAGACCCCGTTCGTCGTGAAGCAGGGGCATGTCGACGTCCCCCAGGGCCCCGGCCTCGGCGTCGAGCTGGACGACAACCTCATGGCCGACAAGATCGACCACGACTGGAAGAACCGGGAGACCTACGACGCCGATGACGGCTCGGTCGTGGACTGGTAGCGTGTTAACGTTGGTGCGTCGCCTGAACGTTAACAAGAATCGTCACTGCGCTAGTTTTGTGGGCCCAGGCCTGCCGTGCTAACGTTTTGGCGACGCACCAACGTTAGCTGTTTGGTGCTCCTCCTCGCGGGCTGCTCCGGCGGAGACGCCTATCCGAACCGGCCCATTCTGCTCGTCTGCCCCTGGGCGCCCAACGGCGGCTCCGACCGCGTCGCGCGGCAGGTCGCGATGCTCCTCGAGCAGGACCTGAAGGTCAACGTCAACGTCAAGAACTCCACCGGCGGCGAAGGCGTGACCGGGCACGGCGAGGGCGCCGCTTCGACCCCCGACGGCTACACCCTCACGCTCATGACCGTCGAGATCAACATGCTCCGCTGGCGCGGCCGCACCAAGCTCTCCTACAAAGACTTCGAGCCCGCCGTCCTCCTCAATCGCGATCCCGCCGGGATCTTCGTGCGCAAGGACGCGCCGTGGACCTCGCTCAAGGAGCTGGAGGCCGACGTCCGCCGCGCGCCCGGCTCGCTCCGGGCGTCGGGCACCGCCCTCGGCGGCATCTGGCACCTCGCCCTCGCCGGCTGGCTTTCCGAAGTCGGCCTCAAGCCCGCCGACGTGATCTGGGTCGCCTCGCAGGGCTCGACGCCCGCCCTCCGCGACTTGATGGCGAAGGGCGTCGAAATCGTCGCCTGCAGCCTGCCGGAAGCCAAGACGCTCATGATCGCCGGCGAGCTGCGCTGCCTCGGCGTGATGAGCGAGGCGCGACAGCCGCTGTTCCCCGACGTCCCCACCGCCGCGGAGCAGGGCGTCGCCTGGACGATGGGCGCCTGGCGGGGCATCGGCCTGCCGCGGGGGACGTCGAAGCGGGTCGTCGACGTCCTCGTGCCGGCCCTCGAGCGCGTCGCGAAGAGCGAGCGCTTCCTCGCCTACATGTCCTCCGAGGGCTTCGGCGCGGCGTGCGAGGGGCCCGCCGCGTTCGACGCCAGCCTGGCGGCGACGGACGAGCGCATGAAGGCGCTGCTGACGTCCGACGCGTTCCGGACGCTCTCGGTCAGCCGCTTCGGCGCGATGACGTTCCCCGCGGCGCTCGCGGTCATCCTCGCGCTCGCGGCGGTCCTGAATGGACGTCCCCGGCGCGATCCCGACGCGGCCGCGGTGACGTCCTGGCGCCGCTTCGGGGAGGGCGTGCTGCTGGTCGTCGCGTACCTCGCGCTCTCGAACACGCTGGGCTTCGTGCTCACGGCGATCCCGATCGTCTTCGTCGCGCTCTGGCGGCTGGGGACGCGGCCCGCGAGCTCCGCCGCGATCGCGATCTCCGCCGTGCTGGCCGCCTACGCCGTCTTCGGCCTGGCGCTGCGGGTCCCGTTCCCGCGGGGGCCGTGGTGATCGACCAACTATTGGGCCAGATCGGCCTGGTCCTGGGGGTGCTGCTTCAGCCCCGGGTGATCGGCGTCATCCTCGCGTCGGCGGTCTACGGCATCTTCATCGGCTCGATCCCGGGCCTCACGGCGACGATGGCCGTCGCGCTCATCGTCCCGCTGACCTACTTCATGAGCCCGATCGAGGCGCTGGCGGCGGTGGTGACGCTGGAAGCCTGCGCGATCTTCGCGGGCGACATCCCCGGCGCCCTCGTGCGGATGCCGGGTACGCCGTCGTCCGCGGCGTACACCGACGACCTCCACATCCTGGCGAAAAAGCGGGGGCCGTCGTTCCCGATGGGCGTATCGCTCGTGTTCAGCGTGGCGGGCGGCATCTTCGGCGGCCTGGTGCTGATGTTCCTGGCGAAGCCGCTGGCGAGGTTCGCGACGTCCTTCACGTACCCCGAGTACTTCTGGTTCTACGTGCTGGGACTGGGCTGCGCGGTGGTGGTCTCGCGGGGCTCGCCGGCGCGCGGCGTGATGGCGCTGGCGCTCGGGCTGCTGTTCTCGACGGTGGGGATGAGCGCGGTGCACAGCGCGCCCCGCTTCACGTTCGGGCGCGACGAGCTGCTGCAGGGGATCAACTTCATTCCCGCGATGATCGGGCTCTTCGGCTTCTCGGAGGTGCTGCGCAACCTCGCCTCGTTCGCGGGCGACCGCGGCGAGGCCGTGCCGCCGGAGCCGCCCGGCTCCGCGTGGCGCAAGGTCTTCGGCGGGACGCTGGGGCTGCTCTGGTCGCGCAAGGGGCCGGCGACGCTGGCGTCGTCGATCGGCGCGCTGATCGGCGTCCTGCCGGGCGCGGGCGCGGACATCGCGGCCTGGGTGTCGTACGGGGTCTCGAAGAAGCTCTCGAAGCATCCCGAGGAATACGGCAAGGGCTCGCTCGAGGGCGTGATCGACTCGGGCGCGGCGAACAACGCGGCCCTGGGCGGCGCCTGGGTGCCGACCATGGTCTTCGGCATTCCCGGCGACTCGATCACCGCGATCGTGGTGGGCATCCTGATGATGAAGGGCGTCCGGCCCGGCCCGCGGATCTTCGAGGAGCAGTCCACGCTGATCTACGCGCTCTTCACCGTGTTCATCGTGTCCAACCTGCTCCTCATCCCGATCGGCTTCCTCGCCATCCGCGCGGGCACCTGGCTCGTCCGCGTCCCGCGGCGGATCCTCCTGCCGCTCATCCTGCTGTCCTGCCTCATCGGCTCGTTCTCCATCCAGGGCAGCCTCTTCGACGTCGGCCTGATGCTCGGCTTCGGCCTGCTCGGCTTCGTCCTCGAGCGCTACCAGATCCCCCTCGGCCCCGTCGTCCTCGGCCTCGTGCTCGGCGGGCCCCTCGAGGAGTCGTTCCTGCAGACCCTGACCGCCTCCGCGAGCCCCTGGAAGGCTCTCTTCGGACGTCCCATCGCCGCGACCCTGGCCGTCCTGGCTTTCGCCCTCTGGCTCTCCCCCTTGCTCCTGAGGCGCCGTGTATTAAAGGCATGATCCTTCTCTTCGCGCTGCTTGCCCTGAGCCCCGTCCAGGCCAAAAAGCCCAAGCCGCCCCCCGACACCGGCCCGTTCCTCTCGGCGTCGTTCATCCTGAAGCCCGACGCGAAGTTCGACAACGGGACCGGGAACTTCGACGGCCCCACGGTCGCGCGCGGCGTCGCCGTGAAGTTCGCCGACGACTGGAGCGCGGGGGCGATCTTCGACTGCGACACCCTCCGCTGGGCCGCCGGCTGGACCGGCGGGCCCCTGAAGTTCACCGGCGTCATTTTCGACGGCGCCCACGGGCCGTGCCCGACGCTGACGGTGCCGCCCTCGTTCACGTCCCCGGAAGGCCCGGGCTGGGCGAAGGACGGCAGCTTCGAGGATCCGCGCGAAGACAGCATCAAGCCGCTTCCGCGCCCCGGCCCGCTGCCCGCCGGCTGGGCGAAGTATCGCGGCCTCTACGTGCACGGCCGGCGCGTGATCTTCAAGTACACCGTCGGCAAGACCGAGATCCTCGACAGCCGCGACGCCGACGGCCGCTCGCTCTGGGTGGGACCGTCGGACGTCGAGCTCAAGTCGCGCGACCTGACCGTCCCGCCGCGCGCGACGCCCCACGTGGTCGGCGTGGACCTCTCGGCGCTGATCAAGGGCGGGCCGGGGCGGTATCCGGACGTCGTCGAGACGAAAGGCGTCCTGGGCGCGGAGCCGGGGGCGTACGTCGTCGACCGCCTCACGCTGCCCGAGAAGCCGCGGGTGCCGCGCGTCGGCGGCTTCGACTTCTTCGCGGACGGGACGCGGGCGGCGCTCTGCACGTGGGACGGCGACGTGTGGGTCGTGTCGGGGATCGACGCGAAGCTCGAGAGCCTGAAGTGGCGCCGCTTCGCCACCGGGCTGCACCAGCCGCTGGGGCTGCGGATCGTCGACGACGTGATCTACGCGGCCGGCCACGACCAGATCACGCGGCTGCGCGACCTCGACGGCGACGGCGAGGCGGACGCCTACGAGAACTTCCACAACGACTGGGAGCTGACGACGGCGTTCCACGTGTTCGCGTTCGACCTCCAGACGGATCCGGCGGGCAACTTCTATTTCGCGTTCAATGCGCCGGTGCGCTCGGGAGGCGGCGGCTTCCACAAGATCACGAAGCACCACGGGACGATCTTGAAGGTGTCGAAGGACGGCGCGACGTCCGAGGTCTACGCCACCGGCTTCCGCGCGAACAACGGGATCGGCGTCGGCCCGAACGGCGAGGTGACGAGCGGCGACAACGAAGGCTCGTGGGTGCCGAAGTGCCCGCTGCACTGGGTGAAGCCGGGCTCGTTCAACGGGGTGGTCGATTCCGCGCACGGGGTGTCGACGGCGGAGCCCAAGCCCGTCTGCTGGATGCCGAAGAACGTCGACAACTCGGGCGGCGGCCAGGTCTGGGTGACGAGCGACCGCTGGGGCGCGTTCAAGGGCGACCTGCTGCACATGTCGTACGGGACGTCGAGCCTCTACAAGGTGCTGATGGAGGAGGTCGACGGCCAGCGGCAGGGCGGCGTGGTGAAGTTCCCGCTGAAGTTCACGTCGAGCGCGATGCGGGCCCGCTTCCACCCGACGGACGGGCAGCTCTACGTCGCGGGCCTGCGGGGCTGGCAGTCGAACGCGGCGCGGGAAGGCGGCTTCGACCGCGTGCGCTACACGGGGGCGCCGGTGCTGATGCCGACGGGCCTGAAGGCGGGGAAGGCCGGCGTGAAGATCACGTTCACGGGGGAGGTCGACCGCGCGGCGGCGGCGGACCCCGAGCGCTACGCGGTCTCGGCGTGGAACTACAAATGGACGTCGAACTACGGCTCCGGCGAGTTCCCGGTCGACGGCGAGCCGCGCAAGAAGGGCGAGGCGGCGGCGACGCCCTGGGCCGTGAAGTCGGCGGCGGTCTCGGCGGACGGGCGCACGGTGACGCTGGAGCTTCCCGACATCCGGCCGGTGCACCAGATGCGGATCCAGATGAAGCTGCCCGGCGCGTCCTTCGAGATCTTCAATACCATCCACGCCCTGGGCGAATAGCGGCGGGGCCGTAGACGCGCGCGAGGGCGGCGGCGGCCGCGCGGGCGAGATGCGCGTTGCCCGCCTCGTTGGGGTGGAGGCCGTCGTAGCTGAGCGGCTCGCCCAGCCGCACGGGAAACCACGGACTGCGCAGGATCAGCGATCGAATCGCGCCGTCGGTCACCAGCTCCAGGTCGTGCGCGCGGGCCAGCTGCCGCTCGAGGCCGCCGAAAGGATCGTAGAGAAAGCCGCGCGGAATCTCGAACAGGATCACCTCCGCGCCGGCCTCCCGGCACGCCCGGATCATCGCGTCGAGCGAGGCTCGCGTCTGGTCGCGCGTCCGGTCGCGCAGGTAGTCGTGGCCGCCGAATTCGATCAGCACCGCCTGCGGCTTGAGCGCCAGCGTGCGCGACAGCGCTTCCAGGCCCTGGGCCGCGGTCGTTCCGCCGACGCCGTGATCGACGACCTTCGCGGCCACGAGGTTCTGGAGCTCGCGCGGGTAGGCGTAGGCGGTCAGGCTGTCGCCGACGCAGACGATGGGGCGATCGGGATCGAAGGAGGGACGTCGGCTCGTCCGCGCGGCGTCGGACCAGGCCCAGAGGACCCAGGTCCAGCCCAGCAGGAGGACGGCGAGAGCGGCGGCGGCGCGGCGGCGGTCGACGGCCAGCCGGCGCGCCCCGGAGGCGGACGCGGCCAGAAGAAGGAGCAGGACGGGAAGGGCGAGGGGCCAGTCGACGCGCTTGACGAGGATCAGGACGAGGGGGAGCGCGGCGAAGATCCAGGAGGGGCGGCCGCGGAGGAGCTCGACGCCGAACAGGAGGATCCAGCCGAGGGCCATCCAGGGCACGCCGGCGGGGAAGACGAGGAGCGACGCGACGACGCCCAGATAGATCGGAATCCGGGCGAGGATCTTCACCGAGATTAGACTACCCGACGGGCGCAAAGTTGCCTGGCCGCAGGTGGCGCTGAAGGGCCGCGAACCATCCTTCCGCGAGACGCAGGTCTCCCGCTTCCGTCGGATGGATCCAGTCGACCGTGTGAGTGCCGGGAGCCTTGGGGTCGCTGATCCAACCCGTGAAATGATCGACGAGCTCCACGCGGGAGTCCGGCGAGGTCTTCTCCCGGACGAGGGCGGCCAGGTTCGAGCGGAGCCGCGGAAAGGGCTTCCATGGCGGGCAGGGCAGGCCGACCAGGAGCGTCACGCGGGGATTGCGGGCCCGAAGGAAGTCGAGGATCAGGCCCAACTCCTTCTTGCTGTCGTCGGGATGGAGCTTGTAGTTGGGGTCGTTGGTGCCGAGGTTGACGAGGACGATGTCCCACTGGAGCCCCTGGGTCCACTCGGCCAGGTTCTTGCGCAGATTGTGGGTCGGCCAGCCCCAGTGGCCTTCGTGGGCGCGGGGAAAGGCGCGGCCCCGGTAGTCGGGCCAGTCCGGATCGCCGTCGAAGCCACCCCGGAGGTTGCCGACGAACTCCACGTTCGCGCCGAGGTCGACGCACATCTTCCAGAGCGGGTAGCGGAAGCTGCGGAACTCCGGATATCCGGGCACGCCCTTCCGGCCCTGGGTGATGGAGTCTCCGAGGCAAAGGAGGCGCACGCTCATGTCGTCCGGTCAGCGTGCCAAAGCGCCCCCCCTTCCGCGAAGAGGGGCTTAACGCAGAAGGAGGTCGAGGCCCCGGGCGAGGCGGCCCAGGCCTTCCATCGCGGTGCTCTTCTCCAGGG
The DNA here is from genome assembly GCA_036383955.1 of Planctomycetota bacterium. Taxonomy (GTDB): domain Bacteria; phylum Planctomycetota; class MHYJ01; order MHYJ01; family JACPRB01; genus JACQFK01. The sequence goes on along the minus strand of DASVNH010000203.1, from coordinate 10,916 downwards.
CGCCGTAGGCGACGCGGAGGGAGCAGGCCTTCTGGCCGAAGGCGTCGCCGGGGATGGCCGCGACTTTGTGCTCGCGGACGAGGCGCTCGACGATCCGGAGCGGCGGAAGCTCGGAGCGCAGGCGCAGCAGGAAGTAGAAAGCGCCCTGGGTGACGGGGAAGACGGCGCGCGGCGCCAGCGCGGACAGCTCGCGGATCGCCGTCTCGCGGACCTCCGTCAGGCCGGGGAGAAAGCCTCGCGCGTAGGCCGCTCCGGCCTTCAGCGCGCCCATCGCCGCGTACTGCGATACGACGGCCGGACAGATCACGTTCGTGTCCTGGATCTTCCGGACCGGCTCGAAGAGCGCCTCGGGGATCACCATGTAGCCGATCCGCCAGCTCGCGAAGCCGTAGGCCTTGGAAAGCGAGTAGAGCGAGATCGTGTGCCCCGCGCCGCCCGGCAGCGAGGCCGGGGAGAACGGCCGCGCCCCGTACGTGAAGTACTCGTAGGCCTCGTCGTGGATATGGTACAGCCCCGCCTGCCGGCAGATCTCGTTCACCTCGCGCAGCGCCGCCTCCGGGTAGACGGCTCCCGTGGGGTTGTTCGGGGAGATCGTGACGACGGCCCGGGTTCGCGGCGTGATCGCCTTCCGGATCGCGTCGGGCCGCAGCTGATAGTCGTCGTCCGTGTCGACGAGGACCGGCCTGACGTCCGTCATCACCAGCGCCATCTCGTGGTTGAAGTAGTAGGGCGCGTTGAGGATCACCTCGTCGCCGGCGTCCGCGATCGCCAGCACCGCGTTCAGGAAGCCCATGTTGCCGCCGGCCGTCACCACGATCCGCCGCTCGGGGCCGACGGCGCAGCCGTTCTCGACGTCCAGCTTGCGGCGAAGGGCGTCGATCAGCGCCGGATGCCCTTCGACCGGCCCGTACTTGTTGCGCGCGGGATCCGCCTGGAAGGCCAGGAGGCCGTCGACGGCCTCAGGCGGCGGCCCGTAATGGACGATGCCCTGGCCGAGGGAGATGGCGCCGGGGGTGGCGCGGAGGAGGTCGCCCACGATCGGGATGACGGGCGCCTGGACGGCCTCGAGCCGGCGGGACACGCGCATGAGCGGCCAGTCTAGCACGCGGTGTTACGAATCAAACTGGATGCTTTGTAACAACGCTACACGCCGGAGGTCAGGGCTTCCTCTCTCGCGCCGGTGAGGAGCTCGATGAGCTCGTCGCGGTCGAAGCGGGTGAACTGGCCGGCGTCGACGTCCACGATTGAGTTCATCAGCTCGCCCTTCTGGGAGATCATCTTGTCGATCTTCTCCTCGAGGGTGCCGCGGGTGACGAGCTTGAAGACCTGGACGCCGCGGGTCTGGCCCCAGCGGTGGACGCGGTCGGTCGCCTGGTCCTCGCGGGCCGCGTTCCACCAGCGGTCGTAGTGGATGACCACGCTCGCCGAGGTGAGGTCGATGCCGACGCCGCCGGCCATCAGGCTGCACACGAACACGCGGCAGTCGTCCTTGGTGTTGAACTGGCGGATCGCCTCGGCCCGTTCGCGCGAATCGCCGCGGATCTCCGCGAAGCCGACGCGGCTCTGGCGCAGGTAGTCCTCGATGATGTCCATCATCTGCAGGTACTGCGTGAACACGACGACCTTCTGCCCGCTGGCGAGCGCCTCGTCCAGCAGCTCCTTGAAGACCTCGAACTTGCCGCTGGTCAGGTCGCGGGCGCGGGGGCCGTCGACGATCAGCGCGGGATGGTCGACGACCCGCTTCAGCTTCGACAGCGCCGCGAAGACCGAGATGTAGTCGACTTTCTTGGACTGGTCGCGGAGGTCGTCGACGAGCTTCTCGCCGTCCTTCTCGACCAGCGTGCGGTACAGCGCCGCCTGGTGCGGGCTGAGATCGCACATGCGGACGTCCTCCACCTTCGGAGGAAGATCCTGCAGCACCTCGCTCTTGAGGCGGCGGAGCTTGAACGGCTGGATGAGCTTCTTGAGCTTGTCGCGGGCGGCCTTGTCCTCCTCGCGGATGATCGGGATCTCGAAGCGTTCGCGGAAGTACTCGGCGCTGCCCAGGTAGCCGGGCAGGACGAAGTTGAAGATCGACCAGAGCTCGTCGAGGCGGTTCTCGATCGGCGTGCCGGTGAGCGCGATCCGGGTGCGGGCCGACAGCCTCCGCGCCGAGCGCGCGTACTGGGTCGACGCCGTCTTGATGTACTGCGCCTCGTCGAGGACGACCGTCTCCCACTCCATCGAGGCGAGGTAGTCGATGTCGCGGGCGAGCACGGTGTACGTGGTGATGATCGCGCGCTGCCCGGGGAGCCGCAGCACCTCCGGCTTCCGCTCCGGTCCGTAGTAGCGGTACGGGCGCAGCGCGGGCGCGAAGTCGCGGATCTTCTGGATCCACGAGTCCATGACGCTGGTGGGCGCGACGATGAGCGACGGCCTCTTGGGCCCCTCCTCGTAGAGCGAGAGCAGGAAGGCCATCGTCTGGTGCGTCTTGCCGAGGCCCATGTCGTCGGCGAGCACGCCGTGCAGGCCCGCCCGCCGGAGGAACCGCATCCACTGGTAGCCGGTCTCCTGGTAGCTCCGCAGCGTGGTGAGGAGGCCCTTGGGGAGCGGATCGTGGTGGTCGGCGTCGAACGAGGGGAGATCGTTCTCCACCGGCAGGTCGGGCTTGGACAGCACGAAATCCCAGCGCTTCACCTTCGTCGGGCCGGCGTACGGCTTCACGCCTTCCGCCGGGATCCAGGTGTTGCCTTTGCGGATGTATTTCTTTTTCCCCTGCACGGCGAGGATCTCGCTCATCGCGAGGCGCAGATCGCCGGCCTTGTACACCGGGTCGAGCTCCAGCCAGTCGCCCGTGTCGCCCTTGATGCGCAGCGCCGACAGCTTGGGCGGCTGCTCGATCTTGGTTTCCTCGACGTCCTTCGACGCCTTGAAGGCCTGGTAGCGGCAGAGGTTCCGGAATTCGCTCTCGATGAAGCGCGGGATGTCGTCTTCCTCGACGACCCGCTCGCCGCCCTTGAAGTAGCCCTTCAGGTCCTTGGGCACCGTGTCGAGCGCGCGATACGTCGTGCCGTCGAAGTGCCAGCGCGCGTCGTCCTTCGGGCTCAGGCCGTCGCCCCAGACCGGCCGGATCACGATGCGGCCCTTCGCGTCGTACTCGGCGCGCAGCTCGGGCGCGAGGGGTTTCCTCGACACCCGCAAGGCCTTCGCGCGCTCGGTCTTGACCAGGCCCTTGGGCAGGTTCCAGAGGAACGACGGCGCTTCGTCGGCGGGGAGGGTGATGAGCGCCGAGCGCCCGTTCGCGGCCACGCGGACTTCGACGGAGCCGTCGGGGCGGACGTCGACTTCCCCCGTCGCGCCGCGGAGGAACTCGCCCAGGAAGTCGTCGGCGGTCTTCCAGCCGGCGCCGGCGAGGAGGCGGTCGACGAGCTCGAGGCGCTTGGGCTGGGTGACCGGGACGCGCTTCTTGACCCAGGCGACGAGGGCCGCGCTGACGTGCGGGCAGGGCGTGATCTGGCAGACGCTGCAGGTCGCTTCTTCGAAGTCGGCGTTGATCGAGACGCGGATCACGCCGAGGCGGGCGAGCAGCAGGGTGGGCGTGCGGCGGATCTCGCGGACGTCCTTGACGGGGGCGGCGTCGGCGCCCGGGATGTCGGGCAGCGTGACGGACTCCAGAGTACGTCCCTGGATGATGGGCATGCTCTCCCTCTCTCCGTATCCCGTACAGCGCTAGGTATTTATCGACCGGATGTTAAGGCGGAGTTTACTCCATCCGTTACGTTTTGGAGAAGTTTCCGTCGTATACTGGACCCCCGTTTCGCCAATTATCTGAACCCGGAGGCCGCATGTCTTTCGTGAAAGCGTCCCTGCTCGCGCTCGTCCTGCTCGCGCCGGCCCAGGCCGGCGGCGTCGACGACCTCGCCGAGCTCTTCGCGGAAGACACGATGGTCTTCGCGGAGCTGACGGGCGTCGGGCGGATCGCCCAGGACTGGAAGGAGCACGCGGGGGCGTACCTGCCGGCGGCGAAGAAGAAAGAACTGCTGGATCAGATGGAGAAGGGCGCGAAGGAGGAGATCGAGAAGATCCCCGAGCTTCTGCGCAAGGACCTCGAGAAGCTGCTGCCGACCCTCCAGCGCGCGGCCGTGGGCCTGCGCATGGGCCCCGACGGCCCCGAGTGGGCCGTCGCGCTCGCCTCGTCCGACCCCGCGCTCTTCAAGAAGATCGTCGACGACGACCTCAAGGTCTTCGGCGCCGACGAGAAGATCCACGGCGGCGTGACCGTCCGGCTGATCCGGAAGATGGGCGACCTCCAGCTGCTGCCCGAGGGCGTGTGGTTCGCGGCGGCGGGGCGCCGGATGATCGCGACGTCCCAGTGGAGCGTGATGACCGCGCTGCTCGACCGCGCCGCGAACAGGGCCGCCGGCACGGACCTGCGGGTGAATCCCAACTATCGGGCGTTCGCCGCGACGCCGGGCGCGGATCCCGCGGTCCGCGCGTTCTCGGGCTTCGGCTCGATGATGGACGCGATGAGCGGCTTCGGCATGGGACGTCGGATGGCCGCCCACGAAATGGACAAGATCAACGCCTTCCTCGGGCTCGACAAGATCGGCGGCTTCCTCGTGGAGGCCTCGCTGAAGCCGGGAAAGGTCTCGTCGGTCGCCCGCCTGCGGATCGCCTCGGGGTGCCCGCTTTACGACGCCTGGCGCCAGCCGGCCGGGCCGAAGGAACTGCTCAAGTACATGCCGGCGGACGCGGCCGTGACGGCCCACGTGAACGCGAAGAGCGGGAAGTCGGTCTGGGCGGACATCGCGAAGCTCATGGACCGCTACGAGCAGATCGAGGCGGTCGGGGCGCCGCCGCCGGGCCAGCCCGGGCGCCCGCCCCGGAAGATGCGGGAGCAGATGGAGAGGGGCTTCGAGCGCGAGCTCGGCCTCAAGCCCGAGGATCTGTTCGGGGCGATCGGGGACGAGGCGGCGTTCGGCCTGGTCGGGCCCGACGCGTTCGCGTTCGATCTGCGGATGGCTCACGCGCTGCTCTTCGTCGTGAAGGCCGCCGATCCCGCGACCGCGAAGGAGACGCTGAAGAAGATCGTCGCCCGGCTCGGCGCGTACGAGACGAAGGAGGTCGACGGCGCGACGTTCCACCTGCCGCCGGGCGAGAAGGCGGACCTGCCGCGCTTCGCGCTCAAGGACGGCGTCTGCCTGATCGGCGGCTCGAAGGAGTCGATCGACGCCGGGCTGGCGGCGGCGAAATCCGGAAAGCACTTCGCCGCGGGCCTGCCTCCCGAGGCCGCGAAGGCCAGCAAGATTCTCGCCGCCGACCTCGGCGCGTTCTGGAAGGCCATGGCGCCGAAGCTTGGCCCGGCGCTTCCCGAGGAGGCGAAGGCGCTGGAGTTCGACGCCCGCTCCCTCGTGCTGTTCGAGGAGAAGGAGAACGAGGTGCTGCTCCGGTCGTCGGACGGCACCGGCCTGGCCGTGCAGACCGCCGTGGTGGCGATGCCGCTGTCCCTGATCGTGATGCGCGGGAGCATGCGGATGGCCATGATGGGCGGGATGGAGGACGTCGCGCCGGTGGAGGTCGACGTCGCGATCGACGCCCCGCCGCTGCCGGCGGACGAGGTCGCGGCCCGGGTGAAGGCCTGGGTCGAGGACCTGCAGGCGGACGACGTCGTCAAGCGCGAGGAAGCCGCCGGCAAGCTGCGCGCGCTGGGGAAGCAGGCGGTGCCTCCGGTCGTCGCCGCGTACAAGTCCGCCGCCGACGCGGAGACGCGGGGCCGGCTGCTGAGCCTGCTGATGGACTGGAAGGCCTACGACGCGATGCCCGAAGTGCTGGCGAAGAAGATCGACGCCTTCCTGCAGGGCTTCCGCCGCGCGCCGAACCCGAACGACCAGCGCGCCATGATGATGATGAACATGGGCGTCCAGTGGTACCGGCACGAAGGCATGCCCTGGACCTACTGCATGGAGCCGTCGTGGGTCAACGAGGCCGGGCTGAAGGCGACGCCGCACGTCGACGTCCTGCGGTTCGCGCCCGGCGCGAGGGCGGCGGCGGAGGCGGCCGTGGCGGAGAACGTGCCGGTGGAGCCGCGGCGGCGCCTGGCGTCGATCCTGGCGTACGTCGATTGCGGCAAGGCGGGCGAGTCGCTGATCGCGGCGCGGGACGCGGCGCGCGACCCGGAGATCAAGAGCTATCTGCAGATCGCCCTCGGCTGGTCGTCGGATCCCAAGTGCCGCGCGGCGGTGCGCGACGGCCTCAAGGACGCGGACGTGTGGACGCGGAGGTCGTCGTTCATCGCGGCCGAGCGTTCGAAGGATCCGGCGGCGGTGGGTGCGCTGATGGAGCTGCTGAACCACGCGGACACGGAGACGCGCTGGAACGCCGGCTACACGCTGAAGAGCCTGACGCACAAGAAGGTCGCGCTGAACATCTACGCGCCGAAAGCCGAGCTGGACGCGGCGCGGGAAGCCGCGGCGGCCTGGTGGGGCAAGAACAAGGACACGTTCAAACCCGGGCCCTAGGCCGAGCGACGACAAGTCTTCCCGGGATAATTGTCCCGTCCGGGACAATTATCCCGGGAGGGCTTGTCTTAGCGCCGCGCGCCAGCGCTTGAAGAGGCGGAAGACCGCCTTGTAGAGCGGCAGGTCGTCGGCGCGCACGGCGGAGCTCGCCAGGGAGCGTCCGGCTCTCGCGCGACGGCGAAGGGCGTCGAGCGCCGTCTCGCGCGTCCACTTGGGAGGGGGAGGCGCGACGCCCGCGGCCCCGAGCGCCCGCTTCCAGCTTCCGAAGAGCCGCTGTCCCGCCCAGTAGAGCGAAGGGGTCACGGCGCGCCAGCGGACGTCCTTCTTTCCGCGGATCTCGCGCAGCACGCGCTCGCGCGTCCATTCGGGCCAGCAGTCCCAGAGAGCCTCGGGCAGCTTCGCCGCGCGGCAGGCCGACGTCCAGCTGCCGAAAAGACGCTGGGCGGTCCAGTAGAGCTTCGGCGCGGAGCGGAGGACGTCGCGGAACCGCGCGGAGCGCAGCCGCCGGAGGCCGGAGAGCAGGCGTTCGCGGGTCCAGAGGCGGCCGCGGCGGTCGTGCGCCGCGACGAGGCTCACGCTCATCGCGCGGCGCGAGGCGCCGGACCAGACGGTGGCGAGGCCGAAGCGTTCCTTGTAGGCGAGGCCGGGGTTCTCCGACGTCCAGCGGTGCCGGCTGCGCAGGTGGGTCGGCGTGATGAGACGGAACGCCTCGCCGCAAAGGCGGCAGCGGATGGAGTCGTCGCCCACGGGGCGCATTTTAGTGTCGGGCCCGCGGGGCGTCACGGCATAATGCCGCGATGCTGAGCATCGTCGAGGCGGGGAAGCGCTTTCGGGACGGATCGCTGACGCCGGAGGCGCTGGCGAAGGACGTCCTGGCGGCGATCGCCCGCGAGAACCCGCGGCTGAACGCGTACTACGAAGTCTTCGAGCGGAGCGCGCTCGAGGAGGCGGCGCGGGCGGGCGCGGACCTGAAGGCCGGGCGGGATCGCGGCCCGCTGCAGGGCATCCCGATCGGGGTGAAGGATCTGTTCGACGTCGCGGGCAGCGTCACCACGGCGGGCGCGCACCGCGACTTCCGGCCGCCGCCGGCGGCGCGGGACAGCGCGGCGGTGGCGCGGCTGCGGGCGGCCGGCGCGGTGATGCTGGGGAAGACCGGGCTGCACGAGTGGGCCTTCGGGGTCAGCTCGAACAACGTCCACTTCGGGCCCACCCGCAACCCGCACGATCCCCAGCGCATTCCCGGCGGATCGTCGGGCGGCTCGGCGGCGGCGCTCGCGGCGGGTCTCTGCCTCGGCGCGCTCGGCACCGACACGGGGGGCTCGATCCGGATCCCGGCCTCGCTCTGCGGGGTCGTGGGGCTCAAACCGACGTACGGGCGCGTCTCCGCCGAGGGGCTGACCCCCCTCGCCGAGTCCCTCGATCACGCCGGCCCGATGGCAAATAGCGTAGAAGACGTCTTTCTTCTGTTCGAGGGGATGTGCGACTTCCGTCGCGCCGCGGCCCCCAAGCCGGAGATCCTGACCCCGTCGGGCGCGTTTTTTGAGGAAGTCGACCCCGACGTCCGCCGCCTGGTGGCGGAGGCCGTCGCGAAAATGGGTGGAGCCCATGCCGTCGATCTGGGCGACGTCCAGGGCGTCTGGAACGCGAACACGACGATCCTGCTGAGCGAAGCGGCGGCCTTCCACGAAAAGCGGTTGAAGGAGCGGCCCGAGTTGTTCGGGGGCTCGCTGGCGGAGCGCTTCAAAGGGGGGCTGACGTACACGGGCATGGATTACGCCCGGGCGCGGAAAACGCAGCGGGAATGGACGTCGTTCCTCGACCGCCTCCTGGGGGACCGGGCGGTGCTGGCCCTGCCGGCGACGCCGGTGCCCGCTACCGTCATAGGGGACCGGGAGGGCGCGGCGCTGTCGAAGGTGATGACGCGGTACACGGCTCCGTTCAATCTGGCGGGGGTGCCGTGCCTGGTGGTGCCGGCGGGGAAGGCCGGGGGGCTGCCGGTGGGGCTGCAGCTGGTGGCGGCGCCGGGCCGGGAGTCGATGCTCTACGCGGCGGCGCGCTGATCGACTTATAGAAGTGGGCGTTTTCGTTCCGCGACTGAAGAACCGCTAATTCATTTTTGAGTTCTCATTTTCTTTTCGCTTTTCGCATTTTCTAAGGTTGACAATTATGGGTCCGCTTATGTAGTCTTCTTTCGCATTTCCGGCCGGGGGCGAGGTCTTTTTTCAGGGTCGTACTGCAGTCTGGGTCTGTGGAACGGGGTGGGAGGCCATAAGGTGAAGCTGTCCCTCGGTGTGTGTATCGGCGCGCTCGTCCATTTCTCCGCGGCTCTTTCCGCGCAGACGGTGCCCGCGGGCGCGTCGGGCGCGGCGACGGGGCAGGTGGAGCAGTCGCTTCGCCGCGTGAATCCGCCGCCCCTCGAGCCGGCCGCGCCGCGCATCGAGCTGCCGTCGCGCGCGCCGGGCAAGGCCGCGGAGGACGCTCGCAAGATCAAGGTCGCGCGCTTCTTCTTCAGCGGCATCCAGGCCCTCTCCGCCGATGAGCTGCGGCCCGCGCTGCCCGCCGGCGGCGACCTTTCGCTGAGCGAGATCCGCGAGGCGGCCGACCGCGTGACCGCGGTCTATCGCCAGAAGGGCTACGCGCTCGCGTTCGCCTACCTGCCGGCGCAGGACGTCAAGGAAGGCGTCGTCGAAATCGCGGTCGTCGAGGGCCGCATCGGCCGCGTGCTGGTGCAGGGCAACGAGCACTTCACGTCGAATTTCATCCTCGACCACATGGGCGAGGTGCAGGCGCCGGAGGCCATGCGGATCCAGGAGCTGGAGCGCAGCCTCCTGCTGCTGAACGAGTACCAGTCGCTGCGGGTGCAGGCGATGCTGAGGCCGGGCGACGTCCCGGGCTCGACGGACCTCTACCTCTCGGCGGAAGACCAGATGCCGCTGACGCTGGCCTTCGACTTCGACAATTTCGGCTCGGAGACGGTGGGCGAGAACCGGGCGGGCGCGACGGTCGGCTTCCACAACCTCTGGGAGTCGGGCCACTCGCTGAACCTGCGCGGCGTGACGGCGCTGGACACCGCCGAGGGCGAGCTCGGCTTCGGGCGGATCGAGTACATGGTGCCGTTCCGCTCGGGCACCCGGCTGCTGCTGCACGGCTCGGTCTACGACTACACGGCCAAGGGCGACCTGACGGTGCTGGAGCCGACCGGCAACGGCACGGTGGTCGGCGGCACGGTCAGCCATTCCTTCCTGCGGGGCGCGGAGCTCTCGCTCTGGGGGGACATCGGGATCGAGTTCAAGAACCTCGAGCAGGAGCTGATCGGCATCGAGACCGCGCACGACAAGCTGCGCATCCTGATCCTCGGGGTGCGCACGGAGGTCACCGACGGCTTCTCGGGCCGCTGGGTCGCGTCGCTGCAGTATCGCCAGGGCCTCGGGGAGATCGCCGGCGGCCTGGAAGACGACGATCCCGACGCCAGCCGGCTGGGCGCGGACGGGGATTTCTCCTCGTTCAACCTGCTCGTGTACCGCCTGCAGCGGGTCGTCAACTGGATCCATATCATCGGCAAGCTCAACGGGCAGTACGCGCGGGAGCCGCTGGTCGTCTCCGAGCAGTTCGCCCTGGGCGGCAACGACTCCGTGCGCGGCTATCCGCCCTTCGAATTCATGGGCGACCGCGGCTACACGGCGACCCTCGAGGCGCGCTTCAAGCTGCCCTTCCTCGAGGGCACGGGCGACCCGTTCGACGGGAATACGAGCGCGTTCGACATCTTCCAGATCGCGGCCTTCATCGACACGGGCGAGACCTGGCGCGAGGAGGCGCTCATCGGCGAGCGGCACCAGCAGGTGCTGACCGGCGGGGGCGTGGGTCTCCGCGTCGATTACCCGGGGACGTTCAGCCTGCGCTTCGACGTCGCCTGGCCGCTGACGGAGATCGATCCGTCGACGGACGACGAGCCGACGTTCTACGTCAGCATTCTTTTGAATATTCGATAGTTTCGGCTTCAAAGACTGAGGGTTGGGTATGGGCAAGCGGGTAGGTTCCCTCCTGGCGTTCGTCACCACGATCGCCGCCGGCGCGTACGCGCAAGACGGCGGTCAGGTGATCCAGGGCGGGGCCACGATCACGAGTCCTTCCACGACGACGACGGTGATCGATCAGTCGACCGATCGCGTCATCATCAACTGGAACGGATTCAGCGTCGGCGCCGACAGCTCGGTCATCTTCAACCAGCCCGGATCCACGTCCGTGGCGTTGAACCGGGTGATCGGCGGCAACCCCTCGTCCATCCTCGGCAGCCTGTCGGCCAACGGCCAGATTTTCCTCCTCAACCCCAATGGCATCGTCTTCGGCCAGGGATCCCAGGTCAACGTCAACGGCTTGGTGGCCAGCACCTTGTCGCTGGCTGACTCCGATTTCATGTCC
>DASVNH010000202.1:0-28189 GCA_036383955.1 Planctomycetota bacterium | reverse complement strand
GTTCGGCCGGACGCCGGTGACGGAGGGGCGGGCGGGGAGCTTCGGCCGGGACCACAATCCCTACGGCTTCACGATGTGGCTGGCGGGCGGCGGGGTGAAGGGCGGGTTCCGTTACGGGGCGACGGACGACTACGGGTACTACGCGGTGGAGGACAAGGTGCACATGCACGACCTCCACGCGACGATCCTGCACCTCCTGGGGCTGGACCACGAGAAGCTGACGTACCGCTACGCGGGGCGGGATTTCCGCCTGACGGACGTCTACGGCCGGGTGGTGCGGGAGATCTTCGCTTGAGTCAGCGGTTCTTCCACGCGCACGCGCAGGAGGCGGAACAGGCGCAAGCCCCCTTCGTGGTCGCGCAGGCGCAGGTGCTGTCGCAGCGCTGCTTCCCTCCCTGCGCGTGGCTTCCGTTGCAGCAGGCATAGGTGCCGGCGGACTTGCAGAGTTTCGGGGCGCACTGGCAGTCGACCTTCGTCCCCGCGCAGCCGCACGCGCGCGTGCCCCCGCACAGGGGTTTGACGCAGCCGCACTTGGCGCCGCCGCACGCGCACTTCCCCGCCGCGCCCAGCCCCTCGTCCTCGCGGACCGGGCCGCAGCCCCACAGCCCCGCGAGCAGCACCAGCCACGTGGCGAATCTCTTCATGCGCGCGTCTCCCGTCCCTCGAAGTCTAGCACAAGCGGCCCCCGCTCCCGAAAGAGGCCGCTATACTTCCGGACGTGGGGTTCGAAGAGACGTCCTGTCCGGCCTGCGGAGCCGCGCTGAGAGGCGCCTCGAAGGGCGCCGCGTGCGGCGCCGCCGCGGGCTTGCTGTCCCTCGACCTCCCCCCCGCGGGCGGCGCCGCGCCTCCGCCGCCCCCGCCGCCCCCCGCCGTTCCCGCTCCGGCTCCTCCTCGCAAGCGGATTCCGTCCCCCCACGCGCCGGGACCCGGCCATCAGCGGGCCGTTCTCGTCGTCCTGCCGCGCGAGGACCGCCTCGACCTTCCCGCCCACTGCGCCTGCTGCGACGCGAAGACCGCCGCCGCCCAGGTGATGGAAAGCCGGAAGGGCGACGTCCACGGCATCTCCCAGACGTATGCCGTGAGCGTTCCCTACTGCTCGACGTGCCGAGGCCACCTGCGACGTCCGTCGATCCGCCGCCTGGTCTTCCTGCTGGCCGTTCCCGCGCTCTTCTTTCTCGGATGGCGGCTGCACCCCGTCCCGCCCGAGTCCGCCCTCCACGCCGCGGGCCTGGCGCTGGCGATCGTGATCGCCGCCCGCGCACTCAGCTACGTCCTGGTGCCGCGGTACGGCATCGGGGGGACCCACGCCCGGGAAGGCCGCGCCCTGCGGGTGCATCGCTTCACCGCCACGGACGTCACGCTGGCGGTCTGGCATGCCGGCTATCGCGCGAGGCTGGGCGCCAAGCCGGCGGATCCCCGTCCGCTCTTCGAGCCGGGCCGGCGCCTCTCCGCGCTGCTCTTCGGAGGAGAGCGCCCGCTCCTCCCCCTCGTGAGGCCCTTGCTGACGCTCGGCGCCGCCGCGGCGCTGATCTTCCACTTCAAGCCCGTTCCGGAAGAAGAGCGCGCGATCACGGCGTTCCGGGCGTCTCCCAGCGTCGCGGGCGCCGTCAGCTTCGCGCAGCGCTTCAAGTCCTCCAAGAGCCTCCCCGACATCGAGGCCTACCTGTGGGAGCGGGCGACGGCGGACTCCATCCCGGCGGCCTACCAGGGCTACCTGCGCGTCTTCCCGAAGGGGAGCCATCGCGCGGAGGCGCAGGCCGCGCTGGCCGATCTCGAATTCGAGGCCCTCAAGAAGACCAAAGACCGGAAAGCCCTGATGGAGTTCGTCCGCAAGAATCCGAAGTCCCCGCGCGCGGCGGAAGCGCGGGCGCTGCTGTTCGAAGCCCTGATGTCCTCCGCGCAACCTTCCGAGCTCGCGCCCCCCGTCCCGCTCCTGCGCCGGATCTGGAAAGCCTGCCCCGACGGCCAGGTCCCCGTGAGGTTCGAAGGCTTCACCGACAAGGACTATCGCGGGGCGGTGGAAGAACGTCTGACGGAAGCCTTCCGCGAGATGGGGCTGGCCCTGAAGACGGGGGACGACGCGGCGCTCGTCGTCGTCGAAGGATCCAACGGGCTCAATCGGAGCTTCTCGTATTCGAAGTTCGCGTTCGCGGGCTCGGGCTCCGGCCCGTTCGGCGAGTTCGCGCAGGCCACGGTCACGGTGCGCGCGGGGCAGGCGGGGGCCGCCTGGAACCGGACGATCTCCGTCAAAAGCCCGGCGTCGGTTTCGTACACGACGTACCGCTTCGGCTCCGGCTCGCCGATCGACACCGGACCGAGCCAGCACGACGTGCACGCGCAGACGCTGACGCCCTGGAAGGCGGCGTTGGCCCCGCTCTTCCAATACCGCTGACGTCAGCTCAGGAAGCGATGGAGCCCCAGCTCGCGCAGCTCGGCTTCGGGATCGGGCGAACGCTGCTGGGCCAGGGCGAGCAGGGCCTCCCGCAGCCGGCGCCGCGCCTTCGCGAGGCGATTCCGGACGTCGCTCACGGAGAGTCCGTGCTTCGCCGCCAGCGCGGCGTAGTCCTCCCCCTCCCGCTCCTCTGAGCCGGCCCGCTCCTTCAGCAGCTCCAGCAGCCCCTCTTCCCCGTCCCTCCGGAGGCCGTCGCGCGCCGCCTCGACGGCCATCTCCAGGTAGCGGTTCCGCTCTTCGCGGTCGTAGAGCTCGAAGAAGCGGGATTCTTCGACGTCCCCCGCCAGCGCCTCGGTGCGGCGGACGTCGCGCCGCCCGGCCCGCGACGCCGCCAGACGGTTGAGGTAGAACCGCCGGCAGGCCAGGCGGAGAAAGCCCCGGAAGCTGTCGCGGGTCCGCACTCCCTTGAAGGACTCCTTCTCCAGGACATGCAGGAAGAAGTCCTGGGTGGCGTCCTTCAGCGCGTCCCCCTTCAGGCCGAGCACGTTCTTGAAGAACTGGTGGATGAAGCGCCCGTAGAGGACGACCAGGCGGCCGTGCAGCGCGTCGCGATCGGGGGCGGCGCCCGGGCCGTCGGGCAGGATCTCCCCCCAGGGCGTGGAGCCCGGGGAAAGCGGGAACCCGTGAAGGGAGCTGTCCCGCCGGCCTCGTTTCTCGGGCATGGCCCTCCGAGTATAGCACGCGTTTTTTTTCCTTAAACGGGCCCTCGAAGCCGCGGTTGAGGGGGGTGAGGATGAAAGGAGAACGGCATGAAGACGCTCGTGATCGCGGCGGTCCTGGCGCTGGCGGGGCTCGGCGGCCCCAAGGCCCCGTCGCTGGCTCCCTGCAAGGGGGCGGAGTGGTGCGGCTGGCACCAGGTCAAGGTGAACGGGGTGCTGACGGCGTGCCACCAGTACAACTGCCGGACGCACGGCAAGGTCGAGCACAGCGAGAGCCATTGAGCGCGCGGGGAGGCCTCGGGAGCGCCCTGAGGCCTCCTTTTCGCTCCGCTCAGTTGCTCCTCGCGAATCCGGCAGTACACTCAGCATGGGTTGAAGGGGCGCGGGAAAAGGGAATCATGAGCCTGCTGCAGGAAGGCCAGGTCATCCGGGGTACCTGGGAAATCGAACGGAAGCTGGGAGAAGGCGCGTTCGCCGAGGTCTTCCGCGTCCGGCACCACTTCCTCGGCCGGCAGGCCATGAAGGTCTTCAAGATGGTCGGCATGACCCTCAAGAAGACGACCGAGATGCTCACCGAAGCCGCCATCCTCTCCAGCCTGTCCCACCGCAACATCATCCGGGTCTTCGACGCCAACACGACCGAAACCTCCATGGGCATCTGCGGCTTCTTCACCATGGAGCTCGTCCAGGGCGGAAGCCTGGACGACTTCTGGCGCCGCCACGGCGACCGCTTCGTCCCCGTCCACGACAGCGTCGAGATCCTCCGGCAGGTCTGCCGCGGCCTGGCCCTCGCCCACAGCCAGAACCCGCCGATCATCCACCGCGACATCAAGCCCCAGAACATCCTGGTGGGGTACGACGGCGACGGCCTCCACGTCCGCGTCAGCGACTTCGGCCTGGCCAAGCAGGTGAACCCCCTGACCCGCCTCGCCACGGCGGCCGGCACGCCGGGCTTCAAGGGCCCCGAGGTCTTCGCGCGCCAGAAGCAGGACTCCTGCGCCGGCGACGTGTTCGCCGTCGGCACGACGCTCTACCTGCTGCTGACCGACCGCTTCCCCTACACCCGCTCCCGCGAGGACGCGGTCGACACCCCCGAGCGCTTCAAGACGCCGTATCTCCCGCCGAGCCAGATCAACCTCAGCGTGGACCCCCAGCTCGACCGCTTCGCCAAGAAGTGCCTCGCGCTGGATCCGGCCGAGCGCTATCCCTCGGCGCGGGAGCTGCTCGCCGACCTGGAGACCTGGACGCCGAAGAGCGCCCCGCCCCCCAAGCCGAAGCGGGACCCGTCGACGTCCCCGGACGTCACCAAGGCGGCCCTCGGATCCCATTCGAGCGTGGACGCGGACGGCGCGAAAAAGCTCGTCGACGAAGCGATGGAGCTCGCCCGGTCCTACGGCGGCCTGGTCCAGGCGGCCGACCTTCTGGAAAAGGCCCTCGGCCTCTGGCCCCCCCTGCGCGAGCGCTACGAGAAGAAGCTCAAGGCCTGGCGCAAGGGCGTGTTCATGTGAGGACGGCGTGAGCGCGAACCCCTTCCGCGTCGACGACGGAAAGCCCGTCTGGAGCGTGCGTCTCGAAGGAGCCGCCGGCTTCCAGGCCGTCGAGCACAGCAACGATTTCCGCGTCTTCACGTTCCCGTCGGGGGCGCTGCTGTCCTGGGCGCTCAAGCTCAGCGACGCGTCGAACGAATCGCTCGTCGTCCACCACGTCTTCGATCCGACGGACGTCGAATCGAAAGCCTACCTCGACCTCGTGGCGAAGACGGGGCGGCTGCGGCTGGTCGTCGAAGGCGAAGGGGGCTTCGAGCGGGAGATCTCGGTCGGGAGCGCGAAGCTCCTGCGCCTGCTGAACCAGGGGGCGGCCTACAACGGGCGCCTGTCCGCGACGAACGGCGCCGAGGCGGCGCGCGCCTATCTCGAGCTCTTCACGCCCGCGTTCCACGCGGGCGGGATCGAAGCGGCCTGGAGCGCGGTGGAGAAAGGCGTCGGGCTCTTCAATCCCGCGAAGCCGGCCGTCGGCGCCTCGAGCTCCGGGCTGGGCGGCGAATCCCAGACGGTCCGCCGCGGAAAGGACGAGAAGAAGCCCGAGGCGGCCGAGAGCGACACGGAGCTGCGCGGCGGGGAGTTCGAGCCGCTGCTGCGGGCCGCGCGCCCGGACCTCTACCGGGCCAACGGCTTCCGCATCGCCGAGCTGTCCGTCCGCTCGCAGGGACGCGACGTGGACCGCCGCCAGAAGCTCATCGACATGGCCGCTCAGACGGGAGCGGCGCTGCCGCCGGGCCCCTACCGCGCGCTGCCCCTGAACGGGACCCTCGACGCCGAGAAGCTGCGGGACGCGATGAGCCGCCTCCGGGATCCCGTCCAGCGCCTGCTCGACGAGCTCTTCTGGTTCTGGCCGCTCGAGGACAACGCGGCGGACCCCGCCGTGGCCCTGCTGGCCGAGGGCCGGGTGCGGCCGGCCTTCGAGTCCTGGAAGAAACACGGCGCCCGGGGCGACCGCGAAGGCATCGCCACCCACAACGTCGCCGTGCTGTGCCACGCGACCGCCCTGGACCTCGAGGATCCCCTCGCGGCCAAGGGGCTCCAGGACGTGTCCCCGGCCGACGCCGACGGTTTCTGGGACCTCGCGTACAAGGCCTGGAAGCTCGTCCTGGAGACGGACGCGTTCTGGGACCGCCTGACGGCGCGCATCCGCGAGATCAACGACCCGCGGCTTCCGGAGTCGGCGGCGCGACGGATCCGCCGGACGCTGCCGCTGGCCCTGCTGGGCATCAACGCGCGCCTGGCGGGCCAGGCGGCGGCCCAGAACGACGCCGCGGGCCTGCGGCGCAACCGCCGCGTGCTCGACGCCTCCGGCCTCGACGCGGCGCTCGCCGACCGGGTCTTGCGGACCGCCAGCGATCCCCTGCGGGAGAGGCTCGACATCCTCCGCGGCGACGCGGAAAAGGCGTATCAGGAGGAGCCGGCCAAGGGCGACGCGGTGGCTCTCGGCCTGCTGGAGAAGGCCGCGCCGCTCCTCGGGGGGATCGACGGGCTCTTCCCGAAGGGCAACTCCGCGCGGGAGGCGGCGCACGACGGGGTGGCCTTGGGGGCGCGCATGGCGCTCATCCAGTTCGGGAACGCGACGTCCATCAACGCCCGCGTGATCGAGCTGCTGAAGCGCGCGATGGCGGTCGCGGAAGGCGAGGCCGCGCGCCAGACGTTCGAGGGAGACCTGGCGACGGCGGAACGCCTGATCAAGGAAGCCAAGGAAAACGAAGTCTACGAGAAGTGCTGGTTCTGCAAGACGGGAAACCCGGAGCTTCCGCACTCGGCGACGGTGGACATGCACGGCGAGGTCACGCGCGAGTTCGTGGGCAACGCCACGCGCGTGAAATGGAAGACCAGCACCTTGAAAGTCCCGCGCTGCGCCCGCTGCAAGCGGGCGCACGACCGGACGAACTCCATCAGCGAGAAAGCCGGGATCTTCGGCGCGGTCGCGGCCGGCCTCACCATCCTCGTGTTCTTCTTCAGCTCCAGCGGCAAGAAGGACGGCGGCGCCTTCATGGGCCTGGGCTGCGGAGGCCTGATCGGCTGCGGCATCGCCGCGGGCCTCTTCGCCTGGTTCGGCGCCACGTACAGCCGGGCGACGTCGCCGGCCGGCGTCAAGGCCGAGGAATACAAGGCGTCGTTCCCCTCGATCCTCGAGGCCCAGCGCCAGGGATGGGCCATCGGCGCGAAACCCGAGGGAGTGCAATAGCCCATGGGCATGATGGAAGACTTCTCGCAGATGCGCCATCCCGAGCCCTTCCGGATCGGCCCGGCGGCCTGGCCGCCCGAGCTGCGCGACGCGCTCGAGAAGCTGGCGCGCCCTCCGGCGTCCGGCGAGGACGCCGGCTTCCTGGATCTCCTCAAGAAGCTGGCCACCGAGCTCTTCCGCGTCCGCAAGCGCATGCTCAACGCCGGGACCGCCGAGCCGCTGGAGGAAATGCGACGTCCCTGGCGGCACGTCGAGGCGATGTGGGACCTGATCCACCAGGCGGGCTTCGAGATCCAGGATCACGACGGCAAGCGCTTCGAGGCCGGCCTCGACCTGACCGTCATCGCCTTCCAGCCCACGGCCGGCCTCCAAAGGGAAACGATCATCGAAACCATCCGCCCCTCGATCTACCACAAGGGGCAGCTCGTGCAGCGCGGCGAAGTCGTGGTGGGCCAGCCGGAGGCCCCGGCCGCGGGCCCCTCCGGACCTTGACGACCAGGAGACGCACATGGACAGGACCACGATCGACTTCGGCATCGACCTCGGCACCACCAACAGCGAGATCGCCGTGTTCAAGGGCGGCGACGTCGAGGTCATCAAGAACAACGCGAACGAGGAATTCACGCCTTCGGTCGTCTGGATCCGGGACAACCGGCTGATCGTGGGGCGCAACGCCAAGCAGCAGCTCTTCGTCGATCCCGACAACGTGCACGCCGAATTCAAGCTGCGGATGGGCACCTCCGAGGAGTTCGCCTTCAAGCGCAGCGGGCGGCGCCTGCGGCCCGAGGAGCTTTCCGCCGAAGTCCTCAAGTCGCTCCGGGCCGACGTGAAGCAGCGGCTGGGGGAGGACGTCGAGGCCGCCGTCATCACGGTCCCGGCCGACTTCGATCTCCCCCAGAACCAGGCGACCAGCAAGGCCGCCAAGCTCGCCGGCTTCCAGGAAAGCCCCCTGCTGACGGAGCCCGCCGCCGCCGCGCTGGCGTACGGCTTCAAATCGAAGGACGACAAGGTCTTCTGGCTCGTCTTCGACTTCGGCGGCGGCACCTTCGACGCCGCCCTCGTCCAGCTCCGGGACGGCCAGATCGACGTCGTGAACCACGGAGGCGACAACCAGCTCGGCGGCAAGCTCATCGACTGGGCCATCGTCGACCAGCTCCTCGCGCCGGAGGTCGCCCGCCGGAACGCGCTCTCCGACTTCCGCCGCGGCAACCCCCGCTGGTCGGCGGCCTTCGCCAAGCTGAAGCTCAACGCGGAGGCGGCCAAGATCGGGCTGTCCCGCGAAGAGGCGACGGACATCTACGTCGATCCGCTCTGCAAGGACGACCGCGACCAGGACGTGACGTTCGAGTTCGAGCTGAAGCGCCGCGACGTGGAGAAGCTCATCGATCCGTTCGCGGAACGCGCGATCAACATCTGCCGGAAGGTGCTCCAGGAAGCCAATCTCAAGCCGGGAGCGGTCGAGAAGCTCATCCTGGTCGGCGGCCCCACGATGACCCCCTACCTCCGGGACCGCCTCTCGGACCGGAAGTCCGGCCTCGGCATCCCGATGGAGTTCAGCGTGGATCCCCTGACCATCGTCGCGCGGGGCGCCGCCATCTTCGCGGGCTCGCAGCCGCTGAAGCGCGAGGCCGCGCCGCGGCCCGCGGCGGCGGGCACGTACGGCCTGGAGCTCGTCTACGACCGGGTCACCCATGATCCGGAGCCTCCCTTCACGGGAAAGCTCTCGGCCGCCGGGAACGCGGGCTTCGCGGGCTTCACCGTCGAGATCGTGAATCCGGGCGCCAAGCCCGTCTGGAGAAGCGGCCGCATCTCCGTCCCGCCGAACGGGGCGTTCATCGGAAGCCTCTGGATGCAGGAAGGGCTGCAGGTCAACACCTTCCAGATCGAGCTGAAGGACGCCGCGGGCTTCGCCAAGGAGGTCGAGCCCAAGGAAATCCGCGTCTCGTGGGGCAACGTGATCGTCGTGCCGCTGGCCCACTCCGTCGGGGTGGCCATGGCCAACGGCGAGACGGACTTCTTCGTGGCGAAGAACGCGGAGCTGCCCGCGCAGCGCCGCCAGGTGCATCGCACGGTGCGCGACATCAAGAAGGGCGCCGGCGCGGGTCTCCGCATCCCCGTCGTCGAAGGGCAGAGCCCCAAGGCCGACCGGAACCGGCTGATCGGAACCATCGAGATCCAGGCCGCCGACATCAAGCGCGACCTGCCGGCCGGCAGCGAGGTGGAGATCACGATCAAGATCGACAAGTCCCGGCTCGTCACGTCGAAAGCCTACGTTCCCGACCTCGACCAGGAGTTTGAAAGCGTGCTCCAGCTGGAGCGGAAGGAAGTGCCGGTCGACCAGCTGGAAAAGGACATCGAATTCGCCCGCGGCCGCCTCGCCGCCCTGCGCGCGAAGGCCGCCGAGTCCGGCGACGACCCGGGGTTTCGCAAGGCCCAGCAGGCCATCGGCCGCGTCGACGGCGAGCGCATGATGTCGGAGGTCGACGAGATGTACCGCAACGCCCGGATCAGCAAGGAGGAAGCCGACAAGTGCAACCAGCGGCTTCAGCACCTGAACCTCGCGCTGGACGAGGCGGAGGACGCGCTGCAGTGGCCTCAGCTGAAGACGAAAGTGGACGAGTTCGTGACGTTCATGCACAAGATCGTGAATGAGTTCGGCA
Organism: Planctomycetota bacterium; assembly: GCA_036383955.1. Taxonomy (GTDB): domain Bacteria; phylum Planctomycetota; class MHYJ01; order MHYJ01; family JACPRB01; genus JACQFK01. The sequence goes on along the minus strand of DASVNH010000202.1, from coordinate 18,683 downwards.
AGCCGGAGGAAAAGGCCCGGGCCGCCGCCCTGGAACGGGACTGCCGGGCCGCCCTGGGACGAGACGCGGCCGTCGTCGAGCAGAAGCTCAAGGAGATCTCCCGGCTCACGGGAGTCGTCTGGCCGCGCGACCCCGGGTATTGGGTCGCCTGGTTCCAGGAGCTCTCGTCGCTCACGGTCCCTCTCAAGGACCCGGCGCTGGCCGAGCGGCTGTTCAACCGCGGCCGGATGGCGATCGACGACGGGGACCTGCCCGGCCTCAAGGCCGTCATCGAACAGCTGCTGCCGCTCCTGCCCAAGAAAGTCCAGGAGGAGCAGGAGAACCGCCACGGCGGCGGCACGCAGAGTACGGGGAGCTAGGGAGCGCCCATGGGCCCTCGGTTTCGCGTGCCCGGTGAGCTGCCCGTGCCGCCCCGCGAGGGGGAGGCTCCCCCGTCGGACTCTCCCCTGGCCGTCCAGCTCGTCCTCTCGCGCGCCACGGAGCTCGCGCGGGCCGGTCATTACGAGCAAGCCGCGCGGCTGCTCGCGGATCTCCGCCTCTCCCCCCGCCAGGCTCCCCCGGTCTTCCATCTGGGCGCGCTCATTCACGCCCAGCTCGGCCAGCTCGAAGAAGCCGCCGCGCTGTGGAAGCGCGTCCTCGAGATCGAACCCGGCCACGCCGGGGCGAGCGCGGGGCTTCGCCAAGTCCAGCGGACGCGCGCGCGCCCGTTCTGGCTCTCCACGCTCCTGGCCTGGCCGGTCGCCGGCGCCCTCCTCCTGGGCGCGCTCGTCCTGGTCTTCACCCGCCCCCCTTCGGGCCTCGAAGCCCTCGCCGCGGAGCAGAAGAGGCTGGCCGCGGACGTCGAACGCCTCCTCGCGAAACTCGACGTCCCCCCCGCGCCCCCCGAGCTCGATCCCGGCGACCTCCCCGTCCTCCTCGAAACCCGCGGCGACGAACGCCTGCTGCGGTTCAAGGACCCGCTGTTCGACGCGGGGAGCGACGTCCTTCGCCCCGACGCCCGCGCCCTCCTGGCCCGCCTCGCGGAGAGGCTGGCCGGCAAGGCGGACTGCGTCGTGGTGGGGTACGCCGTCGAGCCCGTCGCCGAGGCGGGCGTCCAGGCGCGCCGCCGCGCCGCGGCCGTCGCGGACCTGCTCCGGGCCGGCGCGCAGGACCGGCCGGGAAGCGACGCCCCCGCTCCCGGCGAGGCGATCGCCCTCCGCCTGTCGCGCGTGAAGAAATGACGACCCGCATCGCCGTCCACCCGTCCGCCCAGCTCGTCTGGGCCATCGCGACGCGCGAGGCCTCGATGGGCGGCCGCGCGGAGGTCGAGCCGATCCACTTCTTCCTCGCCGTGCTGGAGGTCCTCGACGACCTCGGCCAGCAGACGGCCGAAGGCCTCGACGTGCCGCCCGACGCCTTCCGCTCGCTGCCCGACCTCATCACGGAAGGCCGCCGCGCGCTCGCCCTCGACGAGGAGACCCTGACCCGGCTCCGCCGCAAGATCCGGAACGAAGCCCGGCCCGGCAACACGAACCGGGCGGTCCGCATGCTGCACCGCTCCCCCGCGTCCCGCGCGCTGTTCGAGCGGGCGATCCACGACGCCCTCCGCGAGCGCGCCACGTCGCTCACGATGCTGCATCTGCTGCGCGCGCTCCAGGCGGACCCGCCGCCCGACGTGGCCCCGCATCTCTCGCCCGCTCCGGCCTCGGGGACGGCGAACGCGAAGCCTCCGGCCCTGGAGACGGCCGTCGACCTTCCCAAAGGCGCCGACGCCCGTCCGCGGACGCCGACCCTCGACCGCCTGGGCCGCGACCTGACGCGCCTGGCCGCGGAAGGCCGGCTCGCGCCGATCGCGGGCCGGGAGGAGGAGATGAAGATCCTGGCCCGCTACCTGAACCGCACGACCAAGCGCAACGTGCTCATCCACGGGGACGCGGGCGTCGGGAAGACGGCGCTCGTGGAGGGCCTGGCGCAGCGGCTGGTTCGCGAGGACGCTCCCGACTTCCTCCGCCGCCTGCGGCTCGTGCAGGTGAACGTCGGGGACCTGGTCGCGAAGACGAAGTTCCGCGGCGAGCTCGAATCCCGGGTGCAAGCGGTCCTGGCGGAGGTGGCATCCGATCCCGACCTGGTCCTCTTTCTCGACGAGATCCATCTGGTCATGGGCGCGGGCGCCGCCGGCGACTCTCCGATGGACGTCGCCAACCTGCTCAAGCCGATGCTCGCCCGCGACGACTTCCGCTGCGTCGGGGCGACGACGACGGACGAGTTCGAGCGCCACGTCAAGCCGGACGCGGCGTTCCTGCGGCGCTTCCAGGTGCTGCGCCTCGAGGAACCGTCGGAAGCGGAGGCGCTGGACGCCGCCCGGCGCTGGGCCGCGCGGATCGAAAGCGTCCAGGGCGTGGCCTTCGACGACGAGGCGCTGCGGGCCGCCGTCGCGCTCTCGGCCCGCCTGATCCGGGGCCGCGCGCTGCCCGACAAGGCGATCGACCTGCTCGAGAACGCCGCCGTCTTCGTCAAGGTCGGCACCCTCTCCGGACGCGGGACGGCGCCGGGGAAAGAGACGCCGCGCGTCGGACGGGCGGACATCGTGGCCGTTCTCGAGGAGCAGTACGGCATCGCGGTCGCCGGCGAGGACGTCCTCGATCCCGCGGCCGCGGGCGCGGCGCTGCGCGAGCGCCTCGTCGGCCAGGAGGCGGCGGTCGGCGCGATCCTGGACACCGTCCAGGCGCTCGCGCGCCGCGAGGCCGGCGTCGCCCGGCCCCTGGGCGTGCTGCTCTTCACGGGTCCGACGGGCGCGGGAAAGACCTATGCCGCCGAGATCCTCGCCGAGCGCCTCTTCGCCGGCGCCCTCTGCCGGCTCAACATGAACGAGTACAAGGAACGGCACGATCTCTCCCGCCTGGCCGGCGCCGCCCCCGGCCTGGTCGGCCACGGCGAGCCGGGATCCCTGTTCCGTTTCCGGGAGGCCCACCCGCAGGGACTCGTCCTCCTCGACGAGATGGAAAAGGCCCACGAAGAGATCCAGGACTACTTCCTCCAGATCTTCGACAAGGGCGAAGCCCGGGACGGACGCGGCCGGCCCGCCGACTTCCGCCGGCACCTCTTCGTGCTCACGTGCAACGCCGTGACCCAGGACGTCGTGGCGGGCTTCCGGCCGGGCCCCTCCCCTTCCGACGCGGGCCTCGGCGCCCACTTCCGCGCCGAATTCCTGGGACGGATCGACCGGGTGGTCCCGTTCCGCGACCTCGACGCCGCGGATTTCCGAGCCTTGCTCCAGCGGAGGCTCGACGCCCTGTCGCGCGAGCTCGAAAGCCAGGACGTGCGGATTCAGGTCGTCGAGCGGGCCCTCGAGCCCCTCGCCCGCGCGTGCGCCGCCGGCGGCGGCGGCGCCCGCGGCTTCCTCCGCGCGTTCGACCGCGTGGTCCGGACGCCCCTCTTCGCGCGGGCCCGCGAGCTCGGCCGGGGCGCCCTTCGCCTCGATTGGGAAAACGAACGTCTCGTGCTCGGAGGTCTCGCGTGAAGTTCTGCCCGGTCGACCGTTGCGTCAACGCCGACGACGCCCCGCGCTGCCGCAATTGCGGGCACGTCTTCGGCAAAGCGCGCAAGGAGATGCCCGCCTCCACGCTCAGCCGCGTTCCCGGTCCGAAACCGGCGCCGGCGAAGACGCGGTCCCGCGCGGGGGGGGACGTCGAGGTCCGCCGCCTGGGCTCGCCCGGCTCGGCGCGGGCGGTCCTCCAGCTGATCGACGCGGAGGGCCGGACCGTGGAAACCTTCCGCCTGCAGGCGGAGCCCGTCGTGCTGGGCCGCTCCGAAGGGCTCGTCACGTTCCCGGACGACGACCTGCTTTCCCCCGCGCACCTGTCCCTGCGCTGCGACGGCGTCCAGGCCTTCGTCCGCGACCTCAAGAGCCTCCACGGCACGTTCCTCCGCGCGGAGAAAGTGGAGCTCTTCGACGGCCTGGAGCTGCTGCTCGGCGGCACGCTCCTTCGTTTCACGCCCGCCGGAAGCGGCTGGCAGATCGCCCAGCGGGCGCCGGACGGCACGACGCGGACCGCGAAGCTCGAGGGGGCCTTCAGCATCGGACGTCGGGGCCAGGACCTCGATCTCGACGACCCGGCCGTGTCCTCCCCGCACGCGAAGGTCCGGGGGGGAGCGCTCACCGACGTCCGCAGCCTCAACGGCACGTACTACCGGATTCCCGCGCAGCGCAACGAGGTCCTGGACGCCGGCGGCATGTTCCGCGCCGGCCGCCAGCTCTTCCGCTTCGCTCCGCGCGGGCGCTGACAGGGTCGAAGGAGGATATCGTGGCTGAGCCGGCGGAGGCGCTGGTCGCGCGGGGCAAGGCGGAAGTCCAGGCCAAGTCCTACGAGGCGGCCGTCGCCACCCTCACGCAGGCGCTCGCGGAGCGGCCGGGGGACGTCGACGCCCTCTTCTTCCGCGGCCTGGCCCTGCTGCGGCAGGGCAAATACGCCGACGGGGCGCGGGACTACGCGGCCCTGCTGATCCGCCGTCCCGACCACGCGGACGGGCGCTTCAATCTGGGCTGGTGCTACCAGAAGGACAACCGGCTGCCGGAGGCCGAAGCGGAGTACGGCCGCTATCTCGAACTAAAGCCGGACGATCCGGACGCGCTGCTGGAGCGGGCGCGCTGCCGGCTCGCGCGACAGGATAACGCCGGAGCGCAGGCCGACCTCGACGCCGCCGACCGCCTCAAGCCCGAGAACGCCGACATCCGCTTCCAGCGCGGCCGCGCGCGGATGGGACAGGGCCACTGGGAGCTCGCGATCAAGGACTTCGAGGCTTCCGTCGGGATCGATCCGGAGTACACGAACGCGTGGTACAACCGGGCCTGGTGCCGGGGCAAGCTCGGCGACCACGCGGGCGCGGCCGAGGACTACACCCGCTACCTCGGCCTCTACCCCGACCACGCGGACGCCTACATCTATCGGGGCAACCGGCGCTTCGACCTCTGCGATCTCCGCGGAACGCTGGCCGACTACGAAAAGGCCGTGTCGCTGGACGCCGCCAACGAAAAGGAGCTGCGGACCTGGATCGACCTCGCGCGCCGGCTGGAAAAGCTGGAGCGGGACGGCCCCAACGACCAGTTCGTCGCCGCCTGCGTCGAGCGCGGCAACGCCAAGCGGGACAACGGCGAGCACGCGACCGCCCTGCTCTGGTTCGCGCGCGCCCTCGAGGTGGACGCGAACGCCGTCGACGCCCTCCACGGCCGCGCCCTCACCTCGATCCTGATGGGCCGCCACGAGGACGCGATCCGCGACTGCGGGCGGGCGATCGAGATCAAGCCCGGGGGCGTGGACTACTGGCACGACCGGGCGCGGTCCCGGCGCATGTCCGGAGACGCGAAAGGGGCCCTGGCCGACTTCAACCGGGCGCTGGAGATCAATCCCGACTACCTCTATTCGCTGGCGGGCCGGGCCTTCACCTTCACGCAGCTCGAGGATTTCGCCTCCGCCGTGAAGGACTACGAGCGCTACGTCCGGCTCGAGCCGAAGGCCGTGTCCGACATCTGGTACAACCTGGGCTGGACGCGCCGCAAGATCGGCCAGCACGCGGAGGCGGTCGACGCCCTGTCCAAGGCGATCGAGCTCAACCCCGCGGACGCCGACGGCTGGAGCCAGCGCGGGTACGCGCGCCGCGACGCGGGCGACAAGGACGGCGCGCGGTCCGACCTCCGGAAGGCGATCGCGCTGAAGCCGGAGTACAAGGAGACCATCGAAACGTACATCGCGGACATGGACCGCGCGCCGTCCGAGAAGCCTCCCGCTCCCGCTCCGGCGCGGGCCCGCCCCGCCCGCGCGGCGGCGCCGACGCCCGCGGGGGGCGTCGGAGAGAAACTGAAGGACCTCTGCCTGTACATCCTGCTGCCCCTCGGGATCTTCCTGGGCCTCGGGATCGCGCGGGTCCCCTTCCTCGGGGACATTCCCGCCCGGGTGATCGACATGCCCTACAAGATCGGCTGGATCGTCGCGCACTGGAACGACGCGGCGGCGTTCCCGCCGAAGAGCGATCTCTGCATGGAGCCGTTCTGCACGCGGACGGACACGTCGGAGAAGCATGTGGGAGGCCGGCTGGGCTACACCAGCCAGGTGATGTACGCGTACTGTCCCGAGCACGGTCCGACGTTCTTCAGCACGGGCCAGCGCTTCGACGGCTTCCTCTACTTCATCTACTGGGGGACCATCCTGGTCCTCAGCTGCCTGATGGCGCCGATCGCGGCGCTGCCTCTGCTTCCGTTGATCTGGCTGTTCCACAAGTCGACCGCCGCCGCCCGGAAGGAGCAGCTCAGCCTGGATAAGGTCGGCGAAAGCGTGATGATCGCCGGCATCGCCGTGGTCCTGCTCGCCTGGATTCTCTTCGCGTGGTGGTGATCGAGCCCTCTAGAACGCGGCGAAGCCCCCCCGGTTGTCCGCCGAGAGCCCCACGAGAAAACGGCGGAAGACCGGGTCGCCGTAGAGCTCCTTGCCCACGCCGATGCAGTGGATCTCCACGCCGGCGGAGTTCCGGCGGCGCACTTTGGCCCGGAAGGTGTCGAAGGCCGGCGGAATCGGATCGAACTTCCCGGTAGAAGCGTTCCTCGCCAGGCATTCGTTCGGGGCCCCGTCCGTGATCAAGATCACCGCCTCGAGGCCGGGCATGGACAAGGCGCGGTCCAAGGCCTCCCAGGTCGGCGTCCCCCCTTGTTTCTTCCCGTACTCGTCCACGATCCGCTTGATGGCGGCCGACCCGAGCTCGCGGTTCTCCGGCGTCGCCGGGACGAAGCCCGGCTGAAAGATCGGGAAGTCGACCGTCGACTCGCCCCCCCAGAATCCCATCACGTTGAAGCGGAACTCCTCGCCCGGGATAGACTGCACCAGGGCCTGCGAGAGCGCGATCAGTTTGTCCGCCGAGCGCGCGTAGTTGGCGTCCTCCTGGTACATGCTGCCCGACAGGTCCATGAGAACCAGGATCGCGCGCCGTTCCGTGCGGATCCCGACGAAGTTGATCGATTGGAGGCTGTCGACCTGGCGCTGCAGCCCCTCGATCTTCTCCAGGCTGGCGGCCGACGTCCTCCGGAGCTCCGCGATGAAGTCCTTGAGCCGCCGCGTGACCTTCTGCTTCTCCTGAAAGCCGCGGCGGGCGTCCTCCAGAGCGTCCTGAAAGTCCTTCTGATCCTTCACCTTCTCTTCGTAGGCGCGGGCGTTGTAGAAGCCGAGGATGAACAGCACCACCACCGCTCCCAGGCCGCACGACAGCACGTCCAGGAAGGACAGATTGAAGATGTTGATCTCACGCCGCTGGCGAGCCATGGTCTCCGATCACAAGCCGAGGCAGCCGATGCTGCCGTCCTTGACGTCCGCCAACCGCTCCAGAAAGCGCCGGAACGCCCCGCGGCTGTAGAAGTCCACCCCGATCCCCAGGCAGCGGATCTCGACGCCCGCCGGCTTCCCCGCCAGGATGCGCTCGCGCACCGCGTCCAGGCGGCGGACGTCGTCCTCGGCCAGCCCCTTCAGGTCGTCGGACACGCCGTCGGTCGGCGCCCCGTCGGTCAGGAGGAAGACCACCCCGTCCTTCAGGTTCGAGAAGACGTCCTGGAAGGCGGCGGCCGTCGGCGTCTCCCCGTCGAACTCCGCGTCGGGCAAGGCGTGGATCCATTCGACCGCCTTCGCTTTGTTCGCCGGCGTCGCCTCCACCCGTCCCAGGGGCCAGTGCCGGACGATCGGGCGCTCGAGGGAGCGGAACGTCACGACGTCGAAGTGATGGACGACGAAGCGGGTCGGGCTGAGCAGCGCCACGATCAGCTCGGCTCCCCGCTTGAGGACCTCGCGTTCCTCGTGCATGCTGCCGGACAGGTCGAGGAGGATGACGACGTCCTTCTTGGCCGTCTTGAGCCCGCGGTACTTGAAGGTCTCGCGCTCCGCCTTGGCCTTGAGCAGGTCCTCGATGAGCTCCTCGTTGGCCTTCAGATCGCCCTTCAGCGTCTTGAGGAGCTCGTTCAGGGTCTCCTCTTCCTTTTCGGACAGCAGGGCGTCGCGCTTCACCTTGTCGAGGTCGTCCTTCAGCTTTGGAAGCAAACCCTCGGCGTGGCGGGCCGCGGCGGACATCTGCTGCGAGATGAGCATCAGGGCGACGACCGCTCCCAGGGCGTTCGACAGGACGTCGAGGAACGAAAGATTGAAGATGCTGATCTCGCGGGTCCGGCGAGCCATGCGGCGACTCCCTAGTGGTTCAACACGCCTGATTCCCTAGGTTAGCTCATTCACCACTAGTGGTGAGCGCGTCGAACCACTAAGCCGGCGCGGGGTAGAAGGCCTTGGTCACGAAATAGCGCAGGCAGTGATCCGAGACGCGGTTGGAGAGGGTCTCGTCCCGCTCCGTCACGCGGTGGTAGTAGTACATCAGGATGATGGCCAGCGCGAGCGCCACGAAGGTGGTGTTGAAGGCGAACATGAGGTCGGTGGACACGTCCCGCATGAGGTCCTGCATCTTGTCCAGCTTGGCGCCGGCGAAGCGGCCCAGGGCGGAGGCGAGGCCCATCACCGTTCCGATGAAGCCGATGGAAGGAATGGACCAGGCCAGGTAGCGGACGATGGAATACCCCGTGTCCGCCCGGTTCGCCTCGTTCTGCAGGTACATCTCGAGCGTCCCGGACACCTCGCCCACGCTGGTCGACGCCTGGAACTTCGACGCGCAAAGCTCCACCGCCTGACACAGGCGGGCGCCCCGCGCCTCCGCCGACAGCCCGCCCAGCTTCTTGAAAATTTCGGGGATGTACTTGCGGTCGATGACGGTCTCGACGTCCTCCGGCAGGAGCCGATGCTGGAAGGCCGCCAGTTCCCAGCTGATGAGCGCCGACCGGATCCGCAACCCGATGATCGCCAGCCAGAAGGCCACGACGCTGAGGCTGTTGATGATGATGGTGCCGCCGCCCTCCCAGCGCAGGAAGGCCAGGTCCGGGCTGCCCCCGAACACCTTGCCGAGCTTCCAGGCCGTCGCGCTCGTGACGGCCGCCGCGACCAGGGCGAAGCCAAGCGAAGCCGGCGTATATCCCGAAGGCGGGCGTGAGGAGGGCGTCATGCGGCTGCCTGAAAGATAGTCCGGCTTCGGAGGACCGTCAACGCGAAACGGATTCGAGGTATGATTAGCTTCGTGCGCGCCGCCCTTCTCCTGCTCGCCTGCCTCTCGGCGTGCGTCCCCACGGAGGAGGGAAAGGAGGAGGAGGACGTCGTCGGCCCGGCGAAGCCGACGGGTCTCGACCTCCTGGGCCGCGACGAATTGGAGCAGCTGCCGGTCGTCGAGCCGCCGGACGTCCCGATCCTGCCCCCCGCCGTCGACCTGCGCGCGGACTTCCCTCCGACGGGGGATCAAGGCGGGCTCGGCTCGTGCGTCGCGTTCGCGACGACCTACGCGCTGCGCAGCTATCTCGAGCGCAAGTCGGACGGCAAGCCTCTGATCGACGCCGCGGGGGCGGCGGATCCCGCCCGGGTCTTCAGCCCGGCCTTCACCTACAACAACATCCCGCGGGGGCCCAACGGCGGGTCCACGTTCCCCTACGCGCTCTCGTTCCTCCACAAGTACGGAGCCTTGCCGTGGAAGGAATCGCCGTACGACGGCGCGCGGGTCGGACCGCCCGCGGACGCGTCGCAGCTCCAGCGGGCCGAGGCCTGGCGGATCGGCGGCTGGGGCCGCGTCGACGTCAAGACCCGGGGCCTCAAGGCCTTCCTGGCCACCAAGAACCCGATCCTGTTCGGGGCCCCGGTCGACCAAGGGTTCAAGGATACGAAGGCGGGGGACGTGTGGAAGTCGAGGGTCGGCCCCGTCCTCGGCGGGCACGCGATGGTGCTCGTGGGCTACGACGACGCGAAAGGGGCCTATCGCCTGCAGAATTCCTGGGGCACGGCCTGGGGCGACGGCGGGACGGGCTGGATCGACTACGCCTGGCTCCAGAGCTGCGTCAACGAAGGCTTCGTGGCGGTCCGCGACGCCTCGCCCGCGAGCAAGGAGCCGAAGATCGGGCCGCCGGGGAAGCTGAAGAAGGATGAGCCTCCCTCGGACACGCCGACGGATCCCGCGGCGATCCGCGTGGTCTCGATCACGCCTCGGACCCTCTTCCGCGAACGCCGCGCCCACGGCTCCTACGTGCGGGTGACCGGCGAATTCAGCGCTCCCCCCGGAACCTCCGCGCAGGTCAAGGTGGAGTTCTTCGCCGACGCGGGAGGGGGCCGGAAGGGAGCCGCCGTCGCCTTCGCGGGCCCGGAGCCCGGCCCGCCCGTCTCCGGAGCCTCCGACCCGCTGCCGCTCCCCGGTTCGACCTCCTTCACGGTCTATACGGCCCACTCCCGGCTCGACCTCGCGGACGGCCGGCACGCCCTGATCCTCGAGCCCGTGCTGTACGTCGACGGCACGGCTCGCGCGCGGGGCGACGCGCGCCGCTTCGAGCTGGAGAAATGAGGATGATCCTGGAGCCCCTCGACGGCCCGGGCGACCCGATCGTCTGCGACGGCCGGCTGCTGCGGATCGGACGCGGCATTCGCGCCGTGCGCGACGAGGTCCCGGGCGAAGCCCTGCTCGACATCGACGCCCGCCACGCCACCGTCAGCCGCGAGCACGCGACGCTGCGCGTCGACGCCGGCGGGACGATCCTCGAGAGCCGCGGGAAGCACGGGACGTCGGTCAACGGGCAGGCGGTCGCGGCCCCTCGCGTCCTGGCGGACGGCGACGTCCTTCAATTCGGCGAGGGAGGTCCGCGCTTTCGCCTCAAGCTCGGCGGCGGAGGGGATCAAGGCGTCCGCCGCTGCTCGGGATGTCGCGAGATCGTGCCCCTGTCCGAGATGGACGCGCACGAGCGCTCGTGCGAGGTGCTGCGTCCGCGGGCGGCCAAGAAAAAGGCGGAGCCGCCCAGCTTTCAGTACGGGCCTCTGCGGACCGCGAAGAAGAGCCTTCTGGTCCTGGCCGATCTGTCGGGAGGGCCGGAGGGAAAAGGGAGCGAGCTGGAGCTGGCGGGCCCCGGCCTGATCGATTCCTTTCAAGGCGCGGGGCTGCGCTTCAACATCCTCGGCTTCGGAGGCGGCGAGTTCGAGCTCTGGCGCGCGGGTCGCCTTCACGCGGCCGTCGAGGAAGCGCGGAGGGACGCGAGCGCGTGGCTCCGGGAGCGGGGCCGCACCCGGTCCGGGCGGACGCCCGTTCTATCTCAGGCGCTGGACAAGGCCAAGGAATTCAAGGGCGTGGACGTCCTCATCGTCCTCGCGGCCGCCGCGACGGACGAGCTCGGACGCTTTCCGGACGTCGAAATCCACGCCGTCGGGCTGGGCCCGCTCTACTACGCGGACTCGAAAGCGCAGGCCATCCTGCGCGACCTGGCGGCCCGCCATGGCGGGTCGTTCCTGGCGATCGCCGCGAAGGGTTAGGCCTTCCGGTCGATCCGGGTGCCTTCCGGCAGGCCGGCCTCCAGGAGGTACCAGAGGCCGTCGCGACGATACGCGCACCACGCTCCGGAAAAGGTCACCTCGTTCTTGTTGCGGATCAGTCGGCCGCCCTCGCGGGCCCGGGCTCCCGCCTTGTTGAGGTCGATGGTCACGGTCAGGGTGCCCCTGACCATGGCGCGATCGTCCCCCGCGGGCTCGGCCTTGACGCTGTCGATGGAGAGCTCCCTTCCGCCTCCCAGCAGGCCGCCCCAGTAGTCCCGCAGGTCGGACGGGTCGTGGATGGGAACCTCGATCGCGTCGAGATCGAGCGCCGGCAGCTCCTGGCGCCGGGCCGGCGATCCCTCCTTGGCGCTCCAGGACAGGCACGCGGCGGCGCCCGACCACCAGCCGCAGCGCACGCTCAGGAGGTAGGCGCGGAGCGCCATGGCGGGCTGGCTCCGCTGGGCCACCGAGGGCTTGTTGAGGTCGTAGATGAGCTTGATCATGAGAAAGGGGCCGACGAGGATGCCGAGAAGCCCCGCGCTCTGGAGCGGCCCTCCCACTTTCGGCTTTTCGGCGAGGGACGTCATGTGCACGAGGCAGAGCAGGGCGATGCCGACGGCCACCGCGACGGCGCCGGCGATGCCGATGCCCTTGGAGAGCGGCCCGATCCGCGGAGGAGCCGACGCCTCCTCCGGTTTCGTCAACGCCTTCTCGGCCAGACCTGCCAGCCGTTCCCCGCCGGGCGCCTTGCCTTGCTCGTCCATCGCGTTGGTCCTCCCTTCGACCGGGAGAATACTACCCTCTCCGGAGGAGGTCAGGAGGGATGGCCCCGCCCCCGTCGCGGGTGAGGAGCCGGGGGAGAGTGGAGCGGGCGACCAGATTTGAACTGGCGACCTTCTCGTTGGCAACGAGACGTTCTAGCCACTGAACTACGCCCGCTAGGCGGTGAGCCGCCGATTAAATCACCCGACCCGCCTAGGGTCAAGCCTATTTCCGGTCCACGCTGACGACCAGCGGCCGCGTGGCCCGCCTCAGGAACAGCACCGCGAAACAGGTGTCCCAGACGGGTGACCACTCGGGCCAGGTGCGGTCCCCGACGTCCCACGAGCCGTCGTCCTTCTGGGCGTCGAGAAGGAACGCCGCGCCTTCGGGGTACCACCTGTGCTTGCCCAGCGTCTCGGTCCCGTAAAGGATGCCCGCCCGTTCGAGCGCGTAGAGGTAGTAGTAGTGGAGGAACTTGTCGCTGTCGCCGGGCGTCGACGGCGTCCAATGCGAGGCCAGCCAGCTCAGGCCGGCGAGCACCTCGCGGTCCCTCTTCCAATTGATCCCCTGGATCTGGTCCAGGATGCACAGGCTGCCCACGCCCCCGGCCGTCATCCCGTAGACCCGGCCGGCATGCGACTCCTTGTAGATCCAGTACCCCGGGTCCACGCCCTCGCCGGACGCCACGGCGTTGCCGGGATTCTTCTCCTTCACCTGCGTGGTCCGCCACCACTTCGTGGCCAGCGCGTAGACGTCCGGCTGGATCATGATGCCCGCCTCGTGGCAGGCGCGCAGGCCGAGCACCGCGTACTGCGTGTTCGAATTGTCGCCCGCCCCTTCCCCGTCGCGCTGCTTCCGGACCGGAATCTTGCGCGTGACCTTCGGCTTGACCTTCTCCTGGACGTCGAAGCGGACGACGCCCCCCGACGCGACGGCCGGCTTGCCGCCCGTCGTGGGGATGTCCTTGGGAAGGGTCGTCGGCTTGCCGTAGCCCCACTGGCCGTTCGTGCACTGGTTGTCGACCAGGAACTGGGCGCACTGGGCGATCCGGCCCTGGTGGCGGACGCGGTCGATCTCCTCCAGGACCATGGCCTGCAGCGACACCGAATAGGTGTGCGTGAGCGGGCCTTCGACGATGCTCTTCAGGAGCTCCTTGAAGCGCGGATCGTTTTCCGGCACGCCGGCGTGCACCAGAGTCCAGAGGATGAGCTCGTCGCAGTTGGGGAACCCTCCCTCGAGCGTGCAGCCCGGGGACGCGGAAGTCTTCAGGAACGCGACCCCTTTCCGGATCGCGGCGTCCACCCGCGCTTGATCGACGCCCTTGACGTCCTGCGCCGCGGCGTGGCCGCAGAGGACGAGCCCCAGGATCGCGACGCTCCCACGTGCCATGTCGACGCCCTCCTCACGTCCTGAGTGCCCGCCAAAGGACGCGGTATAACGGAAAACGATAACGCCAGAACCCCGCCACGCGCGCTAATAGAAGTCGATGCTCTTCCTCCTCCTGCAGATCGCCGTCGCGCCGGATCCGGCCGGACGTCCCGTGCTCGGACCCGCGATCGAAAAGGCCCCCGACGGCGCCACGCTCACGCTCGCCCCGGGCGTCTACCGCGAAACCGTGACGATCGCGCGGACCCTGCACGTGAAGGGCGTCGAGGGCGCCGTCCTCGATCCGTCGGAGCCGCTGCGCGCCGCCTGGGTCCCGGCACCGGAGGTCGGGCCCGGGGTCCATAAGTTCGACAGCAAAGAAAAGCCGCGGGTGCTGCTGCTCGACGGCCGGATCGTGGCGGAAGTCGACCCCCGCCGCGCCGCCGCCGAAGGCCCGTGGTTCTGGAAGACGCTGCTCGCTTCGGGGCCGCCGCTCGGCGGGTGGAAGGAGATCCGCGCGCTCTGGACGTATGTCGGCAAGACCGCCTACGTCCGCGTGGGCGGCGAGGAGAACCCGGCCGGGCGGACGTGGACCGTGACGTGGAGCGCGGAACCGGTCGTGACGATCCGCGACGCCGCGGGCGCGACGCTGCGGAACGTCACGATCCGCGGAGGCTTCTCGGGCGTGAGCCTGAGCGGCGGGAAGGACTGCGTCGTGAGCGGCTGCGCGATCGGCTCCTACGACCGCACGGGGATCTCGGTGAGCGGCGGCGCGTCCGGCGTCCGGATCGAAGGGAACCGGATCACCCGCGGCTCCGTCGAGAACTGGTCGCCCGTCGGCGCCTCAAAGCCCAATTACGAGATCTGGAAGATCCACAAGTCCGTCGGCTACTACGACCGCGCCGGCATCCGTCTCTTCCGCGCCGGCGCGGGCACCCTCGTGAAGGGCAATCACCTCTTCGAGACCTTCGACGGTATCAGCCTCGGCGATCACGCCGTGGAGTCGCTCGACATCCCCCTGAAGAGCCCCGAGGACGGACGCGGCACGGAGATCAGCGACAACCTGATCGAGCGCACGCGCGACTCCGGCATCGAGCTGGGCGCCGGCTGCGTCGACGTAAAGGTGCACCACAACGTCCTGCGCCGCACCCACGGCGGGCTCCGCTTCAAGCTGCCGCGGATCGGCCCCGTCTTCATCTACCGGAACCTGCTGGAAGACGGCCAGTTCTTCAACTTCTGGTTCAGCATGGACGACTCCCCCGCCGAGGGCTACGTCTACCACAACACCGTCGTCGGCGGCGGCCCGGCGCTGCTCTACAGCAGCCTGGTGGGGCCCAGCCACGGCATCGGCGCGCCCCGCTGGCGCTTCTACAACAACCTCTTCATGAGCAAAGGCTACTTCGCGGACCACCGGACCGGCATGCCCGTGAATTTCACGTCCGAGCACAACGTCGTGGTCGGCGGCGGACGTCCCGGGACCCCCGAGCCCGGCACGCGCTACGTCGACGACGCCGGCCCGCTCGACGAGAAGCGACGTCCCCTCCCCGGCAGCCCGGCCGTCGACGCCGGACGCGACCTCTCCCGCGCCTTCCGCGACGGCCCTCTGCCGGACGTCGAAAAACTCCGCGGCGCCGCGCCCGACGCCGGCGCCCATGAGGCCGTCGACTAGGCCTCTTCACGGTTTCTTTTTAACAAAACCCTTGAACCTATCGGGTCCGATTTCCTAGAGTCCCTGAACACTCGCGCGCGGCCTCAGGGATTACCTGAAGGAAGGCGGCTCGCGAAGGCGGGAGGGAAAAGTGGGGCGGGCGACTCGGGTTCTCCTGGCCGGCGTTCCCGGCCTCGGAGCGCTGGCCTTGGCGCTGCTTTTCGTCCTCCGCTCGGCGCCGGCGGCCGTCGACGCCCCCGCCGCCCTTCCCGCGCCGCGCGTCGCGACGCCCCCCGTCTTCCATGAAGCGGTGGACGGACAGACCTACGCCAACGCCGACCTCGGGTTCCGACTCCGCGCCCCCGAGAACTGGACCCTCGTCCTCGGCGCCCGCCCTCGCGACGGCACGCCCTACGAGGGGCTCGTGGTGAAAATGTCGCCGCCCGCCGGGAACGACGGCGACGCCCTCCGCCCCTTCGTGTCCGTCGTCAAGCGCTCGCTGCCGGCCGGCGCGTCGGACGATCCGCTCGACTTCCTCCGCCGCGAAAGCGCGGACGCCCGGAGGACGCTCCTGAGCGGGCCGTCGATCGTCGTCGTCTCCGGCCGCAAAGCCGCGCGGGTCAGCTTCGAGAGCGGAACCCTGCGCGCGATCCAGGTCGTCCGCGTCACGCCGGGCGGCGCGCTCATCGTGACGGCGGCCGCTCCCCCGTCCCGCTTCCCGGCCCTGGCGTCCACGTTCGAGGACATCCTCGCGTCTCTTCGTTTCGAGTCCTGAGGGAGGTCGTCCATGCGTTCGTTCCACGGTCCCCGCTGGTTCCGGGCGCTGTCCCGGCTGCTCTGCGTGGCGCTCAGCGCCGTGTCGCTCGTTCACTGCGACGCGGTCCTGGCCCTCGCCGCCGCGCCCGCGCGCCCGCAGCCTTTGCCGCTTCCGAGGCTGAGCCCGGCGAGCTTCCTCCTGCAAGCGGCGCCGCTCACGCTGACCCGGATTTCGACGCCCTTCAACAACCCCATCGGCATCGACCACCACTCCCCGACCAATCGCGTCGTCATCTCGGCGAACTACCCCTCGGGGCAGCCGTCGAACTTCGAGCTCGTCGCCGCCGACGGCTCGCGCTCCGCGTTCTCCAACATCAAGGGGCTCACGGACGAGATCAAGATCGCGACGGCCAAAGACTCGCTCGGCGGCTTCACGGCCGGCGAGCTCTTCACCGGGACAGGGGTCCCGGGCGTCATCGCGAGGATTTCGCCCGACGGCCTCAGCGTCCAGAACCCCTGGGTCACGCTTCCCAACGAGTTCGGCCTCATGCGCGGCAGCCTCTACGTCGACCGCACGGGCGTCTTCGGCGGCGACCTCATCGCGGTCACGACGAACGGCGGCGTCTGGCGCGTCAGCTCCGCGGGCGTCGCCCGCAAGCTCGCGCAGATCCCGGCTCACCTGGAGGGCGTCCACACCATCCCGAACGATCCCGCGCGCTACGGACCCTGGGCCGGCAAGATCCTGGCCGGCGCCGAAGGCCAGGGCCGCCTCTACACCATCGACCCCGCCGGCGTCGTCGCCTTCTCCGCCCTCGGCATCAACCCCGAGGACATCGACATCATCCCGCCGGGCGAGAATTTCTACGGTGTCGATTTCAGCGGCGGCCGCCTCTGGGGCGCCCCGGCGTCCGCGTTCGCGGACATGGTCGGCGACTTTCTCATCGCGCAGGAGTTCCCCGGCCACCTCTGGCACGTGCGCTGGGACGGAACCAAGTTCGTCACGCGCGTCCTGGCCACCGTCTCCCAATGGGAGCACGTCACCTTCTCCCCCGCCGGCCTCGTCGAAATCCCGCCCGCCGGCCAGCCCCCCACGAAGACCTGCCCGCCTCCCGTGACCGTCGAAAGCACCTCCCCCGCCGGCGCCACCGTCGTCCTCTCCACCGACGTGAGCGATCCCGACGCGGGCCCGCTCCAGGTCCGCTGGAACGTCGACGGCGGGCCCGTGGAGGCCGTCGACACGATCCCCACCACCGGCAAGCCCACGACCGGGACCTCGAGCTTCAGCCACCTCTATCCGATCGGCGCCCATCAGGTCACCCTCATCGTCTCCGATGGCGTCCTGGAAGCGCGCTGCGAGACCACGGTCACCGTGACCGACAACGTCCCGCCCGTGATCTCCTGCGAGCTGGACACGAAGCTGCTCTGGCCGCCGAAGCACGAGATGGTGGACGTCGGCCTCCGGATCTCCGCCTCCGACTCCAGCGGCACGCCGCGGATCTCGATCGCCGTCTTCAGCGACGAGGACGACGAAGACAAGACCGGCGACGGCAAGCATTCCCCGGACGCGGTGGTGCTCCCGACGGCCGGCGTCGGCCGCGTGCCCCTCTTCCTCCGCGCCGAGCGCGAAGGCGACAGGGACGGGCGCACGTACCTCATCCTCATCACCGCCACGGATCCCTTGGGCAATTCGTCCTTCCATTGCTGCACGGTGATCGTGCCCGACAACCAGAGCCCCGCCTCGGTCGCGCGGGCCGAAGCGCAGGCCGCCCTCGCGGAGGCGACGTGCACCGCGACCGGGTCCCCCGTCACGCCTTTCAAGGTCGGCGACGGCCCCGTGCTCGGCCCGAAGCAGACCCCGGCCCCCGCCCTCTCGTTCCTTTCCGTCGAGCCCGCCAACCCCGTGCTCAGCGTCGGCGCCACGCTCGCGCTCAAGGCCACCGGCGTCTTCGCCGACGGCAGCGTCCAGGACCTCACGGCCGAGGCGCTCTGGACGTCCTCCGCCCCCAGCGTCGCCTCCGTCGACGCCACCGGTCGCGCGACCGGGGTCGCCGCCGGAGAGACTCTCGTCACCGCGAGCGCCCGCGGGCTCAGCGGCTCCACGACCCTGACCGTCTCGACCGCGGCCGCGGCGGCCCTCATCGTCGCGCCGGAATGGGCGCGCCTGTTCACGTCGACGTCCTACGGCTACGCCGCCTTCCGCCGCCTGGCCGACGGCACGCTGGAGGACGTCACGACCCTCGCCGCCTGGTCCAGCGACGACGCCTCGATCGCGAGCGTCGCGGCGGGCGGCCTCGTGAGCACGGTCGCGCCCGGATCGACGCGGATCGTCGCCACGCTGGGCGGGCTCAGCGGCGAAGGCGCGATCCACGTGATCCCGCGCGCGCTGCTCACGCTCGCGGTGTCGCCCTCGACGGCCTCCATCGTCGAAGGCCAGACCCGGAGCTTCAGCGCCTCGGGCTTCTTCAACGACGGCACGACGCGGAATGTCACGACGGAGGTCGCGTGGAGCGCCGACCCGGCCGTCGCGAGCGTGAACGCGTCGGGCCTCGCGCTGGGCATCGATCCCGGCACGACGGCGGTCGTCGCGTCCCGCGACGGCGTGTCCGCGTCGGGCTCGCTGACGGTCGTCGCCCGGAAGGTGGTCTCGATCACGCTGGCGCCGCCGAACGCGAACCTCGTGGCGGGCCTCACGCTGCAGTACACGGCCACGGGCTCGTTCAACGACGGCACGACGGAGAACATCAACGCGAGCGCGGAGTGGAGCAGCG
>DASVNH010000201.1:0-6031 GCA_036383955.1 Planctomycetota bacterium | reverse complement strand
CCGTCTCTTTCAGGAAGGCGAGCAGCATCCGCCACGAGCGGGCGTCGGCCTTGGCGTCGTAGGCCGAGCCCTTCGACGGGTCGTTGCCGGCGTCGGTCACGGTGAAGCTGTGGACGGCGCCGCCGAGGAAGACGACCTGGTAGTCGACCTTGGCGCCGCGCATCTCGTTCATGAACGCGACGACGTGGTCGTCCTTGTAGTGCGGGTCCTCGGCGCCGTGGAAGGCGATGACCTTGCCCTTGATGTTCGCGGCGTCGGCCGGGTTCGGCGTGGAGAGGTCGCCGTGGAAGCTCGCGACGCCCGCCAGCGGAGCGCCGCTCCGCGCGAGCTCGAGGGACGTCGTCCCGCCGAAGCAATAGCCCAGCGCCACGATCTTCGACGCGTCGACGGCCGGGTGCTTCGCCAGGATGTCGTAGCCGGCCCGCGCGCGGCCGCGCATCAGGCTCCGGTCCTTCTTGAAGACGCCCGCCCGCTCGGCCGCCTCCTTGTGGTCGGCCGCGTAGACGCCCTTGCCGTACATGTCGAGGGCGAAGACGACGTAGCCTTCCGCGGCGAGCGCGCGCGCGCGCGTCCGCACGTACTCGTTGTGCCCGCGCCATTCGTGCGTGACCAGGATGCCCGGCCGCTTGCCGCTTTGCGCCCCGTTCCAGGCGAGGAAGCCGCGGAGGGCGACGTCCCCCTGCGCGTACTCGACCTCCTTCTCCTCGATCCGGACGGGTCCGGAGGTCGAGGGCGTGGAACAACCCGCCAGGAGCGCGAGGATCGTAAGATGTCTCATGGGCGCATGGTAACGGATGCCACCCGGCATGGGTCCAGAAGAACATGAACGACGAGTACGGCGTCTACATCCCCGGCGCGGCCGCGGCGGAGGAGCGGACGATCGACGCCCTCTCCCGGGCGGCCGAGCTGTCCCGGATCGACGCCCAGATGCTGCTCGCCTCGCCGCTGCCGAAGCGGGTGAGGTCGGAGTCGACGTCCTCGGACGCCGCGGCGCGGGTTCGCCTCCTCCGGGAGGGGGGCCTCGACGCCTTCGTCGTGACGCACGAGGCCCTCGGCCGGGTCAAGCCGGTCCGGGCCAAGTCGTTCCGCTTCGACGGCGGAAGCCTGCGCCTCGAGCCGCCGGAGGCGTCGTTCGAGCCCGGGGCTCTCCGGCTGATCGTCCTGGGGGAAATCCTGAGCAGCTCCCGCGTCGACCAGTCCGTGAGCACCCCGCGTCGCTATGGCCCGCCGGTCGTCGAGCGGGTGAAGGGCGAGCGTCACACGTCCGGAGAGCGCTTCGTGCATCTCTACGGCGAAAGTCACGCGAGGGTCGTGGAGATCCGGCCTCAGAGCTTCAATTTCCGCGCGCTGGGCACCGACTTCGGCCCGGCCCTCAGCGGCAACGTCGCCACGTTCCTGGAGCGGCTCCGCCGGGTGTTTCCCGACGTCCGAAGCGACGATTCGCTGCTTCGGTTTCCGCCGATGCCGGACGATCTGGGAAAAGTGGGCGGCACCGTCGAGCATGAAGTGCACAAGGAAGACAATGAAGCGCAAACGCTGCGGACGTCGATCCTGATCGCCCTGGACCTGCTTCGGAGATGACGATGAGCGCTCCCGCGTGGTACCTCGACGCCCTTCGCGAAATGAAAGAGACGCGCCGCGGCGGCGTCGTCTGCGTCATTCCGCAAGACGGCCTTCTGTCCGGCATCAGCCGGAATCTCAAGAGTCTCGTGGAGGACGACAGTCGGACTCTCCGCGCGCTGCGTCGCCGGGCGGTGCTGGTTCTGATCCCCCAGACGCTGGCCCGCGAGTGCCTGCCGGACGTCGAAGACGGCAAGACCCTGGTGATCCTGGACGCCGACGCCCGCGTGCTCAAGGCGGAGGAGGCGGACCTGGCGGAGACGCTGATGCCGGGCGTATTCGCCAAGCGGATCGGCAAGCTGCTGGGCAAGAAGGACGTCGGGAGCGACGCGCCGGCGCGGGCGCTGCCGTACGGGGTCGAATGGGCCGAAGGCTCGGACCGGGACCTGTTCGGGACGCCGTACGACACGTGTCCGGGCTGCGGGATGCCTTCGATGGATGAAAACGCGGCGAGGATGATCAAGTATCTGAGGCTGCTCGCGTGAGCGCGCCCGCGTGGTACCTCGACGCCCTCCGCGAGATGAAAGAGACGCGCCGGGGCGGCGTCGTGCTGATCGTGGACGCGCACTACCTGTCCGACTTGAGCCAGATACTTCAGGAGTTGGTGGAGACCGACACCCGCGGCCTGCGGGCGCTCCGCCGCCGGGCGGTGCTGGTGCTGATTCCGAAGGCGCTGGCCAAGGCCTGCCTGCCGGACGTCGAGGACGGCAAGACGCTGGTGACGCTGGACGCGGACGGAAAGGTGCTGAAGGCGGTGGAGGCGGACGCGGAGGAGACGTTGCGGCCTGACGTGTTCACGCGGCGGGTGGGCCGCCTGTTGTGCAAGTCGGACGTCGGGAGCGACGCGCCGGCGCGGGCGCTGCCGTACGGCGTCGAATGGGCGGAGAAATCGTGGGGGCAGTTGTTCGGCTCGCGCTACGACTCCTGCCCGAAATGCGGGATGGCGCACGCCGCCAAAGCTTCGACGAAAATGATCAAGTACCTGCGGCTTCTCGGGACTTGAATCTTTCGCTACACTCCGGCGTGTAAGGTTTAAGTCAAACGAACGGAGACCCCTATGATTCTCGCGTTGACGCTCGCGCTGGCTCAGGATCCCTGGGTCGTCTACGAGGGCGGGGAAGGCCTCGGCAAGGGCAAGCACGTGGTGCTCGTGAGCGGCGACGAGGAGTACCGGTCCGAGGAGACGCTGCCGCAGCTCGGGAAGATCCTGGCGAAGCACCACGGCTTCAAGTGCACGGTGCTCTTCGCGATCAAGAAGGAAACCGGCGAGATCGACCCGAACGTCGGCGACAACATCCCGGGGCTCGAGGCGCTCAAGACGGCCGACCTCTGCGTGCTCTTCCTGCGCTTCCGCAAGCTGCCGCCGGAGCAGGCCAAGCACCTCGAGGACTACCTGGCGGAAGGGAAGCCGGTCATCGGGCTGAGGACGTCGACCCACGCCTTCGCCTACGGCAAGGATCATCCGTACTTCAAGTGGAGCCACAACTCCAACGTCGAGGGCTGGAAGCAGGGCTTCGGCAAGCAGGTCCTCGGCGAGACCTGGGTGAACCACCACGGCCATCACGGCAAGGAAAGCTGCCGCGGCGTGACCGCCAAGGGGCAGGAAGCCAACCCGATCCTGAAGGGCTGCGAGGACGTCTGGGGCCCCACCGACGTCTACACGGTCAACCTGCCGCTGCCCGAGGGCTGCGTGCCCGTCCTGATGGGGCAGGTCCTCAAGGGCATGGATCCCAAGGATCCGCCCGTCGAGGGCAAGAAGAACGACCCCATGATGCCTCTGGCGTGGACGAAGACCTACAAGCCCTCCGAGGGCAAGAGCTGCCGGGTCTTCACGACCACGATGGGGTCGTCGCAGGACCTCCTGAGCGAAGGCTTCCGCCGCCTGCTCGTCAACGCGAGCCTCTGGTGCCTGGGCCAGGAGGCCCAGATTCCGGAGCGCGCGAAGGTCGACATCGTGGGCGAGTTCACGCCGCTGCCGTTCAAGTTCAACGGCGCGAAGAAGGGCGTGAAGCCCAGCGACCACAAGATGCCATAGCCAGAAGCAGGGCGGCGAGGGACGTCGACATCCCCGGACCGCCCGCCGTCCCCAAAGAGCAGCCGCTGTCGTCGCCGGAGCTTCCGCCGCCGCTCGACGGCGCGGGCGGGGGGCCCGGAGGCGGAGGCGGCGGAGGCGCCGCGCCGCCGAGGGGGGACGCGACATCCGTCTTGAACACCGCCGCGTTGCCGTTCGCGGGGCCGTCGACGGACAACGCGTTGATCAGCGGGGAGTCGTCGACGCCGGGCTGCCCGAGCCGGAAGATGACGAAGCCCCGGATGCCCTGGGCGCGGCCGTGCTTCACGAAGCGGACCATCGCGGCGGGGTCGAAGGCGGAATCCTCGAACCACTGGACGGGCCCCATCCAGCCGAGGCCCATCCAGAGCCGGCTCACGTCGGCGCCGAGGAAGCTCTTCCAGATCTGGACCTCCTGCTGCCAGGTGGCGTCGACGGCCGTGTACTGCATCGAGGCGCAGGCGTCGGCCCAGCCGTTCTTGAGGAAGGACGTCGGGTCCTGCTGGTAGCTGAAGTGGCTGGGGCCGTACAGGTGGTTGGGGTTGCCGCTCGAGACGGCCTTCCGCTTGTAGTAGTTGTCCGGGTTCGCCGCGTACCAGCTTCGATACCACGCGGGGACGTCGCCCTCCCAGGCCGGATCCCAGCCCCGGTAGGTCACGGCGAAGGCCTGGAAGACCGCGCAGGTGAGCGGGCGGGGCGCGACGGCCTCCTTCGTGATCCGCACCGTTTCCTGGACGCCGTTCAGCTTGGCCGCGGCGTTGGCCTCCCAGGTCGAGTAGCGGATGTAGTCGAAGTGGATGCCGTCGAGCTTCGGATAGGCGGCCAGCATGTCCAGCGCCCACTGCCGCTGCGCCTCGCGTTCCGCCGCCTGGGTGAAGTCGGCGGGCGTCGACTCCCCCCGCCGCTTGTAGCACTGAAACCAGGCCTGGATGGAGATCCCGGCGGCCTGGAGGTCGTCGACCATGGCGCCGAACGCGGCGCCGTCGACGGTCCCGTAGTTCCCGTTCAGCGGCGGCACCGTGAGGAACGCCGTGTTGAGGTGGGCGGCGCGCAGCTTCTGGATCATGGCGGCGCGCAGCGCGGGGGTCGTGAACGTGTCGGAATCCAGCCAGGCACCCCGCAGCTCGGGCGTCCCCGGATCCTGCGTCAACGCCAGCAGCAGCGCGAGGATCATAGGTGCCTCCAAGTTGAACTGTAAGAACGCGCGCCGCTTCAGCGGCGGTAAAGCGCCTCGATCAGGTCCGCGAGGACCGGCCCGTAGCCGTCGGCGGCCGCGGCCGGCAGGAAGAAGCAGGCGGCGGCGCGCGCCTGCCGGGGCGCCATGTAGCCCTCGATCCGGGGGTCCTCTTCGGCGTGGCGGACGGGGTCGACGCCCTGGAACTTCATGTCCACGCGGACCGCCGGCGCGTGCTTGTCGAGCAGCGCCGGATACAGCGCCTTCAGCCGGGCGACCGCCGCCTTCGGGATCCCCGCGAACGCGGCCTCGGCGTGCGGCAGGTCTTTATCGTAGTGCAGGCGCGCCTGGACGACGAGAGGCACCGGGCCGCGCCCCGCGCCCGCCGCCTCCCGCAACTGGTCGAAGTAGTCGGCCGACGCCTTCCGCGACCGGGCCGTGAACTCCGTCGCGCCGGGCGTCCCGTCGGGACCCACCGTCGCCTCCATCGCGCGGTCCACGTTGATCCAGAGCCCCGCGGCCGGCGCGCGGTAGTGGCGCGCCAGGACGAGCGGCGCGTCCAGGCGCTCGGCGACGGCGCGGGCCACGGCTTCCGACGCCTCCTCCGCGTCCGCGTAGGGCGCCGCGATCACCAGCCCCGGCGGCCGCCGGTTTCCGCCCGGCTCCCGCTCGACGTAGGGCGTCCGGGCCGGGTTCGGCGAGAGCTCGGGACGGAGACGCCAGGCGAGGAGGGACTCGACATCCCCGCGGGCGCCGCCGGAGGGCTTCTCCGTCGCGCGGAGGGAGGCGACGAAGCCGGCCTTGAGGGTCGCGTCGCCCTTGTCGGTGGAGAGGCGCGCCGGGCCCGCGAGGGCCGCGACCCGCGCGCGGCGGTCGTCGACGTCCACCCCGAACGACGTCCCGCTGATCTGGCCGTGCTTCGTCACGACGGTGACGGAGCCCTCGAAGAACGCGCTGCCGCGGAGGAGATGGACGAGCGTGTCGACGCGCAGCGCGCCTCCGCGCTCGAGGCGGATGCGGGCGCCGCCGGCCGTGAAGCCCGCGCCGCGGCGGGGCGTGCTCGCCAGCTCGTCGGTGCCGAGGACGTCGACGGCCCCCTTCACGGGCGTCCCGCGGACCAGCAGCGCGCCGGCGATGTCGGCCAGGGCGACCGGCCTGGGGGTCGCGACGATCGCCGGAGGGCTGGG
>DASVNH010000200.1:0-4345 GCA_036383955.1 Planctomycetota bacterium | reverse complement strand
GCCGCGGTCATGACCTCAGTCATGCGGCTGACGATCCGCCGCGCGACGCCCTCGTCCGGCCCCGCGCCGCCGCTGAAAAACCACACCCCCGGGCACTCGACGTCTTCGACGATTCTTAACTCTCCGTCGGGCAAATCGACTTCGATCTCGGTCCGCCTGTCCTTGAGAGAGAAGGAGAGGTCCGCCTTCCCCAACAGCCTCTCGATGCGCGTCCGCCCCCGGGTCCCCTTCCCCGCGACGATGAACCCGCCGACGCCCCAGGAAACCGGGTTTAACATGTTATAATTGTAATATTATAATATTTCAATTCTTTGATGTGACTCGGATCTGACGTCCAGCGCCGCCGCGAGACGCGGCAGGACGTCGGGGCCGTACAGCGCCGCGTAGTACAGCGGCGTGAAGACCCGCTCCTGCGGCTTGCCGAGCGGCCGCAGGTGCGCCAGGAGGCGGGCCCGACGTCCCCGGCCGGTCTCCTCCCGGCGCTCCAGCTCGTCCTTCACCCGCCCGGACAGCGCCCCCAGCGCCTCCCGCACCTTGCCCGTCGTCTTTTCCAGCGCGCGCTCCAGCGACGGCCCCCGCAGCGGCCCCAGCGCGTCCGCCGCTTCCGCCGTCCAGCGCTCCCTCAGCTCCTCGAGGCGGCGGAGGACGTCCTCCTCCGGCCCCGGCGCCGTCGCCCCTTCCCCGATCAGCGCCCCCGCCAGGTCGCCCCCCTCCAGCGCGCGCGTGATCTTCGGCTCCAGGAGCGTCGCCGTCGGGCGCGGCGCCACCACCGGCGGCTCGATCCCGAACGCGTCGTAGGCCGGCCCCAGCGCGGCCTGGTAGCCCACCTCGCTCGGCCCCCCGACGTACGCGCAGGTCGGCAGCACGGCGTCCTGCAGGAGCGGCCGCAGCGCCACCCCCGCCGAAAGCCGCCCCTTCCCCGCCCCCGGCGCCTCCACCCGCGTCCGCCGGCTCCCCTTGATCTCGAACAGGTCCAGCCCCACGTCCCGGCCCAGATGGTCCTCGTACATCTCCCGGACCACCGCCTCGCGCCCCGCCTCCACCGCCTTGGACAGCCGTTCCGGATGCCGCTGGTGCTCGTCGAACAGCTTCGCCGCGCGCTCCCCCTCCAGGTGCCGCGGCTCC
Organism: Planctomycetota bacterium; assembly: GCA_036383955.1. GTDB lineage: Bacteria > Planctomycetota > MHYJ01 > MHYJ01 > JACPRB01 > JACQFK01. The sequence goes on along the minus strand of DASVNH010000200.1, from coordinate 3,220 downwards.
AGCACCACCAGCCCCTCCGGGCCGAACAGCGCCAGCAGCAGCCGGCTGAACGCTTCCGCGATCGAGCCCACCTGCGTCCGCCGCAGCAGCTCGTTCACCCGGTCCGTGTGCTCCGTCCGCGGCAGCGCCTCCCCCAGCGCCCCCACGAACATCCGGAACGCTTCCGGCGTCCCCGCCTCGTACAGCGGCTTTCCCGGTTCCCCCGGCGGCAGCGGCACCTCCCGCACCTTGTGCTCCCGGTCCGGGAACGCCGCCGACTCCCCGCCCCGCGTGTCGTCCGAATGGTTCCAGAACACCGGGACCGCCCCGACCTCCTTCGCCAGCTGGATCGCCCCCGCGGCCTTGTACAGGTTGTAGAGCGGGCCCAGCGCGACGGCCGGCTGCTGCCCCGTGATCACGATCGCCGCGCCTTTGCCCAGGAGGTCGAGCGAGGCCCGCGACTCCTTCGGCGCGTCGAGATCGATGTGGTAGGCGCGGAGGGCGTCGAGCACCCCCTTCTCCATCCCCTTCTCCGCCGCGCGCTTCGCCCGCGCGACCAGCGCGGCGGGGTCGCGCCAGGGATGTCGGAAGAGCTTCGACGCCCGCGGCTCGCCCCCGACGACGTCGATGAACAGCGAAGGGTAGAGGCTTCGCAGGCGGTGATAAGGTACGGCGGAGCGGTTCAAGCGTACTGACAGTAGGGGCCGCCGGGCCGCTTGTCAACGATGCCCGTCCCTGATACCATCGAGGACGTCACATGAAGCGGACTCTCGCTCTCTGGCTGTTCCTCGCGGCCGGGACCCGGGCCGACGAGATCGAGCTCCTCAGCGGCACCGTCATCGAAGGCAAGACCGAGGACCTCGGAGACTCCGTCAAGGTCACCCGCTCCGGCGGCAGCGTGGTCTACCCCAAGTCCATGATCCGGAAGATCACTCCCAAGAAGACCGTCGAAGAGCTCTACCAGGAGCGCACGAAGGAGCTGAAGGCGGAGGACGTCGAAGGCCGCCTCAAGCTGGCCCGCTGGTGCCTCGAACGGAAGCTGCAGAAAGAGGCCGTCGCCGAGTACGGCAAGGTCCTCGCCGCCGCGCCCGACCACGAGGAGGCCCGCCTGGGCGCCGGCTTCCGCAAGCTGGGCGACCAGTGGGTCACGGAGGAGGCCTGGTTCCTCGCCAAGGGCCTGGTGCGGCACAAGGGCCGGTGGATCACGCCCGAGGAGCGCGACCTGGACGTCGCGATCGAGGAGCAGAAGGATCTCGAGAAGGCGCTCGCCGACAAGATCCGGGTCCAGCTGGAGCGGATGAAGTCGGGCGACCCCAAGAAGCGCGCGGAAGCCGCCGCCGAGCTCGAGAGGATCGACGACAAGCACAAGGCGAAGGCCTACGTCGCCGCGATTTCGAGCCTGTCCGAGCACGTGCGCCGGCTCGTCTTCGAGGAGCTGGGCCGCATGAAGGAGCCCGCGGCGGCCAAGCCCCTCGTGCGGCGCTCCCTCTGGGACCCGGAGGAGGACCTGCGCGCCGCCGCCTCCGCCGCCCTCAAGGCCATCGCCCACCCCGACACCGCGCTCTTCCACGTGCCGTTCCTGGCCGAGGAGTCCGTCAGCGCCCGCATCCGCTGCGTCGACCAGATGGCCGCCTTCCGCGACCGCCGCGTCGCCCCCGTCCTCGTCGAGGCGCTGGAGAACTCGCTCGAGACCGAGAAGGCCGTCATGCAGTACGGCGAGCAGATGACCGCGATGATGAACCGGCAGATGGTCCTCCGCGACGGCAGCCGGATCACCCTCCCCACCGTCGTCCGGATCAAGCCCGACTTCACCGACAAGGCCATGAAGGCCAAGCTCGACGCCGAACAAGCGTCGATCCTTTCCACCCTCTCCGCGATCACCGGCGAGAACCACGGCGAGGACGTCCCCCGCTGGCGCGCCGCCCTCGCGGCTAAGAAAACCGGGAACTGAAGCCCCCATGAAGATCCTTCTCATCGGCGGAGGCGGCCGCGAGCACGCCCTCGCCTGGAAGCTCTCCAAGTCGCCCAAGCTGACCAAGCTCTACGCCGCCCCCGGCAACGCCGGCATCGCCCGGCACGCGGAGTGCGTCGACATCGCCGCGGACAACCTCGACGGCCTCCTCGCCTTCGTGAAGAAGGAGAAGATCGACCTGACGGTCGTCGGGCCCGAGACGCCGCTCTGCAAGGGCATCGTCGACCTCTTCCAGGACAACGGCCAGCGGGTCTTCGGGCCGTCGAAGGACGCCGCCGAGCTCGAGGGCTCCAAGGTCTTCTGCAAGAACCTGCTGCGGCGCTACGGCATCCCCACGCCCAACTTCCGCGTCTTCACGCAGTCGAAGGCCGCCCTCAGCTTCGTGAAGTCCTCCCCCTTCCCGCTGGTCGTCAAGGCCGACGGCCTGGCCGCCGGCAAGGGTGCCGTGATCTGCCAGACCGAGAGCGAGGCCATCGTCGCCATCGAAGGTATGATGGAAAAGAAAGTCTTCGGCAAGGCGGGCGAGCAGGTCGTCGTCGAGGAGTTCATCAACGGCGTCGAAGCCTCGGTCCTCGCCTTCACCGACGGGTCGTCGATCGCCCCCATGGAGACCACCCAGGACCACAAGCGCGTCTACGACGGCGACCGCGGCCCCAACACGGGCGGCATGGGCGCCTACGCGCCGGCGCCGGTGGCCAGCGAGCGCGACTTCCAGCGCGTCATCCGCGAGATCCTCGTGCCCACCGTGCACGCCATGAACAAGGAGAAGCGCCGCTTCCGCGGCATCCTCTACGCCGGCATCATGTACACCAAGAGCGGCCCCAAGGTCCTCGAGTACAACGTCCGCTTCGGCGACCCCGAATGCCAGCCGCTCATGATGATGCTCAAGTCCGACCTGGTGCCCATCCTCGAGGCCGTCATCGACGAGAAGCTCGGCCAGCTGGACATCGAATGGGACACCCGCCCCGCCGTCTGCGTCGTCATGGCCTCCGGCGGCTATCCGAGCAGCTACGAGACCGGCTACGAGATCAACGGCATCGACGCCGCCGAGGCCGGCGGCGCCGCCGTCTTCCACGCGGGCACCGCGCTCAAGGAAGGCAAGCTCGTCACCGCCGGCGGCCGCGTCCTCGGCGTCACCGCCCAGGGCAAGGACCTCCGCGAGGCCCAGTCCAACGCCTACGTCGCCGTCAAGAAAATCGACTTCAAGGCCTCCCACTACCGCAACGACATCGCCGCCAAGTCCCTCGGCCCCGCCTAGTGTTGACGGTA
>DASVNH010000199.1:0-1571 GCA_036383955.1 Planctomycetota bacterium | reverse complement strand
CGGCGCGCGGACGGGCCGAAGCCCAGCCCCCGCGTCGAGCGCTCCAGCAGCCGCCGCACCGCCGCCATCTCCGGCAGGTCCAGGAAGCCCCCGCCGAACACCGCCGCCGGGAACTGGAGGATCGTCGCCTCGTGCGGGCCTTCCCGGGGCCGCCGGCGCCGCGACGAGCACCACATGTGCGGCAGGTTCGGGCCCGTGAGCACGAGGTCGCCGGGCGCGAAGCGCGCGACGTCGTCGCCCACGAAGCGCCGGCCCCGCCCCCGCCGCACCAGCGTGAGCTGGTACTCCGGATGGAAGTGCCAATAGGGGCCGAAGGCCGGCTCCCGCCGCGTCTTCAGGATGAACGACGCCGCCGGGAGCGGCAGCAGCTTCTCGATCCGCGCCTGGACCGCCATGCGTCAAGGATACCGCGCAATTCGGATCCATGAATGCTCATTTCCGATCAAGGGCGCGCGACTTCCCGGGCGACGGCCGCCGCCGCGGGTACAAAGGGGCAGAAGGAGGCCGATCCGATGAAGATCACGAAGCTGACGCCGATGGTGCTCGGCACGCCCTGGCGCAACCTCACCTTCCTCAAGGTCGAGACCGACGAGGGGCTCGTCGGCGTCTCCGAGGTCCGCTCGATCCGGACCGACGCCGTGCTCGCCTACCTCAAGCAGATCGAATCGCGCTACGTGCTGGGGAGCGATCCGTTCGACGTCGAACGCCTCGTCCAGCGCGCCTTCGTCGACGACTTCCTCCGCGTGAACGACATCACGGGCGCGGGCATCGCCCTGGTCGAGATGGCCTGCTGGGACATCATCGGGAAGGCCGTCGGCCGGCCCGTCTACCAGCTCATCGGCGGCGCGACGCGCGACAAGATCAAGGCCTACGCGAACGGCTGGTACACGGTGGAGCGGACCCCCGAGGCGTTCTTCGAGGCCGCGAAGAAGGTGACCGCGCGCGGCTACAAGGCGCTCAAGGTGGATCCCTTCGGCGCGGGCTTCTACGAGATGGAGCGCGCGGACAAGAACCGCTCGATCGGGCTCATCGAGGCGATCCGCGAGGCGGTGGGGCCGGACGTCGAGATCATGATCGAAATGCACGGCCGCTTCAGCCCGGCGACGGCCGTCGACCTCGCCCGCGACCTCGAGCGCTTCAAGCCCGCGTGGCTGGAGGAGCCCGTGCCGCCGGACAATCTCGAGGCGCTCGCGAAGGCCGCGTCCAAGATCAGCCTTCCGATCGCCACGGGGGAGCGGATCCACACGCGGCACGAGACGCGCCGGCTGCTGGAGCTGGGGGCGGCCGACATCCTGCAGACCGACATCACGCTGTCCTGCGGGATCGGGGAAGGCAAGAAGATGGCCGCGATGGCGGACGCGTCGTACGTCACGTTCGCCCCGCACAACACGGGCGGCCCCGTGAGCACGGCGGCCTGCCTCCATCTCGCGGCGAGCTGCCCGAACTTCAAGATCCAGGAGCACTTCAACGACTTCGTCGACGCCTGGGTGAAGCAGGCGGCCTCCGGCCCCGGCTATCCCGAGGTGAAGGACGGCTGCTTCGCGCTGCCGTCGGGCCCCGGGCTCGGCGTG
>DASVNH010000198.1:0-1795 GCA_036383955.1 Planctomycetota bacterium | reverse complement strand
GACAACTGCGCGGCCACCGCCTCGTCGATGTCCTCGTACATCCGCCGGAGCTTCTCGGGGTCCTTCCCGAGGGTCGCCAGGATCCCCCGGGCGGTCTTGCGCGGCGACTTCGTGCCGAGCCACAGCACCGGCGAAGAGCCGAGCACCCGCGGCTCCCAGGCCTTGGATCTCGGCTTGTAAGGTTTGGGGATGGCCCCGAACGCCTCGCGCACCCCCGGCCCGCTCGCGACCGCCACCATCCACGCGTCGTGCTTCAGGCGGGGGATCCGCCAGCGCCGGCGGAACTTCTCGACGTCCGGCCCCGACGTGAAGCTCAACTCCCGCAGCCGCACGCCGTTGACGTAAAGCTCGACGCGGTCCGCCCGGACCCAGGAGGGGCCAAGGACGGTCACCTCGACCTCCTCCCCCACCCGCTCCAGCTTCGTCAGCAGGCCCAGGCAGGCCTGGACCCGGCCCGCGCGGAAGCTCTCGACGGCCGCGGCGACGTCGAGGTTCCCCGGATCCCGGTCGTCGACCGCGACATACGTCCGCCCCTGACCGACGGTGTAGCGCGCCACGTCGTGGCTGTCGCTCCCCGCCACGCCCGCCACGCGATAGCCGTGGTTCAGCAGCGCGAACCAGTCGCGGAAGAGCTGCATCGGGTCGGACTGCAGCGCGCCGGAGTTGATCACCTCGACGGCGTCGAAGCCGCCGCCCATCTTCAGCTCGCCCGTGATCGGCTCCAGATGGTCGAACGGCCGGAAGTTGCTGTGGAGGTCGCGGGGATGGTTGAGGATGACGACCTGGGCGCCGGAGGCGCGCATCGACCTCATGAGCTCGGGCCAGCGCTCCTCTTTCCAGTCGGGCACGGGGCCGGTCGCGGGAAAGACGTTGAAGTGGCCTTTCTTCGTCGTGACCTCGTTGCCGCCGATCGGCGTGAACCGCGGCCCGCCTTCGTAGGTCCGGTGCTGGTTGTGCTCCGTCACGATGGGGAGCTCGACGCCCTCCCCCGCCAGCGTGAGCCGGCGCTCCTCGACCGAGGCGTCGCCGTGCCCGCTGAACTCCAGCGTGTGGATGTGGGTGTCGCAGGCGACCAGCCCGGGCGTGGGGACTTCGCGGCGGATCGCGAGGCTGACCTGGCGGACGTCGACGACCTCCACCGTCACGCGGTCGATCCCGTACTCGAAGCCGCGCGAGGCGGTCACGATGTAGGTGCCCCGCGGCACGCTCACCCGCGCGTGCCCGTCGATGTAGAAGACGCCGGGGCGCACCCCCGGCCCTCCGGAGAGCGGCGCCAGGGCGCCGTCGACGTCCGTCACGGTGACGCGGCAGGGCACCGGGCGTCCCTCTTCCGTCACCGTGACGTCGAGCGTCCCCCAGGGGCGGGCGTCGAGCCGGATCTCCCCCACCCGGATGTCGTCGGCCGCTTTGGGCGGCACGATCGAGAGGATGTTTTCGCCGTCCTTGAGGGCGTCGGCCGACACGGGCAGGGCGAGCGTGAGCGGGTGCTCCATGAGGTGCAGCGCGCCGAGGCGGCGGCCGTTGAGCTCGACCGCCCAGCCCAGCTTGACGTCCTCCTGCCGCAGGAACAGGGTCGTCGCCTTGGGCATCGACATGAACTTCAGATCCAGCCGCCGTCCCGCCGGCGTCTCCCCGGCGAACTCCTCCCACTCCGGGTCCCCGGGCGTCCCCAGGAAGACGCGCCGCGGCTCGATCGTCTCCTGGCCTAGGAGCAGCAGCAAGAGGGTCAGCATGCGAGGACTTCACCTGAGGCGCTGGTCTTGGCCCGCAATTCAGGTTCAGAAAATCCCCCCCC
>DASVNH010000197.1:0-6527 GCA_036383955.1 Planctomycetota bacterium | reverse complement strand
GAACATGACGGTGGCGAAGCTGCGGCCGGACCTCGGCGGGCTGCAGATCTCGTCGATCAACTTCTGGAAGAACCCGGGCATTCTGACGGTGTTCGACGCCGACGGCAACATCCTCGAGCAGGGCGAGCCCCACCACCACGGCAGCATGATCCTGCCGGTGAACTGGCGCGGCGACGGCCAGGAATTCCTGCTGCTGTCGGGGAACGTCCGCGAGGGGGGGATGCTCGACGGCCGGCTGCGCCGCGCGGTGGTGTTCCCGGACGACGGCCATCCGGACCTGGCGGCGGCGGTGCTCGACGTGACGGGCGACCCGCGCGACGAGGTGGTGCTCTGGGACCGCGACCGCGTGTGGATCTACACGCAGGACCGGCCGGCGCCGGGCTCGCGGATCTACGCCCCCGCCCGCAACTCCCACGCGAACGACTCGAACTACCGCGCGCAGGTCTCGCTGCCCGGCTGGCGGTAGGGCCACAGCTCGCACGCCACGTTGCCGACGAGGATGATCGTCCCGCCGACGACCTTCGCCGCCGTCAGGGGTTCGAGGACGAGGGCCGTCGACAGCGCCACGGCGAAGACCGGCTCCAGCGTGTAGATCACCGCCGCCCGCGTCGGCGCCAGGTCCCGCTGGTAGCGGTTCATCACCGTGGTCGCCAGCACCGAGCAGACCAGGGCGGTGAAGAGGACGGTCCATCCGACGTCCGGGGCCGCCGCCGCGCGCGCGAGCGCCCGCGGGTCGACGCCCGTCGCCGCCAGCGCCAGGCCGGACGCGAGGGCCGCGCCGACGAAGAGGACGAACGTGACCGCCTCGGGGGAGTGCCGCCGGGTGATCCCCTGGGTCATCTGGATCTGGACGGCCCAGGCGAGCGTGCTCAGGACCGTGATCGCCTCGCCGGCCCCGAACCGGCCCCCTCCGGGCCCGGCGAGGAACCAGACGCCCACGACCGCGATCGCCGCGCCCGCCGCGTTGCCCCGCGTCAGCCGTTCCCCGAACGCGACCGTCCCGACGAGCGGCGTGGCGATCACCGTCAGGTTGGTCAGGAAGGCGGACACCGCCGGCGTCGTGGAGCGCAGCCCCCAGACCTGCATCAGGAAACCGGCGCTGAAGGGGATCGAGAGCAGCGCGCCCGCCCGGACGGCCGCCGGCGTCAGGCCCCGGAGGGTGAAGACCAGCGGGAAGACCGCGGCCGCCACCAGGAAGCGCGGGAAGAGGAACGCCGCGGGCGCGGCGTCAGACCCCACGACGGCCGCCAGCCCGTCCATCCCGCGCTTCATCACGGGAAAGCTGGCGCCCCAGATGACGCACATGGCCAGCAGCCACAGCGTCGCGCGCCTCTCGGTTCTCATGGCTCCTTCTTAACGGGAAATGAATAATATTTGAAGTCTGAAAGAGAACGACGTAGAGTATTCTGTCCATGAGTCGAATCTCAGAACAAAGTACGGATCCGGACGCGGGCCCTGGAGAGAGGGGCGAATGAAATTCGACCGCGTGGACCGCGCCATCCTGTCCATCCTGCAGGGCAACGCGGGATTGTCGAACAAGGAGCTCGCGCGGAGGATCAAGCTGGCGCCGTCGTCGTGCCTGCAACGGGTGCGGCGCCTGAAGAAAGAGGGGGTCCTGCGGGGGATCCACGCGGACGTCGATCCGGCGGCCCTGGGCGTCGGCCTGCAGGCGATGGTGGCGGTGCGGCTCACCCACCATCTGGAGAAGGACGTCGAGGCCTACCGCCGCTCCCTCCGGGCCTGGCCGGAGATCGTGAACTGCTACTACGTGAGCGGCGCGGTCGACTTCCTGGCCCACGTGGTGGTGCGGGACGTCGACCACCTCCGCAAGCTGGGCGTCGAGGCCTTCACCGGCCACAAGATCGTCGCCAACGTGGAGACCTCGCTCATCTTCGAGCACGAGCGCGCCCGCGCTCTCCCCGATCTCCTTCCGTAACAGGTCACGGTCAAGGTCAGGGAGGGATCCCCCCCGGGGGGGGGCGTGGGGGGGAAGGTTCCTTGGCCTTGACCTTGACCGTGACTGGTTACCGTTGGCCGCAGGCGTACGTCGAGCAGCCGCCGAAGTAGACCCAGCACTCGTGGTGATGGGGCGTGCGGCACTTGCGGCAGGTCGTGACGGCGGCGAGGAAGCGCGCGCCGCAGACGGGGCAGCGGGCGTTCGGCGGCAGGCCAGCCTCCTCCCAGAGGAGCACGGAGCCTTTCACGGCCAGGATCGCGGACGTCAGCTCCCGCGCGGCCGCCGTCATCCGCTCGAACAGCGCGCGGCTCGCCGAAGATTCGGCGGTCCGCACGCTGAGCGACTCGCGGGACAGGTCGATGACGGGCGACAGGTAGCGGCCGACCGCCCGGATCGCCTCGATCAGGCGCTCCCGCCGGGGCCCGCCGAAGATCGAGGCCGCCAGGCCGGCCGGCGAGGCCTTGACCACGTACAGGGCGTCGAAGGCCTTGTCGCCGATCGTGAGGTCCTGCGCCCCGAACAGCCGGGCGATCGGCGAGAAGAAGCCCTCCTGGAAGATCTTCAGCGTGCCGGGGGAGAGGCCGCGGAGGTCGACCGTCAGCCGGTGGGTCGGCGCCTCGGCGTCCGCGATGAGCGACCAGACTTCCTCGAGGACCGCGGGCCGGCCCTGGACGTCGAACTTCAGCGACGTCCGGGACAGGGGCGCGATCACGCCCAGCGACCTGCCGAACTCGTTCCAGGGATCCACGGGAGAAGTATACTGGGCCCCCATGAAAGCCAAGGCGAAGGCCGAGCTGCTCCGGAGCCTCCACGCGGGGCCCGACGTCCTGGTGCTGCCGAACGCGTGGGACGTCGCCAGCGCCCGCGTCTTCGAGGAGGCGGGCTTCGCGGCGATCGCGACGTCCAGCGCCGGCATCGCGGCTTCGCTCGGGTATCCCGACGGCGAGAAGATCAGCCGGGGCGAGATGGCCAAGGCGATCGGGCGGATCGCCGCCGCCGTGCGGGTGCCGGTCAGCGCCGACCTGGAGGCCGGCTACGGGCCGATCATCAAGGCGGTGCGGCAGACGGTGGAGGCCGCGCTGGAGGCGGGGGCGGTCGGGATGAACCTCGAGGACGGGACGACGGACCGGGTGCGGCCGCTGCGGGACGTCGACGACCAGTGCGAGCGGATCCGCGCCGCGCGGGGCGTATCGGCGGAGCTGGTGATCAACGCGCGGACGGACGTGTACGTCAAGGCGCACCTGGCGGAGCGCTCGCGCTTCGCGGAGGCGGTCAAGCGGGGGAACGCGTACCTGAAGGCGGGCGCCGACTGCGTCTTCGTGCCCTCGGTGACGGACCGGGAGACGATCCGGCAGCTGGCGAAGGCGATCGGCGGCCCGCTGAACGTGCTGGCGGGGGCGGGCACGCCGCCGGTGGCGGAGCTGCGGGAGCTGGGTGTGCGGCGCGTGAGCCTGGGCTCCGGCGCGATGCGGGCGGCCCTGGGGCTGACCCGGAAGATCGCGAAGGAGCTGCGGGAATCGGGGACCTACGAGGCCCTCACGCGGGACGCGATCCCCTACGCCGAAGTGAACGAGCTCCTGAAATGAACCTTTTTCGGAGATTCCAGCCTGGCTGTTTTCTCCACGCTCTTGGAGAAAGCAGCCAGGCTGGAATCTCCATGATTCTCCTACTCGCGGGGTGCGCGATGCCGCAGGACGTCTCCCCGTCCCTGGCCGCCCTCTACGACCGGTATCTCGCCGAGCGCGCCGCCCTCGACCCCGACTGGGCCGCCGCCGTCGGCCTCCACGAGCACGACGCCCGCGTGACCCGCTGGGACGACGGCGCCTACCGCGCCCGCGTCGAGCTGGTCGAGCGCTGGCTGGGGCGCGTGGGGGAGGATTCGCTCGACGCCCGCCTCTGGCGCGCCGAGCTCCTCGCGCAGAGCTACGACGCCCGGCGCCGCGATCCCCGGACCGTCTACCCGGGGCTGCCGTTCGGGGCCGTCTCCTCCATCCACGACATGCTCGTGAAGGACTACGCGCCGAAGGAGACGCGGGTCGACGCCGTCCGCCGCCGCCTCGCCGAGGTCCCCGCGATGATCGAGGAGGTCCGCGCGAAGCTCGGCCGGCCGCCCGCCGTGTGGACCCGGATGGCGATCGACGACGGCAAGGGCACGGTGGCGTTTCTCGAGGGGCTGAAGGAGGTCGACGGCAAGCCCGCCGCGAAGGCCTACGCCGCCTACGTCGCGTGGCTGGAGAAGGAGCTCCTGCCGCGGTCGGACGGCTCCTTCGTGTTGGGCCGCGAGGCCTACGAGTTCCACCTGCGCAACGATCACTTCCTGGACGTCGACGCCGCCGCGCTCGAGAAGCGGGGCCGCGAGGAGTTCGCCAGGACGCTGCGGATGCTGGAGGCGATCGAGAAGGACTGGCCGAAGCTGCTGGAGGCGATGAAGAAGGACCATCCGACGCCCGCCGGCCTCGTGGAGCGCTACGCCCGGGAAGTCGCGAAGGCCCGGGCCTACATGGCCGAAAAGGCGCTCGTGGGCATTCCGGCCTGGGAGAAGCTGGAGGTCGTCGAGACGCCCGCCTTCCTGCGGAGCACGATCCCGTACGCGGCGTATTCGCGGCCCGGGCCGCTGGACGCGGCGCGGACGGGCCACTTCTACGTCACGCCGGTGGAGGCGGGGGCGACGCCGGAGGAGGTCGAGGAGCAGCTCGCCGCGCACAACGTCTACGACATCCCCGGCACGGTCTGGCACGAGGCGTATCCGGGGCATCACCTGCAGTTCGTGTACGCGAAGGACATCGTCTCGAAGATCCGGAAGCTGAACGAGTCGCCGCTGCTGTCGGAAGGCTGGGGGCTCTACTGCGAGGAGCTGGCGCACGAGACGGGCTACTACACGGACCGGCGGGAGCGGGTGATGCAGCTGAACTGGCGGCTGCAGCGGGCGGCGCGGGTGCTGCTCGACGTGTCGCTGCACACGGGCCGCATGGGCTACGACGAGGCCGTCGCCTTTCTCGTCGAGAAGGTCCGCATGAACAAGGCGCAGGCGGAAGGCAGCGTGAAGGCCTACACGATGTCGCCGACGTATTTCCCGACCTACCTGCTCGGGATGCTGGAGATCGCGCGGATCCGCGAGGCCTGCCGCGCGCGCCTGGGCGCCCGCTTCACGCTCAAGGAGTTCCACGAGCGCTTCCTGGCGTTCGGAAACGTGCCGCCCGCCCTCATCGAGGCGGAGCTGTCCGCCGAGTGGCGCTGACCGGACCCGGACCCGGAACCGGGGGTCAGTCTACGGGCAGCCAGCCTTCGCGGGCGGGATCGACGGGGAAGGACGAGACCGGCCGGCCCGTCGTGTCCTTCTTCCACATCTGAGGCTTCTGCGCCTCGCTGCGGATGAACGTGAGGTTTCCGTCCTTGCCGTAGTCCGCGGGGTAGGCGCAGACGCCGAACTTCGCCGGATTCCGGCCGTCGCCCGCGTCGTACGGCACGGGGTCGCCGCCCGCGACGTCGTAGGTCCGTAGCGCGACGTAGTAATAGCCCTGGCTGGGCTGGGGCGTCCCGGCGCGGACGAGGCGGAGCAGGGGCGCCATCGACGGCGCGCCTTCCTGGTCCAGGGGCAGGCAGGGGCGGGCGTCGGCCCGCGCGGTGTCCGCCGAGACCCAGGGTTCCCGGGCGCCCGGCACCCGCAGGCGGTGGAGCGCGCTGATGTCGCCCACCCAGAAATTCTGCTTTCCGTCCCCGTCCGCGTCCGCCGCGCGGAACATCGCCTGCGCGGTGTGGATCGACATCAGCATGGCGCTCGCCCAGCGCTCGTTCGAGGCGATCTTCACCAGCCGGGATTCCTCCGGGGCGACTTTGGCCAGCAGCTCGTCGATCAGCGCCCCCTGCTTGGCGGGGTCGGGGCCGGCGACCTCCTCCACGAACTTCTTCATTTCGTCGATGAGGGGGCGGTACAGCCGGAGGACGTCGGCTTCCTTGGCCTTGTCTCCCTTGGCCGCCCGTTTCTCCTCGACGAGGAAGCGGAGGGTGTCGCCGATCTTCTCTTTCTTGGCCTCGACGTCCTGCGGGAGGAGCAGGGCCAGCAGGAGGATTCCCATGGAGGCCACTATAGCCGGATCGCGATTCGCTTCAAGTTCGTCGCTACCCGGCCGATATAGAGACTGCCGTTTGAGCTGGGTGGAGAGTTAGGGAGAGCCCTTCCATGGTGAAGGATCTGAACGATACCGGGCTGGAACAGCGGGTGACCGAGTCGGATGGCCTGGTGGCCATCGCCTTCCTGGACTACGGGTCCATTCCGTGCGACCATTTCCGTCCCGAGCTGGACGCCGTGTCCGACACGCTCGACGGGAAGGTCCAGTTCTTCAAGATCGACGTCACGGAGAATCCGTCGATCACCGAGGAGCTCGGGGTGCAGGCCGTGCCGACGCTGCTGGTGTTCCGCGAGGGCGAAGAGATCGCCCGCTACGAGGGGCCGTACAGCCGCGAGGCCCTCAACGACCGGATCACCGCGCTGCTCGCTCCCAAGCGTAGCGAGTGAAGTGTTGACGTTCTGATGCGGTCATTTTATCAACACTCCGGGGAGTGTTGATAA
>DASVNH010000196.1:0-7551 GCA_036383955.1 Planctomycetota bacterium | reverse complement strand
TAGCGGCCCGCCCCTTCGGGGTGGCGGCGGCGCGGGCCTGGCTGCGGCGTTGCTCCTCCTCAACGACCCTTCCAGGGTCGATGTCGTCGTCGCGCCTTGCATCCCGGCCCGCGGCGCCACCACCGCGGCCACGATGGTTATCCGGATAGGCTCTAAGGGCCCAGGCTGATGTCGAGCGTCAGTCCCACCAGCCATTCCATTTCGAGGCTGTCGCCGCCGCCGCGGGTGTCGATGGAAAAAACCCGCAGGACCGTGGGAATCAAATTGACGCCGGGAGCCAGGCGGATCGCCGCGTTGAAGCCCACGCCCCGCAGGAAGTAGCCGGAGTTCTCGTCGAGCTCGCCGTCCCAGTACGCCCGGGTCTGATAGCTCGCCACGAAGCTCGCCCCGACGACGAACCAGTCCGCCAGCTGGACGCGCGGTCCGAGCGTGAAGTCCGCCTGCGTGGCTCCTTTGTAGCCGTGGCGGTTCTCGTAGAGCGGCGCCTGGAGATTCATCGACGCCAGGAATCCGACCGGGTTGGCCAGCAGATAGTAGTCCAGGCGGAGCAGGGGATCGAAGGTGCCGGTGCCGAACTGGATGTGCTGGTGCTCGACGCCCTGATCGCCCAGCTCGAAGGGATCGCTCTCCGTCTCTCCCACCGGCAGCGAGACGCCGAGGCCGAGGTGCAGGCGGTCGTTCTTGAGCAGGACGCCGCCCGGCCGGTAATTCGCGAAGAGCTTCAGATCGGAGAGGCCCTCGAGCCGCTCGTCGCGATGGTGGATGTCGCCTTCCGGATTGTCGAACTCCGTGCCGTCGGGGAGCTCGTAGCGCGCTTCGACGTCCTTCACGTCGTAGGGGATGTCGAGCTCGACGTCCCAGTCCTTCGAGAATCCGTACGCCAGGTCGATCTCCGTGCGCCACCAGTTGAGCTCGACGAAGTGCCGGTTCGGCACGGGATCGGGGTCGGGGTGATTGCCTTCGAGCTGGGCGAACTGGGAGCGCAGCGTCAATTGGAAGCCGTCGACCGCACGGGCCGAGCCCTCCCGGGGAAGGGAGGGATTGCTTCAAGCGGCTCAGCTCTGCGCCGAGGCGGGGAGGGCGTACGCGACGAGCGAGCCGAGAATCACGGCGCAGGTCAACAGTCGTTTCATGAGCGTCCTCTCTGAGAAAAGGGGACCAGACTCCGGAGAGAGGGCTCTAGATCCGCAGGGCGGACAGGAAGAGGCGAGGGGGGCCCGCACGCGGCGGACCGGTATCCGGGGGCGTGAGCGGAGGAGCGAGGAAAACCGGACGCGCGTACGTCTCGACGTCCGGAACGCAGTCGAGCGGCGCGGGCGGCGCCGCGTGGGCGTCGGCGGAAACGTGGTCGATCTCGCTGGAAGGCTCGACGTGGGTGCAGGTCTTCCGCGGCTGGGACGCGTCTTCGTCGCAGCAGGACGACTTCCGGGCCCGCTTCTCGCTTCCTCCGGGGCAGGCGTCTTCGGGGCCGCAGCCCGTGCAGGCGTTCTTGTGCCGGCAGAAGGATCCGCAGCAGCAGTCCGCCCAGGCGACGACCTGGGAGCCGGCGAAGACCAGCGAGAGCCCCAGGAGCAGAGCGTTCATCACGGCAACCCTAGTCTACCGCTTCGTGGGCGGCGCGGCGGCAGAAGGACGTTGTTTTAGGAAGGCCTGTCATGAGCGAGCGCCGCGTCGGTTCGCCAAGTGTACCAAGTACGACAAGCGCGGCGCGAGTCGGGTGCGGGTACGGATGACATTCTCGCTGAGGGGTGCCGCCGCGGGCTATAATGCTCGGTGCACCCCGGCGCCAATTCCCTGCCGACCGACGATCTCCAGTTCGCGAAGCTCGTCCTCGATCAGGGACTCTGCAGCCCCGAGAAGGTCGACGAGTGCGTCTCCTTCATCGCTCGCCTGACGGCCCAGGGCGTAACGCCCGTCCCGCGGCTCGCCGAGCTGCTCGTCCGGAAAGGGTACTTGAGCCCGACGGACGCGACCGTCCGGCCCTCGCCCCCGAGGGAACCGGCCGAAGCCGGCTTGAAACTGCCTCCGGAAGCCGCCGTCGCGAGTCGTGACCCGTCCCGCCTTCTGGGCAAGTACGTCAAGATCTCCCCGCTCGGGGCGGGCGGCATGGGCGAGGTCTGGAAGGGCTGGGACCGCGAACTGGGCCGCTGGGTCGCGCTCAAGTTCCTTCACCAGTCGGATCCCGGCCAGCAGGCGCGCCTGCGGCGGGAGGCCCAGACCGCCGCCGCGCTCAATCATCCCCATATCGCGTCCGTGTACGAGGTCGGCGTCAAGGACGGGACTCCGTTCATCGCCATGCAGTACATCGAAGGCCAGACGCTGGCGACTTTCCCTCGAAAGGACCGCCGGGCGCTCGTCGAACTGATCCGCGACGCCGCCCTCGCCGTCCAGCACGCCCACGAGCAGGGCGTGATCCACCGGGACCTGAAGCCGGCGAACCTGATGGTCGAGAATCGCCGCGTCTTCGTCATGGACTTCGGCCTGGCCAAGGCCACCTCCGTGGACTCTTCGCTCTCCGCCTCGGGTTCCATCGTCGGAACGCCGGCCTACATGTCCCCGGAGCAGGCGCGCGGCGGCACGGGCGCCGTCACGCCGGCCTCCGACGTCTACTCGTTGGGCGCCACGCTGTATGAGCTGCTCGCCCAACGCCCGCCGTTCGTCGCGGACGAGCTTTACGCGCTCCTTCGGATGGTCGTGGACCAGGATCCGACGCCCCCTCGCCGGATCAAGGCCTCGATCGACCGCGACCTCGAGACGATCGTCCTGAAGTGCCTCGAAAAGGAGCCGTCCCGCCGCTATGCCGCGGCCCGGGAGCTGGCCGAGGATCTCGACCGCTGGCTCCAGGGCGAGCCGATCTTCGCCCACCCCCCGTCCGCTTTCTACCGGGCGCGCAAATTCGTCCTTCGGAGGAAGGCCCTCATCGGGATCGGCGCGGCCGGTCTGGTCGCGGTCGCCGTCGCCGTGGGCATCCTCCTTCCTTCATGGCACCACGAGCGGAGCCTGAAGGAGCTGGCTCCGCTGCGGACCCAGATCGCGGTCCTCCGCGAATGGGTCCGCCAGCCCTTCCGGAAACCCGAGGAGATCCAGCGCGCCCTGCGGGCCGAAATCGACGGCGTCTCGGCCTACATCGCGAGGAACCCCGATCTCCCGCAGGGCCACTTCGTCCGCGCCCAGGCCCGGCTCTACCTGGGCGAACTCCCGGAGGCCGAGAAGGACGTGCGGGAAGCGATCCGCCTCGACCCCGGGTTCCTGCCGGCATGGACTCTTCTGGGGCGCGTGCAGCTCGAGAACTATGCCGGGCTGCTCTCAACGGAGGCCGTCGATCCGTTCAAGGTCGGCGCCGCGCACGCCCGCGCGGTCCTGGCCGAGGCTTGCGAGTCCCTCCGTCGCGGCCGGGTCGAGAAGGATCCCCGGACCCAGATCGAAGCGTGGGGCCTGTCGAGCACGCGGGACGACACCGTGAGCGCGACCCTCGCCGACGCCCTCCACCTGCGCTACATCCGGAACGACCGGGAGGGGGCGGCGCGGCTCCTCGACGAGGCGCATCGCCGCTTCAAGTCGGAAGAGTACAGCGTCTGGACGGCCCGGTGGCTCCCCTATGGCGACGAGAAGGATGCCCGGATCCGGGAGACGATCGAGATCGCGCCGCTGTACGCTCCCGGCCTCGTCGCCCGGGCCGAAGCGCTGGCGGACGTCGGTCAATTGCGGGAATCCCTCCAGGCCTTCGAGGACGCGATCGAACGGGACCCGCACAGCGCCGCCGCCTACATCGGCCGCGGTCTCGTCCGGGGCAGCCTCCGGGACTACGAAGGCTCGATCGGCGATTTCACCAAAGCCCTCGAGCTGGACGCGCGCAACACCTCGGCCTACGTCTACCGGGGCGCGGCGCGGGCGATGACGGGCGACAACGACGGCGCCATCGCCGACTGCGGGAAGGCTCTGGACATCAACGCCGATTCCGTCGGGGCGTTGATCAATCGGAGCATCGCGCGGAGGAACAAGAAGGACCTGCGCGGCGCGCTGGATGACCTGGCCCGCGTTCACGCGATCAACCCCAAGGTTCCGCACGCGTGGACGAATCAGAGCGGGATCCGCCACGATCAGAATGACTTGCGCGGCGCGCTGGAGGACGTCTCCCGGGCGATCGAGGCCGATCCCCAATTCCTGCTCGCGTACAAGACACGCGCCTCCTACCGTCACCAGGCGGGGGATCTGGGGGGGGAGATCGAGGATCTCGACCGGGCGATCGAGCTGTCGGCCTCGAAGAAGCTGTTCCATCTTCGAGCCGACCTGTACGCCGATCGGAGCATGGCCCGGCTGACGAAGGGAGACCCGGCCGGCGGCCTTGCCGATGCCCGCGAGGCCTGCCGCTTGGACTCGAAGGGGTGGAAGCCCGCGTTCTCCCTCGGGAGCGCGCTGCTCGCGCAAAGAGACCTGGATGGAGCGATCCGGGAGTACACCCGGTCCGTGGAGCTCAATCCGAAGCACGCCGAGTCGTGGAACGGCCGGGCTCAAGCGTGGCTCTTCCGCGGCCGGCTCCAGGAGGTGGTCGCCGACGCGTCCCGGGCCGTCGACCTCGATCCCCGCGATCCCGCTCCGTTGCTGACGCGCGCGGTGGCCCGGCAGCGGCAGCGAGACTTCCGCGCCGCGGAGGAAGATTGCGGGAAAGCCCTCGCGGCGGTCCCCGACCTGGCGCTCGCTTATTTGCTGCGCTCCCAGTGCCGCGCGGACCTGGGACGGTTTCCGGAGGCGGCGGCCGATGCTGAGAAGGCCCACGGCCTGTTCCCTCCGCAAGACCCGCAAAAGGAGATCGCGCGGCGGTGCGTCGAGGCCTACCGCGCCGGAAAGCGGCCGTAGCCGCCGCTCCGGCAGGGGGAGCCCGAAATGGTGGGCGCCAAGGGACTCGAACCCCTGACCTCTTGGGCGTGATCCGGATCAGGAATCGCTGAAATCCAGGTTCCCACGCGGTTCCCGCCGACCTCCAGCGGGCTCTCTCGCCGCGTCGGTTCGCCAAGCGCTCCAAGTACGTCAAGCGCGGCGCGAGTCGGGCGCGAGCTCGACGCTGACGCGGTGATCCGGGCGCGCGGGGTGGATGCGCGCCTCGCTCACAGCTTCCAGTGAGCGACGATCATGCGCACGATGGCGACGAGTTTCTCAAAGGACGCGGGCTTGACGAGATAGTCGTCGACGCCCAGCGATCGCGCCCTTTCGATCTCCTTGGGGCTTTGGGACGAGGTCAGGACGATGACGGGGAGGTCGGCGTTCGTCCGCATCCACTCCAGGACTTCCATGCCCGACCGCTTCGGCAGCTTGAGGTCGAGGACCACATGCGTCGGCTTCGGATGGGCGACCGGTTCCGAATAGTCGCCTGTCCCGCTCAGCCGGTCCACCGCCTGCTGGCCGTCCGCGGCATGGATCAAGCGGACTCCTGGAGCGACTTTCCGGATCGCTCGCTCGAAGAACAGGCGATCGTCGTCCATGTCCTCCACCAGCAGCACGACGGGCGGGAGGATCATGCGGCGGCTATTTCGAACCAGAACCGGCTTCCGCGGCCGGGTTCGGATTCGACTCCCACGGCGCCTCCCATCTTTTCGACGGCCCGCAGGACGATGGCCAACCCGATCCCCGTGCCGGGATAGCGCTCGCCCGAGTGGATCCTCTCGAAAACCCGGAACAGGCGGGCGATTTCCGCCGGCGAGAGTCCGATGCCCCGGTCTTCGACCCAGACCCGTACTCGACGATCGCGGAGCTCCGACTGGATCCGGATCCAAGGACGCGCCCCGGGCCGCACGAACTTGAGCGCGTTCTCGAGCAAGTTCCTGAAGACTTGAAGAAGGAACAGCTCGTTCCCAAGGACGTCGCCGAGGTCTCCCTCCAGGGTGATCTCCGCGTTCACCCGGCCGAGGTCCTCGGCGAGTTCGGCCAAGACCCGTCGGACGCAGGCTCCGAGCGAAACGCGAGTCAACGGGATCTCCGACCGTCCCAGCTGGCTGAACGCGATCAGCCCGTTGATCAGGCGATCCATCTGATCCGCGGAGCTGATGACGCGTCGAAGCGAGTCCTGGCCCGCGACGGAAAGGGACGCCGATTCGTCGGCGAGAAGAACTTCGGCGCGCTGATGAATCGATCGGATGGGCGCGCGAAGGTCGTGGGCCACGGTGTAGCTGAAGGCTTCCAGTTCTCGAAGGACTCCGCGGAGGTCCTGTGTGCGGGCGAAAACTACGCTGGCGTGAGCCGCCAGCGTGACCGCGATCTCCAGCTCCCGATTTCCGTAGGCGTCGGGCTGGGAGCTTCCGAAGCAGAGGGCGCCGATGGACTTGCCGTCCGCTCGAAGGAGGACGACCAGGATCCGCGACAAGGAGCCCCCCTCGAGATCCGGATCGACGACGGATCCCGCGGGGATGCCGTCGGAGGGTATCCGCAGAATGACGTCGTGATCGGCGCCCACCGCGGCCACGCAACCTTCCTGCCTCGATACGCGGACGGCCGAAAAGAGCGGAACGCCCGGGCGGGATTCGAAGATCGTCTTCAGGGAATAGGTATTCCCGTGGGAGTCGAAGAGAGCGAGATTGACACGGTCGAATTCGAGAAGCCACTTCATTCTCTGGACGGCCGCGGTCCAGAGTTCGTCGGGCTCGCGCGCCTGGACCAGGACCGAAAGAAGGTCGATGAGAATCCCCTGTCGGGCCAGGTCGGGAAGGGTCTCCGGCTCGACCCGTGTCTTGGGCGGCTCAGGGAGGCGGATCATGATGCCGCGTTCACGCTTTCAGGATCTCTTCAAACGCGGGGTCGATCTCCACCCGGGTGGCGTCGGCGACGATGTTCGCGTAGACGGAAAAGGCGGCCATCCCGATGACTTCGACGATCTCGGCGTCGGACAGTCCATGGCGGCGCAGGACGTCGTAGTCCTCCTGAGAGACGGACTGCGGATCCAGCGCGGCCTTGACTCCGAACCGGATGACGTCCCGCGTGCGCCCCGGTTTCAACGAGGCCAGATCCCGGGTCAGCGTTTCAAGCGTCTCCTTGTCGATGCCGAACAGACGGCAAATCGCCAGATGGGCCGCTTCACAGTATTTGCAGTCGCGGGCTTGAGAAATGGCGACGAAGAGCATTTCCTTGATGGTCCGGGGGACGTCGCCGTAGTGCCCGACGTCCCGATACACGTTCCAGGTGCCTTGCGCGACGGTGGGCGCGCTGGCCAGCGTCTTGAAGAAGTTGGGGACAAAGGGCGTCCCCTTGGTCCGACGGAAGGCCGTGAACACCTCCGCCGCGACGCCCTTCGCCGCGGACTCCTCAACGATGGGAAGAAACGCCATTCCCTTCCTCCAAAGTTCCCCTTCACGGTCCCTTCGAGCGCGCCCACAGGACGCGTTTCAGGGGAAACGTGGCCCGGAGGCCCGCCCCATCAACGCTCTCAACGCGAGGATCCGTCGCCGTGAAACGGAGTGATGCTGAACTGGCTCAGGCATCATAGCGTTGCCCCGATGAACACGAATACATCCATCTTCGAACGGTTTCGCGTTACGGAGGCATGGCCGGGCTTGGCGGGGG
>DASVNH010000195.1:0-8520 GCA_036383955.1 Planctomycetota bacterium | reverse complement strand
GGCGTTCGAAAGTCACCAGGTGACTTTCGAACATCAGGCTCGACGACAACCGGCTTTTCGGCGGGGGCCGGGGGGCGGCGGAAGGACAGGCCGACGGCCAGCAGCAGGAGGGCGGCGGCGACGGCCCACGGGGCGAGGCGGCGCCAGGGGGAGACTCTCGTGGGGGCGGCGAAGCGGCGGGAGGCCGGCTTGACTAGGCGCCAGAGCGCGACGGCCTCCGCGCGGCAGGCGTCGCAGGCCGCGAGGTGGGCCTCGTAGGCGTCGCGGTCGGCGGCCGGCAGGCGGCGGTCCACGTAGGCGGCCAGGGTTTCGCGATCAGGGCACATTCGCACTTGTGTCGAGCGGGAGAAGGCCGTTCGTACATCGAATCCGAAGGGGATACTGAATGTTGAATATGATTGTAAACACCTGACTGTTAACGACTTAAGATAGCCCCCTCATGGTGCACAACTCCCGCACCTGCTCTTTACATCTTGGCTCTTAAGCGGTTACGCGCGCGCTCCAGGAGAGGGGACACGGAGTTGGAGGAGACGCCCAGAAAGCCCGCGATGTCGGCGTAGGAGAGGCCGTCGCGGTAGAACAGCATGAGAATCAGGCGCTCGCGGGGCGGCAGGGCGTCGAGGGCGGCGGTCACGCGGTCGATGTTCTCGGAGCGGAGCAGCTCTTCGAGGGGGCCGGGGGAGTCGGCGGGGGGTGTCGGCAGCTCGCGCGGGCGTTCGTGGCGTCGGTGGGTGAGGGCCTGGTTGCGGGCGATGCTGATGAGCCAGGTGGAGAGGCTGCTGCGGCCTTCGAAGGAGCGGAGCAGCGCGCGGTCGTTCTCGAGGAGGGCGGCGAAGACTTTTTGCGCCACATCTTCCGCCGCGTCGCGGGCGATGGCGCCGGCCGCGCGGATGAGCAGGGGCTGCACCTCGCGGGTGAAGCGCTCCCAGGCGGCCGGATCGGAAGCGAGGAGCCGCTCGACGGTCTCCAGGTCCCGCGTGCCGCTCACCACTCCCTAGCATACGCCCCTGGACTAGGAACAGGAACAGGACCAGGACCAGGATGAGCAGCCCCCCTGGCCCCCCTCGGGGGGGACACAGGGGGGGAACACCCTGGTCCTGGTCCTGGTACCTGGTCCTCAGGGTTGGTCGAAGACGGTGACGCGGCCGATCAGGCCCCGGTAGTAGCAGTCGTGGAAGTAGAAGATCTCGGTGCCGAGGACCAGGGATGGAGCGAGCGTGGAAGGCGAGGCGTGCTTCTTCGTCAGGCCTTCCTTCAGCAACTTGCCGTCGGCGTAGATCTTCACCCGCCACTGGCCCGCCTCGGGGGCGCAGCTCATCGACACCTTCTGCCACTTCCCCGCCTCGATCACCGGCTCCGACGTGAACACGTCGTTCACGTTGATCCGCGCCTCCAGGCGATAGGGGGCGGCCCCGCCGGTCAGCCCGAGAATGTAGCGCCGCGCGCCCAGGCCCACGATGTCGCCCCGGTTCGTCGGCAGCTTCGCGTCCGGCTTGATCCACGCGACGACCGACAGCCCCTTCAGCTCGTTCCCGCCGCCGTGATGCCCCGCCAGCGCCGCCGCCACCGACCGCCGCTCGGCGTAGCCCGACGTCCCCAGATACCCCCGGTCCAGCATGCCCGCCTTCGGGTATTCGGACGTGCTCGACGGCGCGAAGCGCAGCGCCGGACGTCCTTCATCGACCACCCACGACAGGTTTGCCAGCTCCAGCTTGCCGATGGGGCCCCACGCGTAGTCGAGGACGTGCTGTCCCCTCTGCTCCTCCATCCGATAGTCGGCGATCGCCCCCGGCGGCGCCGGCTCGTAGGCCGCCGGCTTGGCGGGCGGCGGGCCGTCGCCCGGCTTGAGCTCGAAGGCGCCGAAGTAGACATCCCCCGTGCCCGCGTTCCCAAAGGCCAGGGCGTGCTCCTTGTCGTTGGGCACATCCACGGAGAATTCAATGTCCTTCCAGTCGAAGCTGCCCGCGCCGACATAATGCGTGGTCTTCCCCACTTCGATCCGACCGCCCGGGCCGTGCACGTTGTCGGCCTTCACCCGCGCCCGCGCCACGTAGCGCCCGGCCGGCGCCGGAAACGCGACCTTGCCGTAGGCGCCGGGACCGCATTTCATCCCGACATCCTTCACCCACGCGTAGCTCGGCCGCTGGTTGTGGCCCGTCATGAACGGCCGCCGCCCGTAGACCCAGGTCTCCGTCATCGGCACCGCCTGGGTGAAGCTGATCTTGAGGCCGTCGTCCGCGAAGATGTAGTGGTGGTTCGGGTCGAGCATGTTGCTCAGGTGAGGCGTCGACGCTCCGAACAGCGCCTTCGCCTCCTCCGCCGGCCAGCCCGTGTAGCGGTACTTCACGTTCACCTTGGTGCCGGCCGGCGCCGTCTCCGCCCCGAACGCCACGCCCGTGTCGTAGAACGCGGCGCAGACGGCCGTCGACATCTTGCGCTGGCTGGCGGCGATGTCGTACTCGACCGCCGGCGCCACCAGCAGGTCCTTGCCGTTGTGCCGCCCGTACCAGACGCGGGCCCCGCCGCTCTGCGCGATCGCGTCCATGCCGCCCGGGTCGACCGGGTACACGGGACGTCGTTCCACCCGACCGCCCTCACGGCGCAGGATCAGGTACTGCCACTGGAAGGGGTCGAGCGGCGTGTGGTGCTCGAAGTCGTAGCCGTATCGAAAGTTGAACGCCTCGAGGACCTCGAGCTCGCTTTGGATGTCGTAGGTGTAGGTCTGCCGCGCCGCGTCCCAGCCGAGCTCCATCGCGGTGCGGACCACGAACTTGTTGTTCACGTGGCGGAAGGTCCACTTGAGGCCGTCGACGCTCTCGAGCTTGTTGTCCGCCTCCTTGAAGGCGCCTTGGGTCTGGACGTCCCAGTGGGAGTTCCAGCTGAGGAGCGGCTTCCAGCCGGGCCGCAGCTTGACGTTGTTGATGTAGGTCTGCTCGGCGACGGGCAGCATGAGGATCGGCTCCTGGCCGTCGAAGATCCACTGACGTCCCCCAAGCCACTTCCTTTGGGTGAACGCGGGGACGTGGGCGACTTCCGCCGCCGGCTTCGCGTCGGGCAGCTTCGTCAGCTCGACGTTCTCGAACTTCGCCTTGCCGCCGCCGTTGGCGCCGACGCCGAAGCGGCCGGGCCCGAGCGGGCGGACGCGGTCGACGTAGCGGATCTTCTCGACGCCGTCCGCCGTAACCACGATCGTGGGGCCTTGGACGTCGACTTTCAACGCGACCGACTTCCCCAGCGCGCAGGGCGCGACGCGGAGGTAGCCGCCGTCGGGCACCTTCACCAGGGCGATTTCCTGGAGGGACGTCGACAATTGCACGCGGTAGCCGCCGCGCAGCAGGAAGCCGGCCTCCCAGGGGCCGTCGGAGTAGGTCAAGTCGGGCCAGACGGACCAGTGCCGGCCGAAGTACTCGCCGCTTTTGGCGGGCTCGAGGATCGTGATGTCGGCTTTCAGCGAGGCGTGCTCCATCGCCTCGGGCGCCGCCAGGAAGCTCCACTTGGGGGCGCTGAGCCCGTCCAGCGTCCCCTTGAACTCGGCCGGGATCGGCGTCCAGCCGGCCTGAAGCGCCAGTAGGAATGTGAACATGCGAGGAGATAGCGGGTGTCGCGCGGATCTTACCGAAGTACGAAACAGACCGTCTGATTTGTACCTGAAGTACGAAATAGACCGTCTGATTCGTAACTCGCTCTTTACACGAATCAAGCGGGAGGCATCGTCGTTTTAAGTACGTGAGCAAGGTGCGCGAGACGAACGACTGGCTCCTCCCCGAGAAGCTGGCGATGGGCCCGGCGGAGACGCCGATCCTGGTCCTCTTCGACGAGACGGAGGGCTTCAAGGACAACGCGATGGATCTGTCGTTCCTCGCGGTGGCGATCCTCTACGAAGGCCCGGCCCGCTTTTTCCGCGTGAACACCGACGAGAACCCCTCGGTCCTCGAGCGCTACAAGATCAAGAAGCTGCCCACCGTCGCGCTCTACGTCGACGGCAAGGAAATCGGCCGCCGC
Source organism: Planctomycetota bacterium (assembly GCA_036383955.1). Taxonomy (GTDB): domain Bacteria; phylum Planctomycetota; class MHYJ01; order MHYJ01; family JACPRB01; genus JACQFK01. Next base: position 4,518 of record DASVNH010000195.1, on the reverse strand, counting down.
ACCGGCATCATCGGCGACCAGGCCATCATCGACCTGCTGGCGCGGAAGTCGAAAAAGACCTAGCGCCAAGCGCCAAGACGACGGGGGTGCGGTAACGAAACAGACAGTCTGATTCGTTACTGCGCGCGAAGTTGCCCGGCACATTTGCGCGGGTCGAAATAGGCCTCAGCCACCCGCTATCCTGATTCCATGGATGTCCCCAGCGTCATCGCGCTCGCCGGCCCGAACGGCGCCGGAAAATCCACGGCGGGCCCTTCCCTGGTCCGCGACACCCTGGGAGTCGTGGAGTACGTCGACGCCGACGTCCTGGCGCGCGCCGATCCGGGGCGAAGCGCGCTGTCGGCGGGCCGCTCGATGATCCGTCGACTCCGGGAGCTGGCGGAGGCCCGGCGCAGCTTCGCCTTCGAGACCACCTTGGCCAGCCGCACATTCGCGCCATGGATTGACGGCCTCCTGTCCCAAGGCTGGCGATTCGACCTGTTTTCCCTCTGGATTCCCAGCCCCAATCTTGCCGTCGCGCGAGTGGATGTCCGAGTCCGCGGAAGAGGACATTCGGTGCCGGAAGAGGTCATCCGCCGCCGCTTTCGGGCGGGACTCCGGAACTTCTTCCGCCTCTACCGCCCTCTTGCGACCTCGTGGGGCATGTACGATAATTCAGGCAGCTTTCCTAGGCTGATCACCCAAGGCGTCGGCCCGCGCCTGGCTCAGGCAGTAGACGGCGCGGCGTGGGCGCGGATCGAGACGGAGTACGGCAATGCCTGAAGAGCCGAAGGACATCGGGAAAATCATCCGCGATGGCGTTCTGATCGAGCGCGCGCTTCATCAGGCCGCCCGTCAGGCCTGCGAAGACCATAAACGGACGGGGTTGCCCCTCGCCATCTGGCGCGACGGCCGCGTCGCCTGGGTCAGCCCCGAGGAGTTCGAGCGCGGACTGGCGCGGTCCAAACCCGCTTAGGCCTCCGCACGGCTCCATAGCTCGCCCTCTGCCGGAACGAATCAGACGGTCCGTTTCGTTCCCCCCCCGGGCAAACCCCATTGGGCCCCCGTTTCGTTCCACCCCCCAGGGCAGAACCCAATAGGGCCTCCCCGTCCCCGGTACCTGGTACCCGGTACCTGGTACCTGGGCACCCCCGTCGTCTTGGCTCTTGGCTCTTGGCGCTTTCGAGTCCTAACGACTCAGCACGAGGGACTTAGCTCCGTTTCGTTCCACCCCCCAGGGCGGGCCTCCCCGTCCCTGGTACCCGGTACCTGGTACCCGGTACCTGGGGTACACTTTGACTGTACGAATCGGCTGGGGGGCCGCGACACAGGACTATGCTTCTCGCGCTGGCGCTCGTCCTGCAGCAGGAATTCCTGAGCAAGTACTGCGTCGACTGCCATGGGGCCGACAAGCCGAAAAAGGGCGTGCGGCTCGACGTCCTTCCGACGAAGGCGGAGCTCTGGGGGGTCATCCACGACCAGGTCCGCCGCCATGAAATGCCCCCGAAAAAGTCGGAGCAGCCGACCGCCGACGAGCTCAAGGCGTTCCTGGCGGCGGTGGCCGTGAAGGCCGACGCCGGCCGCGAGGGGCGGGCGGTGCTGCGGCGGCTGAATCGGACCGAGTACCAGAACACGCTGCGGGATTTGCTGGGCGTCGACTTCAACCTGACGGATGTGTTGCCGCCCGACGCCAGCTCGCACGGCTTCGACAACGTGGGCGAGGCCCTGCACAGCTCGTCGTTCCTGATGGAGAAGTACCTCGAGGCCGCCGACCGCGCCCTGGCGCCGCCCAAGACCTGGGTGCTCAAGAAGCGCTTCAGCTTGAAAGAGGCCGGCCTGAAGTTGAAAGGCGACGTCTACAAGGAGCTCCCCGACGCCGTCGCCATCTTCAACTCCTGGGAAGGCGCCAACGTCCAGGTCTGCCTCTGGGGCCTTCAGACCAAGTTCGCCGGCCGCTACCGGATCAAGATCGGCGCCTACGCCGTCCAGTCCAGCCAGCCCGTCACCTTCCACGTCAAAGAAGGCAGCTTCATCGACACCGCCGACAACCGCACGCTGGCCTACTTCGACGTCCCCCCCACCCCGACCGTCCTCGAGTGGGAAGGCCGCTTCGAGGCCGGCAAGACGCTGCGGCTGGCCGTGGACGTCGGCCACCCCCGGGAGACCTCCAACGCCATCTTCAAGGGCGGGGGCGTCGAGAATTGGAAAGGCCCCGGCCTCGCGATCCAGTACATCGACGTCGAGGGCCCCCTGCCCCAGGAGTACAAGCCGCCCGGCGATCTGAAGGCGTTCGCGCGGCGGGCCTATCGACGTCCCGTGTCGGCGGAGGAGGTCGAGGGCCTGACGCCCAAGGCGATCCTGATTTCGCCCGACTTCCTGTTTCTGCGCGAGAGCAAGGGCGCGCTGACGGACGTCCAGCTGGCCAGCCGCCTGAGCTACTTCCTCTGGAGCAGCATGCCGGACGAGGAGCTGCTGGCGCTGGCGGAGAAAGGCGAGCTGCGGAAGTCGATCCCCGCGCAAGTCGAGCGGATGCTGAAGGACCCGAAGGCGGCGGCCTTCACGGACAACTTCGTCGGGCAGTGGCTGAACCTGCGGGCGATCGACGACACGGTGCCGGACCCGGGGCTGTATCCGGAGTACGACGACGACTTGAAGATGTCGATGATCCGCGAGCCCTACCTCTACTGGGACGCGCTGCTGCGGGAGGACCTGCCGCTGACGAAGCTGGTGGGCTCGGACTTCAGCGTGATGAACGGGGCGCTCGCGAAGCTCTACGGGATCCCGGGCGTGGAGGGGCGCGAGTTCCGGAGGGTGTCGATCCCCCCCTCCTCCCACCGCGGCGGCGTGCTGACAATGGCGGCGGTCTTGAAAGTGACGGCGAACGGGACGAGCACGTCGCCGGTGATCCGGGGCAACTGGGTGCTCGAACGCATCCTGGGGACGCCGCCGCCGAAGCCGACGGTGGACGTCGAGGCGATCGAACCCGACATCCGCGGCGCCACGACGATTCGGGAGCAGCTGAAGAAGCACCGGGAGCGGCCGGAGTGCGCGGGATGTCACAGCCGGATCGACCCTCCCGGCTTCGCGCTGGAGAGCTTCGACGTGATGGGGGCCTATCGCACGTTTTATCGGAGCGTGGGCAAGGGCGAGCCGATCGCGGGGAAGCCTTACAAGAAGGGGCTGCCGGTGGATGCCGCCGACAAGCTGCCCGACGGCCGCAAGTTCGCGGACATCGACGCCTACAAGGCGCTGCTGCTGACGAACCCGGACGCCCTGGCGCGGGCGCTGACCGAGCACCTGGTCACGTACGCGACGGGCGCCGCGCCGCTCAAGGGCGACAAGGGGGAGATCGACGCCCTCGTGTCCCAGATCAAGACCAAGAACTACGGCCTGCGCTCGCTGGTCCACGCGATCGCCGTGAGTCCCCTTTTCACGAGCAAATGATGAACCGCAGAGACTTCATGCTCCGGGCGGCGGGTGTCGCGATCGCCCTCCCCGCCTTCGCGCAGACGGGGGCCGCGCCGAAGAAGCGGCGGATGGTCTGCATGTGCCTGCCGCTGGGCCTGCATCCCGCCTACTTCTGGCCCGACGGGAAGGGCTCCAGCACGTACCTCGATGTGCTCAAAGACTTCAAAGGCGAAATGACCGTCGTCCAGGGGATGTCGCACCCCGGCATGAGCCCCGGCTTCGCGCACCAGGCGGGCGCCTCTTTTCTGACCGGCGCGCCGGGCGCGGGACGTCCGGGCTTCAGGAACTCGATCTCGGTGGACCAGGTGGCGGCGGAGCAGATCGGGGACCAGACGCGGTTCCGCTCGCTGGTGCTGACGGGAGAGGGCGGCGGGCTGTCGTGGACGCGCACGGGCGCGCAGGTGCCGGCGGAGAACCTGCCGTCGCGGGTCTTCCAGAAGCTGTTCCTGGCGGACTCGGCGGCGGAGATCCAGTCGCGGGAGCGGCAGCTGTCGGAAGGCAAGAGCGCCTTGGATGAGGTCGCGGACCAGGCCAAGAAGCTCCAGGGCACGCTGACGCGCGAGGACAAGGAGAAGCTCGAAGAATACCTGACCAGCGTCCGCGAGCTGGAAAAGCGGCTGCAGAAGGATCAGGAGTGGTTCAAGAAGCCGAAGCCGGCGGTGAAGGAGCAGCCGCCGCGGGACATCACGAGCGCGGCGGACGTCGTGGGCCGCACGAAGCACATGCTCGACCTGACCGCGCTCGCCCTTCAAACCGACAGCACGCGCCTCGTCACCATCATGACGGGCGGCAGCTCCTTCGCGCCTCCCATCAACGGCGTGACCCTGGGCCACCACGACCTGAGCCATCACGGCAAGGACCAGGCGAAGCTGGACCAGCTGAAGATCGTGGAGCTGGAGCTGATGAAGCTGCTGCGCGACTTCCTGACGCGCCTGAAATCCATGCCGGAGGACGGCACGAACCTGCTGAGCCTGACGAGCGTCTTCGTGGGCAGCAACCTGGGCGACGGCTCCTCGCACTCGATCAAGAACCTCCCCGCCCTGATCGCCGGCGGCGGCTTCAAGCACGTCC
>DASVNH010000194.1:0-25543 GCA_036383955.1 Planctomycetota bacterium | reverse complement strand
CTCTCCGGCAACGCCGCCGTTGCCGGAGAGCGGACCTCGTCTGAACCCCGCGATCCCTTCGTGTCCTTTGTGCCTTCGTGGTGACCGTCCTCGGTGTTCTCGGTGTCTCGGTGGTTAGGCGAGGAGGCTGTCGACGACGTGGCCGTGGACGTCGGTCAGCCGGTAATCCCGCCCGCTGTGCCGGAACGTCAGCTTCGCGTGGTCGAAGCCCATGAGATGCAGGATCGTGGCGTGGAAGTCGTGGGCGTGCACGGGGTCTTTGACGACGCGCATCCCGTGCTCGTCGGTCTCGCCGTACACCATCCCGCGCTTGACGCCCGCGCCGGCGAGCCAGGAGCTGTAGGCCCAGTTGTGGTGCTCGCGGCCCTTGTGGTCGGCGCTGCTGTTGAAGGGCGTGCGGCCGAACTCGGTGGTCCAGACGACGAGCGTGTCCTCGAGCATCCCGCGGCGCTTGAGGTCGAGCAAGAGGCCCGCCGTGGGCTGGTCGACGTTCCGCGCCAGCTTCGCGTGGTCCATCATGTCGCCGTGGGAGTCCCAGTTGCCGCTCGAGCCGGTGTCGATCAGCTCGATGAAGCGCACGCCCCGCTCGGAAAGGCGGCGCGCGACCAGGCACTGCCAGGCGAAGCCGGTCGTCTGCCCGCGCTTGAGGCCGTAGAGCGCGAGGGTCGCGTCGTCCTCCCGCGAGAGGTCGAAGGCCTCCGGCGCCTCCAGCTGCATCCCCGCGGCCGTCTCGAAGGAGCGCAGGCGCGCGGCGAGAAGCGGATCCCCCGCCCGCCCGGCCAGGTGCTCGGCGTTGCGGTCGCGCAGGGCGGCCAGCTCGAGGTCCTGGAGGCGGGACGTCGACACCCTCCGCTTCATGTTCGCGATCGGCTCCGCGCCCGGGACGACCCAGGTGCCCTGGTGCTCGGCCGGGAGGAAGTCGGAGGCCCAGACCTGCGTGCCCGCGTAGGGCGTGTGGGGGGCGAGCACCATGAACGACGGCAGGTTGCGGTTCTCGGTGCCGAGCCCGTAGCTCACCCAGGCGCCGAGGCTGGGCCGCGCGACGGTGAACGAGCCGGTGTGGATGCCGAGGGTGGCGTTGAAGTGGTTCGAGTGGGACGTGTGCATGGAGCGGATGAGGGCGATCTCGTCCGCGCAAGCGCCGACGTGGGGGAAGAGCGAGCTGACCTCCGTGCCGGCGCGGCCGCGCGGGGAGAACGTCCACTGGGGCCGCTTGAGGAAGATCTTCTCGTAGCCGGGGCGGTTCTTGATCTCGGGGTGCTCGGCCTTGATCTCCTTGCCGTGGTCGGCGAAGAGCTTCGGCTTGGGGTCGAAGGTGTCGACGTGCGAGACGCCGCCGCTGAGGTAGATGAAGATGACCCGCTTCGCCTTCGCGGGGCCGTGGGGCCGCCGGGGCGCGAGGGGATCGTCGTCCGCGAACAGGGTCGAGACGAGGCCCGGCAGCAGGGTCGAGCCCGCGGCCAGCGAGCGGAGGAACGAGCGGCGCGTGTCCATGGCGTTCAGTCCAGATAGAGGAATTCGTTCGAGCCCAGCAGGGTCCGCGCGTACGCGCTCCAGGCCGCGGGCTCCGGGGCCCCGTAGGCGGCGAGGAACGCGCGGGCCGACGCCTCCTCGGCGGCGGCGGGCGGCCGCTGGAAGCAGGCGCGGTGCGCGGCGGCGACCCGCTCCGCCGCGGGGAGGGCGAGCAGCCGCCGGGCGAGGCCTTCCGAGCGGGCGTGAAAGAACGGATCGTTGAGGAAGTAGAGCGCCTGGGTCGGCACCGTGCTGGTGTCGCGCCGCGCGGTGCTCGCGTTGGTGTCCGGGCCGTCGAAGAGCGCCAGGAACGGATGCCGCTGGATGCGCTGGGTCATCAGGTAGACGCTGCGCCGCTTCGACTCGTACACGGCCTTGAACGGCGCGTGCTGCGTGAACTTCCAGGGCTCCGGCGGGAACGGATGCCCGGCGCCGGGGCTGAGGTCGAGCTCCCCGCCGGCCGCGAGCAGGGCGTCGCGGATCTCCTCCGCGTCCAGGCGCCGCCGCGCGAAGCGCGCGTAGGGGACGTCGACGTCCCCCTCCGACGCCCGCTGGTACGCGGCGCTCTCCAGGATCAGGCGGTGCAGGGCCTTGACGCTCCAGCCGGCGTCGATGAAGCGGCGGGCCAGGTAGTCGAGCAGCGCCGGATGGGTGGGCGGCGCCCCGCGGGTGCCGAAGTCGCTCGGGGTGGCGACCAGCCCGCGCCCGAAGTGGCCCAGCCAGACCCGGTTGACCAGGACGCGCGCGGTGAGCGGGTTCTTGGGCGCGGTCAGCCAGCGCGCCAGCTCCAGCCGCCCGCTCTTCCCCGGATCCGCGAGGATCTCGCCGCCGAGGATCTCCAGGTTCCGGCGGGGCACCGCGTCGCCGAGCTGCTCGGGCTCGCCGCGGGCGTGGAAGCGGGCGTCGGCGGGCTTGCCTTCGGCGACGGCGTACGCGACCTCCCCGGGCCGCAGCGGCACGAGGTCGCGGGGCGCCTGCTTGGCCTCGCAGCCCGGGAACGGGAAGCGGGTGGACGCGAAGATCCCGTAGAGCGCGTAGTAGTCCCGCGCCGTCACCGGGTCGTACTTGTGGTTGTGGCAGCGCGCGCAGCCGAGCGTGAGGCCGAGGATCGACTTCCCCAGCGTGTCGATCACGTCCTCGTGCGTCAGGTGCATGTCCTTGTCGGTGTCGTGCCCGAAGCGCCGCGCGATCGCGAGATAGCCCGTCGCGGTGATCTGCTCGGCGCTGGGCTCGGGAAGGAGGTCGCCGGCCACCTGCTCGCGGACGAACTGGTCGTAGGGCAGGTCGCGGTTGAAGGCGCCGATCACGTAGTTCCGGTAGCGCCAGGCGTGCGGCGCCGGGAAGTCGCTGTTCTCCCCCGCCGTGTCCGCGTAGCGCACGAGGTCGAGCCACTTGCGCCCCCACTTCTCGCCGTACGCGGGCGAGGCGAGGAGGCGGTCGACGACCTTCGCGAAGTCGCCGCCGGCGAGGAAGGCGTCGACGTCCTCCGCGGACGGCGGCAGGCCCGTGAGGTCGTAGGTCGCGCGGCGGATCAGGGTCCGCCGGTCCGCGGGCGGAGCGGCCTTCGCGAGCGCGAGGAACGCGTCGACGGGGTGGCCGCCGGCCGGGACCGGGGGATCGCTCAGCGGCTCGAAGGCCCAGTGCTTTTTGGGAGGCGGCTCCGCGCCGCCGGGATACGGCGCGCCGGCGTTGATCCAGGCCTCGAGGTCGCGGAGGACGTCGTCGCCCAGCCGCGGCCCGGATTTCGGCGGGGGCATCTCGCCCTGCCGCAGGGCCTTCATCAACAGGCTGCGGTCCGCGGCGCCGGGAACCAGGGCCGGCCCCGAGTCGCCGCCGCCGAGGAGCGCGGAGCGCGAGTCCACGCGCAGGCCCGCTTTCTGTTTTTCGGGTCCGTGGCAGGCGACGCAGCGGGCGTGCAGCACGGGGCGGATCTTCTTCTCGAAGAGCTCCGCGTCCTGGACCAGCCCTTCGACGCCGCTCAGGGCAAGCAGCAGAAGGAGGCTCACGGCAGGGGCTCCCAGGCGCAGTGTTTCTCCAGGCGCCGGGCGGCGGCCTCGGGACGTCGGGTCTTGAGCACCGCCACGATCTCGCGGTGGGACTTGAGGGTGACGGGGCGGACGTCGTGGCGGGCGTTCTCGCGGCGGCGGTGGAGGCGGGCGAGCCAGAAGTCCATCTGGGAGCGGAGATCGGTCCAGGCGCGGGCCAGGCGCCGGTGGCGGGCGATGGCGACGATCTCGTCGTGGAAGGCCGAGTCCAGGGCGCTGAACTTGGCGAGGTCGCGGGTGCGTTCGGCGCGGCGGAGGATGTCTTCCAGCCGTTCGACGTCCCCCGGGGTCAGCTTCGAGGCGGCGAGCCCGGCGGCCATGGCCTGGAGGGCGGCGCGGAGGCTGAGGATTTCGCGGACGTCCTCCTCGGTGAAGGTCTTCACGCGGGCGCGGCCGTGGGCGTCGAACTCCACCAGCCCCCGCCGTTCGAGCTCGGCGAGCGCCTCGCGCACGGGGACGCGGCTGACGCCGAGGCGGAGGGCCGTCTGCGCTTCCGGCAGCGCGGCGCCCTCGGCGAAGTCGCCCGCGAGGATGGCGAGGCGCAGGCGTTCGGTGACTTCGTGGGCCAGCGAGACGCCGCGCCGGATCGGAGAGAGGGCCGCCTGGGTCATGGATCCCCTTTCGGTATACGGTATACCATTCCCTGATACACGCGGATCGGGTCGGTCGTGGTGAAAAATCAGGCCCGGGGGGCGCGAACGGGCGGCCCCTCAGACGCGGCGGCGGCCGCAAACCATCCGCGCTCCGGGGCCGCTCGCGAAGGTCACCGGGGAGGAGTGGTCCCGAGTGGCTCGGATACTCCATCTCCTGCCGCTGCCAACGCCAGTTCTCGATGGCTTGCGAGCACGCGATCGCCCGGCGATCACGGAACGTGCGCTGAGAGAGTTATTGGACCTCGGGGATCCCCCGCAGATCCGCTTTCAGGGGATGCTGAGCGAGGGCGACTAAGGTCTTTCAAACAGCTGGGCGATCGTCTTCATGGACAGGAAGAGGTGGCGCGGATCGTCACGCAGTGCATGAAAGCCGTGAGACAAGTAGAACGCTTTCGCCCGCTCATCCTTGGCGATCGCCTCGACCGCGTACAGCGCGAGATCCTTGGAGACACGGCAGGCCCGGCGAAGCGCGTCGGCCAGAAGCAGGCTCCCAAGTCCCTGGCGCTGAATGCCGCGATCCGAGGCCAGCCTGCCCAAGTGGGCTACCGGCGCTGGGTACTTGGGAAGTCGATGAGCGTCTTCAGGAGGCAGATGCTCGCGGGCGACGGCGCCCGCGCTCAACGTGTAGTACCCGAAGACTTTGGTTTCTCCCTCACGGACGAGCACGAAGGTCCGCCCATAGTTGAGGTCGGCGTTCTGCCGAGCGTACTTCTTGAGGTAGTCGTCGAGCGGCGCGACGCCACAAGCGAACGCTTGCCGATCATGCCGCCGGGTCAGCGGCTCAATCTTCCAGGGTTCCTCAGCCACGCAGCTTCTTGAGACGCTTCACGGCCGCCTTGAGCTTCGGGGCCGGCTCCTCGTGGGCATCGAGGATCTGCAGGAACTTCTTGTAGTCGCGGTCGGAGAGCACGGTCACGGTCTGTCGCCCGACGATCTCCTGGGCGGCTTCCACCACCGTCGGAACGGCGAACGAGGTGACATCGAGGCCCTTGATCCGAGCCGCCCGCTCGATCAGGTCCTTCTGCTCCCGGGTCAGACGCATTTCCAGTCGTTCGCTCTTGGCCATCGGTCACCTACGTACGGGTATTGTACGTACATAGGGTATCTAGGTCTAGCTTGATATGCGATCCAATGGCCGGCGGTCATGCGCCGCGCAGGCTGCCTCCGGGCGGACTATCCGGGGAGTCTTCTGTAATTGAAGGCCAGGCCGCCAGACTCGACCTCCGTTCGCAAGGCTTGAATCAGCTTCCAGCCTTCCTCGTCAGGATCTTGAGTACAGTTCAGATCGATCCGTACGGTGCTGTCGACCGACTCCGGATACCTCGTCGCAAGCTCTCCACTCTTCACGAACTGAACGCAAGCTTTGACCCTCCGCGCCAGGTCGGCTCGCACAGCGGGATCGGTCAACCATTCCCCGGACTCCAAGAGGGCAAGGACGAACAGATTCTTCTCCGCGAACCGCACGATGCCATCGATGACGAGACCGTCGCTTGCTCTGATGACTTCGTCGGAGGGTCCGCCGGGCATGCTTGCTTGTACCCCGCGGAGAGGTACGCCGCATGTGTGCCCATACGGCATGGATTGGGGTGACCGACGGGACTTGAACCCGCGACAACCTGGGCCACAACCAGGCGCTCTAGCCAACTGAGCTACGGCCACCATGTAGAAGACTGTGGGCTTGAGATTATAGGGAGCGGGTCGGACGAATCAACCGGAAATCGGGGCGGACGAGGCCTTGAGCGACGGCGCGAGCATGCGCGAGGCCGCCTCGAGGAACATCGTCTCGTCGTCCGTGAATTCGCCGACGTTCGCGGCCTGCGCGTCCAGGATCCCCAGGCAGCGGTCCCCGATCCGGATGGGGACGCAGACCTCCGACATCACTCCCGGGATCTTGAAGAGGTACATCGGGTCCTTGCGGACGTCGCGCACGTTCACCGTCTCGCCCAGCTCGAAGGCCTTGCCGATCAGGCCGGTCCCGAACTTCAGGCGCGCGCCCGCGGCGATGTTCAACGGATGCGCGCTCGACTGCGCCAGGAGCACCAGCTCGCCGCGCTCGTAGTCGCCCTGGAAGACCGCCGCGTAGTGCCCGCCGCAGGTCAGGCGCACGGCGTCGGCCGTCCGCTGCAGCAGCGTCTCGATCGGCACGACGCCGCCCTGCAGCCGCGACAGGTTGTGCAGCGCGCCGAGCCGCTCCTGCCACTCCCGGGCCCGCGCGTCGAGCTCCACCATCCGCAGCGCGATCGCGATCTGCGAGGCCAGGAAGCCCAGCAGCGGCAGGTCCCCCTTCTGGAAGTACCCCACCTTGCCGGACTCGAAATTCAGCACGCCGAGGAGGCGGTCGCCCGAGAGGATCGGCACCGCCGCTTCCGAGCGCACCTCCGGCCGCGCGGGGACGTAGCGCTTGTCCTTGCGGACGTCCGCCACCACCGCCGCCTGGCGCTTCGAGGCCACCCAGCCGCAGATGCCCTCGCCCTTCAACTTCAGGCGGAACCGGGTGGGGCGCAGCTTCTTGCCGACGACCTCGTGCTCGACAAGCTCCTCGCCTTCCCCGTCCGCGAGGAGCAGCGAGACCTCGTCGGCCCCGAGCGCGCCGTTGGCCAGCGCGCAGACCTCGTGGAGGAGGGCGTCGGGATCCCCGATCGCCAGCAGGCGGCGGATCACCTCCGGGAGGAGTTTGACCGCGTCCAGCCGTGATTTGCGTCCCTTCCCCAGCTTCGCCACGGGGGTATTCTAACCCCAGGTACAGGAACAGGTACAGGTACGGGAAGAATCCCCCCCCTGCCGCAGAGAGGGATTCCTTTTCAGGAGGGCCCCTGACATAATGGCCCCCCCATGGCTAACCCCCGCGTGTCCTTCGTTTCGCTCGGCTGCGCCAAGAACCTCGTGGACAGCGAGGTCCTGCTCGGGCACCTCGCCCAGGGCGGCTTCGACCTCTGCGGCGACTACAAGCAGTCGGACGTCGTCGTCGTCAACACCTGCGGCTTTCTCGCCGCCAGCGAGAAGGAGTCGATGGACACGATCGACTCCATGGTCGGCCTCAAGAAGCAGGGCGGGCGGCTCAAGGCGGTGGTCGTCGCCGGCTGCCTCCCCCAGCGCTACGGCCCGGAGTTCGAGAAGCGGCTGAAGGGCGTCGACGCCGTCCTCGGCATCACCAACCGCGAGAAGATCGCCGACGTCTGCTCGACCCTGCTCGACCGCTCGAAGCCCAAGACCACGCTCAACCTGGTCTCGACGGACCTGCCGAAGTACGAGATCGACCGCGACCGCGTCCGCCTGACCCCGAAGCACACGGCCTACGTGCGGCTCTCCGAGGGCTGCGACCACACCTGCTCGTTCTGCGTGATCCCCCAGATCCGGGGCAAGTTCCGGTCCAAGCCGATGGAGGTCATCCTCGACGAGGTCCGCGAGCTCGCCCGGGACGGCGCGAAGGAGATCAATCTCATCGCGCAGGACACGACGTCCTACGGCCTCGACCTCTACAAGAAGCTGGTGCTCGACGAGCTGCTGGCGAAGCTGGAGCCGATCGAGGGCGTCGAGTGGATCCGCCCGCTCTACTGCTATCCGAGCTACGTGACCGACCGCCTGATCGCCGAGGTGGCGCGGAACCCGAAGGTCGTGAAGTACGTGGACATGCCGGTGCAGCACACGAAGGAGCGGATGCTCCGGGCGATGCGCCGCGGCGTGACCGAGGAGTCGCAGAAGGCGCTCATCGCGAAGTGGCGCGCGGGGGTGCCCGGGCTGACCTTCCGGACGACCGTCATCGTCGGCTTCCCGGGGGAGACGGACGAGGACTTCGACGGCCTCCTGAGCGACCTGCGGGAGATCAAGTTCGACCGGCTCGGGGCTTTCGTCTATTCGAAGGAGCCGGGCTCGCGCTCGGAGTCGCTGGACGGGCACCTGCCGGAGGACGTGAAGCAGGCCCGCTACGCCCGCCTCATGCAGCAGCAGCAGGAGATCGCCTTCGGGCTGAACCGGTCGATGGTGAACAAGGTCGTGCCCGTCATCGTCGAGAAGAAGCTCGGGAAGAACCGCTTCGAGGGGCGCACGGCGGGCGACGCGCCCGACATCGACACCACGATCGCGCTGCACGGGACGTCGGAGGAAGGCCGGATCGCGAAAGCCCGGATCACCGGCTGGAACGTCTACGACCTGATCGGCGACCTGGTTTAAGGGAGAATCAAGAATCAGGAATCACGAATCAAGGAATCCCCCTTCCCCCCGGGGGGGGGAGGGGACGTCGCCGTGATTCTTGATTCGTAATTCCTGATTCCCGCCGCTCATGAACCTGCCGAACAAGATCACCTCGGGGCGCTTCGTCTTTACGATTCTGTTCCTGGCGACGCTGGGCTGGGGGAGCCAGCGGAACGATCCGCGGCTGCTGACCGCCGCGTTCGTGCTGTTCCAGATCGCGGCGTGGACGGACCTGCTGGACGGCTACCTGGCCCGCAAGTACCAGCAGGTCACGCATTTTGGTAGAATCGCGGATCCGCTGGTGGATAAGATCCTGGTCTGCGGCGCGTTCATCTTCTTTCTGACGATCGAGCCGCTGGACCGGATCTTCTCGGCGTGGTTCACGGTGGTGGTGCTGGGGCGGGAGTTCCTGGTCTCGGGCATCCGCGGAGCGGCGGAAGCGGCGGGAATCCCCTTTCCCGCCTCGGTATGGGGTAAGATCAAGACGTTCATCCAGAACCTGACGGTGGGTTGGGGTGTGGGACACGCGGCCTGGATCCCGGATTCGCGCTGGTCGACCGGCGTGTTGACGGCGCTGATGTGGGGTTCGCTGGCCGCGACGGTGATCTCGGGAGCGACGTACGTGATGGGCGCGCGCCGGCTCCTGGGCAGCGGACGGATATAATGGCCGAGATTCCGGGAAAGCACGGCCCCAAGCGGCCCTCCTCCGACGACCGCCCGGCCGTCAAGCCCGGCTCCTCCTCCCGCATCCGCACCAGCAACACCCCCCGCCGCCCCATGCCCGTCCACGAAGAGGTCTCCGAGGGCCCCGAGCTCGTCTCCAGCGGGGAGGACCGCGACGTCTCCCAGGTCCGCCGCAAGGTCTCCTTCAACAACATGCAGGCGCGGGGCCTGTCCCTGCGCTGGAAGATCGTCCTCGGCATGGCCGCCATCACCGTGGTCACCGCCATCCTCATCTTCGTCGTCGTCTACACCAAGGCCGTGGGCCAGCTCAACGACGAAATCGACGCCAAGGGCGTCCGCCTCGTGAAGACGCTCACGACCATCGACGCCCCCTACTGGAACTACGCGATCTACCAGTCCAAGGACGACCGCCGCCAGAAGCTCGACCAGATGCTCCAGACCCTCTTCGGGCCGAACTGGGGCGACCACACCAAGGCCGAGGTGCTCCGCAACGGCGACCTCAAGCGCCTTTACGAGACGGTGATCGACCGCCTGGGCCCCGAAAAGCAGGACGCCGCCCGCCGGCTCACGCAGGGGATCCTCGACGTCCTGGGCTCCGCCCCGAACCTGCCGGAGGCGGCGCGGCAGCGGCTGACGACGGCCTACGCGTCGACCTTCAAGGACGAGACCTTCGTGGCGCGCTTCATGGCCCTGACCGACCCGCTGGGGCCGGCCCTGACGCCCCTGAAGTCGGACGCGCGGGACGTGGGCGCGGGCCGGGACATCCTGAACATCACGGTGCAGGACATCACCACGAGCTCGAGCGAAGGCCCCGGCGTCCAGGCCGTGGAAAGCGAGAAGTCGCAGACGATCCGCTTCGAGAAGGCGTCCAGCCGCGTCGTGGACGGCGTCACGATCAGCGACGGCCTGGAGACGAACTCGGGGACGACGGTGCGCCTGTACTCCCAGGAGCGGAAGTTCGGGGAGGCGCTCAAGCTGCGCTTCAACGCGATCCTCTCCCTGGAGCACATCAACGACGCCAAGGCCTCCCTGCGGGCCTTCGTGCTGCTGCCGGTTTTCGTCTCGATCCTGCTGGGGACGGGCATCGCGATCTGGATCTCGACGCTGATCACGGAGCCGATCAAGACGCTGATGGCGGACATCACGGAGGTCTCGGCCGGCAACCTGGCCCACCAGACGGCGGTGACCTCGACGGACGAGATCGGCCTCCTCGCCTCGACCTTCAACCGGATGACGCAGGCGCTCAAGGGGGCGCACGAGCAGGAGCTGACGACGAAGGCCCTGGAGCACGACCTCGCGATCGCCAGCGAGATCCAGTCGAACCTGGTGCCGAAGCGGATGCTGAAGATCCCCGGCTACGACATCAGCGCGTATTACCGGCCGTCGAAGGAAGTCGGCGGCGACTACTACGACTTCATCGAGATCGACGAGCACAACGAGGGGATCATCGTGGCGGACGTCTCAGGGAAGGGCATCCCCGGGTCGCTGGTCATGACCATGGCCCGCGCCTTCATCCGAATGGAGGCCGAGCGGGCCCGCAACACCTCTCCGGGGGACACCCTGGGGAAGGCCAACCGGATGCTGGCCCAGGACATCAAAAAGGGCATGTTCGTCACGGCGTTGTACTGTATACTTGACAAGCGCACCAACGAGATGAAGGTGGCGAGCGCGGGCCATAACCCGATGGTGGTGTGGCGCGCGGCGACCAACCAGATCCAGTTGGTCAATCCGAACGGGATCGCGCTGGGATTCGACAAGGGGCCGGTCTTCGAGCGGACGGTCAAGGAAGAGAAGCTGACGCTCGGGCGGGGTGACCGGATCGTGCTGTACACCGACGGAACGGTGGAAGCCATGAACGCGGCCAACCAGGAGTTCGGGGACGACAAGTTTTTCCAGCTGGTGAAGCAGCTGGCGACGCGGGATTCGAATCAGATGCTGAATCTTCTCGTGAAATCGCTCGATGAACATAAGGGGAATGCCCCGCAGTCGGACGACATCACGATCGTGACTCTGCGGTACCTCTAGCGCGGGAATGGGATGGGCGAGACCCTGAAAGACCGACTGGTCGTATCCAACGACACGAAGCACCTGATGCTCGTGCGCGATTTCGTTTCCCGCCTCATCCGCCAGAGCCGCCTGGCCAAGGAAGAGGAAAACAAGGTCATCCTGGCCGTCGACGAGGCCGTCACCAACATCATCGAGCACGGTTACGACGAGGGCGCGGACGGGTCGATCGAGATCGAGGTCGAGGCCGACGACGACCAGTTCAAGATCATGATCCGCGACTCCGGGCGGGTCTTCAACCCGGAAAGCATCCCCAACCCCGACATGAAGGAGCACGTCACCCGGGGCCACAAGAAGGGCCTGGGCATCTTCCTCATGCGCCAGATCATGGACGAAGTGCGTTACAAATTCCGCGACGGCGTTAAGAACGAACTGACTCTCGTCAAATTCATCCGATAGGACCGCTTTCTATGCCGGCTTTTCAGATCCTGAAGGAGAAGTTGCCCGAGGGCGTCGTTCTGCTCTCCGTCAAAGGCTTCCTCGACGCCCATACGTTCGAGGAGCTGGAGAAGACGATCAACGACATCTTCGAAGAAGGCCACTACAAGCTCGTCGTCGACCTCTCCGGCCTCGACTACATCTCCTCCGCCGGCGCCGGCGTCTTCATCGGCGCCATCGGCACCGCCCAGGAGAACGACGGCAACATCATCCTCATGCGCCCCAGCCCCAACGTGAAGGAGGTCTTCGACCTCCTGGGCCTCTCCCAGATCTTCACGTTCAAGGACGACCGGGGCGAAGCCGCCAAGGCGCTCCGCTAACGACCGGACCCGGACCCGACGTCCGGAACCGGCGCGCGTACCGCTCCCCCGGTTCCCGTTCCGGTTCCGGTTCCGGTTTGCCGATAGGTTCCATAGCCGCTCTTCAGGTCCGCTTCGGGCTTGGAACGCGGAGCTTGGAGCTCGTATGAAGACTTTCGCCTCCATCGTCAAGCACGCCCTGGCCGTCGGGGCCGCCCTGGCCGTCGCCTCCGGCGCCGCGGCCGCCCAGGAGCGGCGCGTGGTCCCCGCCCGCGAGTTCACCCTCCGGGTCGACTCGAAGGGCGAAAAGCCCGCCTTCCGGTCGCTGTGGGTGTCGAGGGACGCCGGCCGGATCTGGAAGACGGCCCGCGACGCCGGCGTGACGGAGGAGTGGGGCGAATGGTCCGAGGGCGTCATCCGCTGCAAGGTGACGGTCCCCGAGGACGGCATCTACGACTTCTACGCCCAGCTCGGCGACAGCGTCAGCAACCGCACCCCCGAGCCCAAGCCCGGGCAGGCCGCCGATCCGCGCTTCCGCGTCGAGGTCCGCATGCCCGTCAAGGCTCCCCGGCTGGCCTGGGAGGATCCCGCCGCCCCCGTCGAGTGGCGCGGCGGACAGGAGGTCGTGCTCAAGTGGCACGCCCTCGACCCCGACTTCAAGGAAGGCTCCGCCGAGCTGCAGTACCAGGTCGACGGCGCCCCCTGGCTGCCGGTCGCCGGCGGGCTGGAGGCGACGGCCTCCTTCGCCTGGATCGTGCCGAACGTGGAGACGATCAACCTGCGCCTGCGGGTGCGCGCCGTGGCGCGCTCGGGCGCGGAAGCGGCGGCGGTGACGCACCCCCTGGTGGTGCGGACCCTGCCGCGGCCGGAGATCCAGCGCGCGCGGGCCCTCTACGACCGGGCCCGGGTGCTGCACGCGCAGGGCCGCATGACGGAAGCCCGCCTCAAGTACGAGGAGGCCCTCGCCGCCTGGCCCCAGTTCGGCGAGGTCCACAACGACCTCGGCAAGCTTCACGCGGAGATCAAGGAGCCCGCGAAGGCGCTCGACCACTTCCGCCGGGCCCGCGCGGCCTGCTCCGCGGATCCCAATCCCTACGTCAACATGGCCCGGGTGGAGCTGGAGCTCGGCCTCCGCGACGACGCGATGAAGAACCTGCGCGACGCCCAGGCGCTCGGCCTGGACCGCGAGGAGCGCGTGGCCGTGCTCGCCGGCGAAACCCTCTGGGCGCTGGCCCGCCTCGCGTCCCTCGCCCAGGAGCGCGGCCAGGCCCGCGAGGCCTGCGTCATGATCCTGCGCATCCGCCAGGCCTCCCGGCCCACCCAGGACAAAGTCCGCCAGATGCTGGCCTGGATGGACGCCGAAGAAAAGTAGGTCACGGTCAAGGTCAAGGAAGCTCCCCCCCTTCCCCCCCCTCGGGGGACGACGTAACTGAAAATTAGAACTGGGGGGCGGCTAATTTCATTGACGGATTCCCGGGAGCGGCGCTACCGTTGCGTCCGCGCCGGGGGACGAGGTGTCCGAGGGAGGATGGTCGGATCTCCCGGCGCCCCTCCGTCCCCCGCCCATTGAGAGGAGATCCGCCCATGGCGAATCCCAGCTACTTCTTCACCCTCTTCAAGAAGTTCCAGTCCCTCGGCCACGTCATGGAAGGCACCTTCCACGGCGTCGCCCCCGGGCCCCAGGGCGTCAACTACACCAGCGCCACCAACCTCCTCACCCTCGTCCGCACCGGCGGCACCGTCCCCATCATCGGCGCCACCACCGCCACCAGCCCGCTCTGGGGCGTCCTCAACGCCAAGGCCGCGGGCACGCCCAGCTTCACCTACGACGGCCAGACCTGGTTCGCCATGCCCTTCGGCGCCGGCGCCGCCGCCGCCTGGGCCGACTTCGGCGGCACCCCCCTCGTCAACGCCTTCGCCGACTGGATCAACGCCGGACGGCCCAACGACATCCCCACGTTCATCGCCGTCCCCGGCGGCGGCACCGTCCCCACCGGCCCCGACGCCGGCGGCCCCAAGGTCTTCGCCTGCAGCTCCGCCACCGACGACGGCACCCGCCCCGGCACCGTCCCGCCCAACTTCTGGGCCAGCTCCCTCATCTACCTCGTCGACCCCGCGACCGGCGCCCACGCCACCCCGTCCACCCTCCACAACGGCGCCGAGTACTACCTGGCGGCCGTCGTGGGCAACCGCGGCGACGCCGCCGGCGGCCGCTACTCCGGGCCCAGCGGCCCCGGCGCCGCCGTCACCCCGGAAGTGCAGGCCGTCGGCTACGCCATGGCCTGGGGCACCGGCGGCGCCACCCCCGCCGTCCAGCTGCCCTCGCTGTCGAACACCGACATCACCTCGACGTCCGGCATCTACGACCAGTACTTCCTCAAGTCGCGCGCCTACGACATCGTGGGCTTCCGCTTCCCGGTGAAGCCGGTCTTCGACGGCCTGATCCTCGCGGTCAACCAGGCGGTCGCGGACGGCGTCTTCACCCTCCCCGTGGGCGTGAGCGCGACGGACTACATCACGACGAACCCCTCGCACGTCTGCGTGAAGGTCGGCATCCGCCGGAGCGACGAGGGCTGGCCGGCGAACGACGCCTCCCCGCTCGTCGAGCCGCGCCTCGCCCAGCGGAACCTGGTCGTGTTCGACGTCGACAATCTCCCGGCCTCCCCGATGCCCAACATCATCTGGAAGTACTTCACGGTGGGCGGGCCGCTGGCGAAGGTGCTGCGCGCGTTCTGGACCCGCGATCAGGCGATCGGCCAGAACACGCTGCTGCTGCGCTCGGAGTTCGGCCGCGCCGCCGGCCGCGTCCACATCGCCGTCCCGCGCGCGACGTTCAAGCGCTGGATCGGCAAGGAGGGCGTGAAGGGCTTCCAGATCACCGACGGCGACCGCGACAAGACGCTCGGCGTGCCCTTCGTCGACCACGTCGTCCTCACGGCGCGCGACGCGAAGGCCGCCTTCCGCCTGCCCTTCATGGACGACCACTGCCTGGGCATGGCGATCGGCGTCGAGATCAACCCCAAGGCCTTCGAGCCCGGGCAGGTCCGCCGCGTGGAGCTCGAGCACCGCGCCGTGCTCCCCGTCTTCGGCCAGGGCAAGGAACGGCGCTGCTACCGGCCGCTGGAGCAGGCCGTCGGCGGCTTCACGATGGAGTTCCGCCAGCCCCGCAAGAAGGAGTGGGCCAACAAGAAGTACTAGGGAACTCCCAAGGGCCAACTCCCAAATCCCAAAGGATCCCCCCCTTTCCCCCCGGGGGGGCAGGGGGAAACGCCTTGGGAGTTGGGGGTTTGGAGTTGGGAGTTCGTCAGACGACGGCGGCGGCGTCGACGCGGGCGACGCGCTCGGCGGTCTTCCAGCGGTCGTGCAGCCAGAACCACTGGTCGGGGTGCGCCCGGACGAAGCCCTCGCACTGGCGGGTGTACTCCTGCACGATCGCCTTCACCGGGTCGGCCTCGTCGCGGTAGTCCTCGGGCCGGATGGTCGTGCCCGCGACCGCGTAATGCAGCTTCCCCTCGCGGTAGATGTTCAGCGGCACGATGGGAGCCCCGTACTTGATCGACAGGACGGCCGGGCTGCGGTGGGTCGAGGCCGGACGCCCGAAGAACTTCACGTAGACGCCGGAATGCCGCGCGTCCTGGTCGACCTGCACGACCAGGACCTCCTTGCGCTTGAGCGCGCGGATCATCGAGCCCACGGCGTCGTACTTGGAGATGAGCTCCTGGCCGGTCGACGACCGGAAGCGGTTCAGGTAGTCGTTGACCCAGGGATTGTCGATGGGCCGGGCGACCGAGTTCAGCGGGTAGCCGCGACGTCCTCCCGCCAGGGCGATCATCTCCCAGCTCCCCAGGTGGCCGACGGTCACGATGACGCCATTCCCCTCGGCGAGGAGCGCCTCCAGGCGGTCGATGCCGACCCACCGGATGTGGCGCTCCAGCGTGTTCTGCTGGATCAGGCGGGGGATCATCAGCATCTCGACGAAGCCCAGCATGAGGTGCCGGTAGACCCGGCGGACGAAGCGTTCCGGATCCCCGGTCTCCAGGTGGCCCGCGGAGGCGCGAACGTTTTTCAACGCGATCCGCACGTGCTTGCGGTCGAGGGTCCGAAGCACCCAGGCGAGAAAGCGCCCGATGGCCGGGGCCGCGTCGTGGGGGAACATGGTGACGACCATCACGACGGAGCGCAGGATCAGGTAGACCAGAAATTGGACGGGGCGCCAGCGCAGGAGACGGAACTCTTTCTTGCGGTCGCTCATCGGCCGATGGGCGCCGGCGCCCGGCGCGGGATGTCGCGCGCCACCGCGAGCAGGCGCTCCTCGAGCAGCTCCTCGTTCCGCGTGACTTCGATCTCCACCCGCAGGGCCGCGAGAGGCCGGTCGAATCCCTCGGGGCTGACCTTGGTCGCGTCCTTCTCCGTCGTGATCACGGCCTCCGCCATGAACTCCTGCGCCTCCGCGCCGAGGCGGCGGATGTCCTGCGCCGTGTAGGCGTGGTGGTCGTCGAAGGCGCGGAACATCACGACCTCCGCGCCGAGCGACTCGAGCGTGCGGCGGAAGGCCTCGGGATTGCCGACGCCGCAGAAGGCGTAGACGGAGCGGCCCCGCAGCCACTCGAGGCCGACCTGCTTGCGGGCGCTCAGATTGCGCACCACGACCGGCTTGTGGACCGTCTCGACGGCCGGCCCGATCCGCGCGCGCAGCGCCTCGAGCTCGGCGGGCGTGACCTGGTCGGTCCGCGTGAGCACCACGAGGTCGGCGCGGCGCAGGGCGTCGGGCGCCTCGCGCAGCAGCCCGCGGGGGAGGCGGCGCTCGTTGGCGAAGGGGTTGGTGGCGTCGACGGCCACGATGTCGAGGTCCCGCCGCACGCGGTAGTGCTGGAAGCCGTCGTCGAGCAGGAGGAGGTCGGCGTGATAGTCGGCCAGGGCGCGGCGCCCGTTGGCCACGCGGTCGCGGCCGGCGAGGCGGACCGCGTTCTCGAGCTGCATCTCGGAGAGGAGGTCCTCGTCGTCGGCGCCGTCCGCCACGCGCCCGTAGCCCCGGGCGAGCACGGCGATGCGGAAGTTCTTGCGGGCGAACCAGCGGGCGATGAACTCGACGAGCGGCGTCTTGCCGGTGCCCCCGGCGGTGACGTTGCCGACCGACACGACGGGGCACGGGAAGCGGTGCGAGCGGAACAGGCCGATCCGGTAGAGCAGGCGGCGCGCGCCGTGCAGGACCACGTAGAGCGCCGTCGCGCAGGCGAGGAAGCCCCGGAGAAACGCCGCCCAGGGCCCGCGGCGCTGGCCGGAGATCACCGAGAGGTAAAAACGGCGCATTCTCAACGAGTCTATCACGCCCGCCCGGAGACTGAAAGGGGGGTGCTAACGTTCTGGCCTGGCCATTTCGTTAGCACCCCCCGCGAGCCGCCTTAGACGGTCGTCTCCCAGAAGCGCTTCTCCTCGGCCGCGCCGAGCGAGAGCGCCGCGCGCGCCTTCGCGAGGACCGGGGCGACGTCCCCCGGGGCCTCCAGCGCCGCCAGGAGATCCGCGACCTCCACTTTCAAAGCCCGCTGGAGCGAGGCCAGCGACATCCCCAGCGGCGACGCCGCCAGGGCCTTGCGGAGCGCTTCGACGGCCTTCCGGATCGCCTTCGCGTCCGGCGCGGGGGCGTCGAGCAGCTTGCGGAGGGCGTCGAGCGCCTTCGCCACCGCCTTCTCCTGGGCGGGCGTGGGCTGGGGATCGGCGATCTCGCGCTCGCACGCCCCATCCTTCAGGCTGCCAAGCCTGCCGACGGCCGACTTGCGCTTGGCCGACATCGGCGCCGCGACGCAGGGCGCCGGCATGCAATTCTGGGCGCCCATGCCGCCGCCGGGCCCCGACTTGGAACGGGTGAGATCCGCCATCTCCCACTGAGCGGGCATGTGGACGGGCTGGACCACGGTACGGCCTTCGCCGCCCTTATTCACGATCTCCTTCTCGTCCACGACCACGAACGCGGTGAAGCGGGTGAGCAGCGTGTGGGCCACGGCCAGCGCGATGATCTCCTTCTGGATCTCCGCCTGCCGCCCGGGCTCGAGCCGGTAGTGGTCCTCGAGCTCCGCCACGCGCGCGCGGGCCCAGAGATGGCCGATCGCGGGGAGGTCGATCTCCTTCGCCTTGACCCTGGCTTCGAAGGGCTTGCCGTCGGCGGTCTTGCCTTTGATCACGACCGACGTCCCCGGCTTCACCTTGGCGAAGACCGAGGCCGCGCGGCCCTCGAAGAGGTCGGGGATCCGCGACGCCGTTTCGGCGCCGTCGATCGTCAGGTCCGTGACGAGCGGCCGGCCGATCTCGCGGCCGACGGCCCGCAGCGCGTCTTCGAGCGCGGTGCCCGGCTCGACGAACGTCGACGTCCCGCCGCCGAGCGAGGCCAGCCGCTTCAGGAAGCCCTGGTTCACGGCGGTGTCGATGCCCAGCGTGAAGAGGCGGATGTCGCCGGCGTCCTTCTGGACGCTCGCCAGCACGGCCGATTCGTTGCCGACCTGGCCGTCGGTGATGACGACGACCACCGGCGCGCGGCCCTCCGCTTTCTTCAGCTTCGCGAGCGTTTCCGTCATCGCGGGATTCAGCTCGGTGCCGCCGCGGGCGTCGACGCCCCGCAGGAACGCGTGCCCGGCCTCGCGCGCGGCCTCGTCGGCCGCCTTGAAGTCGAACCACTCGGTCGAGTCGTCGAAGGCGCAGATCGCGAAGCGGTCGCGGGGGCTCAGGGTGTCGAGCAGCATCGAGCAGGCGCGGGCGGCGGACGACATCTTGACGCCGCCCATGGAGCCGGAGCGGTCGAGGATGAAGACGACGTCCCGGGCGCGGCCGAGGAAGCCGTCGCGCTTGGGGGGCAGCAGGGAGAGGAGGCCGAAGCCGTCCTTCGTGGCGAGGAGGGACGTCGAGAGCTTCTCGTCGGCGGGCCTCCAGCGGAGCACGAAGTCGCGGTCGAGCAGCTCGTCCTGGCGCGCGAGGGCGACGTGGCCGTCGCTCAGGCGGGTGGCGTGCTGCGAGCAGGCGAGGTCGGCGAGGCGGTCGTCGTCGAGACGGACGTCGATCGTCAGCGCCACCTTGGGATCGAAGCCGGGGGCGAGCCGCGGCGGGGTGACGCGGGAGGCGTCGGGGACCTGGTCGGTGTCCCACTCGACGCCGGCGCCGACGGGGTCGCGGTCGACGGCCTTCCCGGGGATGTAGCGGGGGGCGACGACGAGGGGCAGGCGGAGCTCGGTGGCGCCGTCGTCGAAGAACGGGAGGCGCTCGGAGTAGGTGATCTTGACGCTGACGGTTTCGCCGGCCGGGAGGTTGCCGACCTGGACGGTGAAGACGTCGTCGCGGTCCTGCTCGAGGAGGGCGGCGCGCTTGCCCTTCTTGACGGCCTCCTGGTAGTCCTGGCGGGCCTGGCCGCGCTCCTTGACGACGCCCTTGATGACGCGGTCGCCGACTTTCATTTCGAAGGCGCTGACGGCGGAGCCGCCGGCGAGCGGGAAGATGTAGACGGCTTCCAGGGCCTCGCTGAAGGGATTCTGGAAGGACTGCTCCATCGTGACCTGCGCCACGCGGTCCGCGACGCGGGCGGCGATCTTGACGCCGGCGAGAGGCAGGGTGGCGGTCTTCGCGTCGCGGGTGACGCGGAGGCAACCGATCCCGCGGGACTTTTTCCCGGCGAGTACGTCGGACATCGGAACGGCGGCGGCGATCATGTTCACTTACCTCCCAGCGCGGCGAGCGCGGCGCGGACTTTATGTTCAAGGGCGTCCGGGGACATCCCGGGCGCCCAACCTTCTTCAACCATCAGCTTCAGGCCCGGTTCGAGGGCGAGCTCGCGCCAGACGACGGCCGCCGGCCGCGGGGCCGGGCGGCGCCCGCGGGCCTCTTCTTCCGTGCGGAGAAGCGTTTCCAGCTCGGAGTTACTCCGGCCGTAGACGCGCGCCTGGATTTCCGCGAGCGGCACGCCCCGGGCCTGCAGCGCCTTGAGGGCGACCAGCTGCAGGACGTGGCGGCGGCCGTAGCGGACCTCGCGACCCACCTTCGAAGGCCGGTCCACGAGCCCGTAGGTCGCGTAGTAGCGGACCGTCCGGGCGTCGGGGGCGGCGCTCACCCGGCCGTCCTCCTGCGCCTCGCGCAGGTTCCGGCGGCCGAGCTCCGCCGTCACCTCGCGGCACAGCTCCTCGAGCGTCAGGGTCGATGTCTCGTTCATTGACAGTATTATGACGCATAAACTGCAATACTGTTATGTTAAAAGAGAATCTCGAATCTGGAATCTAGAAGGGGTCCTCCCTTCCCCCCCCCCGGGGGCGTGCGAACGCTCCAGGCAACTTCGCGTGCGAAATTGTCCAATGAGGAAATGAAGCGAGCGGTCTGGATCGGACTGGCTCTCGGGCTATTCGCGCTGGCTTGGCCCCTTCTCTATCCGGTCTACCTCATTCATTCGACCCGCAAAGATAATGAGGGCAACTACGAGCGCCACCGAGACCGTTATGAGGCCATTCTGGCGACCTTGAAGAAGCTGGAGGTGCCGGAACGTCGAATGGCCTTCTTTTTCGTCGCCGAAAACAGGGATCCCTCCAGCTTGCGGCCGCTTAAGGAAATGGAGCTGAACAACGAGCGACACCACTACATCAAGTCCGGCCGCCACCTTGACGTTGTGTGGCATCAGGACGGGGCGCTCGTCGCAACCTTCTACAACAAAGACTTGGGGGCATTCGGGGGCACGTGGGTCACCATACATTCCCCCGTGAACCCAAACGCCACCCAGGTCGTTCCGCTAGGGTCGTTCAAACAAGTCGCCCCGAACTGGTGGGCCGGCCACATCGATTAGCCGCGCCACGTGCCCCCCCGGGGGGTTGGGGGGACGACCTTCAAGATTCTAGATTCTAGATTCGACGAGCTATTGGCCCGCCAGGTTGGGCTCGAACTTGGTGAAGCCCTCTTCCCGGGCCTGCTTGTCGAGCTCGGCCGAGGCGATCTCGTCCACCAGCGGGACGGCGGCCGGGTCCTTGCGGACGTCCACCGTCTTCAGGTAGTGCCCGCAGGCCTCGCAGGCCTCCACCCGCACGTGCGGGAACGGGCGGTACTTCAGCAGCTTGATCTTCCGGGCCTGACATCCCGGGCACTGCCCCTCCGGATACGCCCACTCATCCGAGCAGAGCGAGCAGAGGAGCGTCCGACGTCCGTTGTCCACCCCCAGCAGCGGCGCCCGCGAGCAGAACGGGCACGAGCCGGCGCCGCCTTCGAGCGTGCCGACCTCCACCCGCCAGCGCTCCGCCAGGTACTGCACGTACGGCTGCAGGATCATCCGCGCCAGCAGGTCCAGGCGGTCGTGGGCCTGCTGCCAGCACGAGCGCAGCACCTGGTCCCAGTCCTGCCGGTCGTGGAACTTCTGCGCCTGCGCCGCCAGCTCCGGCGGCCCGTGCGTCTCGACCAGCTGGAGGAAGTCGGGCACGAATCCCGCCAGCATCGCCGTGTCCAGGCGCTGGACGTCCTTGCGCGGCGACGTCCCGGCCTTCCGGTAGATCTCCTGCTGGTAGCGCAGGACGGCCTTCGCGAACTCGAGGGTCGGCGCCGATCCCTTATGCTTCGCCGCGAGCGCGTCCGCCCTCGCGATGGCCGCCGACCAGTCCATTCGGCGTCATTCTAGTTGAAGCGGCCGGATCTGTCCCGATTCAGCGAGGCGAAGGCCGCAATTGGACCAGCACGATGCCCGCGAGCGCGAGCGCGGCGCCGATCGCGACGGACGTCGTCAGGCGGTCGACGCCCGCCGCCACCGCCACGCCGATCCCGATCGCCGGCTGCAGCGTGGTGAAGGCCGCCACCTGGCCGGCCTTGAGATGGCGCAGGGCGTAGATGTGGAGCCGGTAGCAGACCAGGTTGGCGCAGACGAACATGTAGGCGAGGGCCGTCCAGCCCTTCCAGGTGACGGCGCCCCAGTCCTGCCGGCCCAGGGCGCTCCAGGCCAGGATGGGAAGCATGAACGGGGCGGCCACGACGAAACTCAGCGTGACGGCCCGGACGCTGTCCATCGTGCGCAGCACCTTGCGCCCCTGCACCGTGTAGAGCGAGAAGGCCGTGATGCCGACGGTCGTCAGGACGTCGCCCACCCACAGCCCGCGGACCTCCGCGCGGGTCGCCCCGAGCACGACGACCAGCGCGCCCGCGACCGCCAGCAGCATCCCGAAGATCCCGGCCGGGCCGAAGCGCTCGTGCAGCAGCAGCCAGGCGGCCACGCCCACGAAGACGGGGATGAGCGCGTGGATCACCGCCGAGTGGGAGGGCGTCGTGATCTTGATCCCGGCCGCGAAGCAGGCGTGGTTGACCGCGATGCCGAGGACCCCGATCGGCAGGACCGCGCGGATCTCCTCGCGGGTGAAGCGGCGCTGGTCCGGCGGCAGCAGCAGCCAGTAGACGAGGGCCGTCGCGAGGATCCGCACGGCCGTGATGAACCAGGGGTCCAGCTGCGACGTCCCGATCTTGGCGGCCGTGAAGTTGCCCGCCCAGAGCACCGTCGTGACGCCGATCGCGAAGTAGGCCCGCCCCATCGTCGGGCCCCAACCCTACCACAGATCGGGATTCCCGGGTGCATTTCCGGCGCCCGCCCGTCCAAGAGGGCATGAAGATCCTCCTCCTGCTCCCTGTGCTCGTGTGGGCGCCGCCGGCGGCCTTGAACACGCTGTCCGCGGAGGAAGCCGACTTCCGCGGCTGAAGCTCCGCGAGCTTGAAGACGCTGGCGGCGTCTCAGGAGGGTCCCGTCCTCGTCGACTTCTGGGCGACGGATATCTCCGGCTATTACGAGTCGTACGAGCTCCGCTGGGAGCGGTGGGACGAGCGGGAGCCCGACGTCCGCGGGCTGGAAACGCTGAAGCTGTCCATGCTCTCCGCCTGGCCGGGACAGACCTGGACGCTGCCGTCCCAGGACCTCCGGGTGGACTACACGATGGCGACGCCCGCCAAGGGGCAAGGCGCCCGGGCCGTCGAGCTCCGCGGCGTCATCAGCGTCGTCGAGGGGAAACGGGTCTGGATCGATCTGACGGCGCGGATGGAGCGGCTCGACGCCCCGGGCGTCGAGTTCGACGAGGCCATCCGCGGGATGTTCGCGTTGACGAAATGACCGCGTCATTTCGTTGACGCGAGGCGGAGCGGCTTGCCGGGGAGGGCGTCGGTCTTCTTGCCGTCGGCGATGACCGCCTCGCCGTTCACGAAGACCCAGCGGATCCCCGTCGCGTACTGGTTGGGCTTCTCGAACGTCGCGCGGTCGATGAAGCGCTCCGGATCGAAGACCGCCAGATCCGCCTTCATCCCCGCCTTCACGACGCCGCGGTCCTTCAGGCCGAGGATCTCGGCGGGCAGGCCGCTCGACGACCGCACGGCCGCCTCGAGCGTGAGCGCCTTCTTCTCCAGCGCGTAGAGCCCGATCTTCCGCGGAAACGTCCCGAAGTTCCGCGGGTGCGGATGCGCGCCCGGCCGCCGCGCGCTGCCGTCGCTCGCCGTCGCCACCCAGTCCTTCCGCATGGCGAGCAGCATGTCCTCCTCGCGCATCGAGAACCCGATCGCCTGCGCCCCGCCCGCCTTGAGGATCTCGACGACCGTGTCCACCGGGTCGCCCTCCCCCGCGATCGCCTTCAGCGTCTTCCCGTTGTAGTCCGCGTTCTTCGCGAAGCTCGCCACCATGATCTTGTCGGGGCCGTCGCGCTTCTCGAAGTTCTCCCGGATCGCCGCCCGGATCCGCGGGCCGTCCGCGGGGTCGTCGAGCCGCTTCACCAGACCGCCGCCCTCGAGCGCCCACGACGGCACGGTGTAGGCGGCCAGGGACGTCGACGACGCCGTGTACGGATACTGGTCGGCGCTGACGTTCTGGCCGCGCGCGCGGGCCGCCTCGATCAGCCCGCAAGCCGCCTCCATCTGCCCCCACGCCTCCTTCGTCGAGCACTTGAGGTGCGAGACGTGGACCGGACATCCCGAGCCCTCGCCGATCCGGATCGCCTCGCGGATCGACTCGAGCAGGTCCTTCGCCTCGCTCCGGATGTGGCTCGCGTACAGCCCGCCGAAGCCGTGGACGACCTTCGCCAGCGCCGTGATCTCGTCCGTCTCCGCGTACGTGCCGGGGACGTAGATCAGGCCGGTCGACATCCCCCACGCCCCCTCGCGCATCCCCTTCTCCACGAGGGCCTTCATCTTCGCGAGCTCGACGTCCGTCGGCGGCCGCCGGACGCTCCCGAAGACCTTCGAGCGGATCGAGCCGTGCGGCAGCAGATGGATGACGTTCGTCCCCGCGCCGTTCTTTTCCAGGCTGTCGAACATGGGCCCGACGTCCACCGTCCCGCCGCCGCAGTTGCCGGTGACGATCGTCGTGCAGCCCTGCGACGTGAAGTTGTAGTTGTCGCGCGTCTCGGCCGCGACGATCGGGGCGTCGGAATGCGAGTGCAGGTCGATGAAGCCCGGCGCGACGACCAGGCCCGTCGCGTCGATCGTCTTCGCGGCGCCGCCGGCCCAGGCGCCCACGCCGGCGATGGCGCCGCCGCGGATCGCGACGTCTCCCTGAAACGCCGGCGCGCCGGTCCCGTCCACGATCAGGGCGTTCTTGAGGAGGACGTCGGCCTCCTGCCGCGCCCCGAGGAGCAGTCCGAGGATCAGGATCGGTTTCATCCGCCTACTCTAACGGATACGATGACCGGGATGAAGCGCGCGACGCTCGGCCAGGGGCTGCTGACCCTCTCCGTGTTCAGCGTCCTCCTGTTCGCGGTCCTGCTGCGGCGCCCCGCCGTCGTCGAAGGGCAGGAGCTCGGCTACCGGCTGCCCGCCGGCGCGCCGAAGGAAGTCGAGGACGTCGTCCGCGGCCGCGTCGCCGCCCTCGGCCTCGGCGCCGAGGTGGCGCGCGAGGGCGACCTCCTCCTGATCCGGATCCCCAAGGCGAAGCCGGAGGACGTCGCCGACGTCAAGCGCCTCCTCCGCCGCGCCGGCAAGCTGGAGTTCCGCGTCACGGCCGACCGCGACGTCCAGGAGAAGTACAAGGCGGACGGCCTCGTCCCGGCGGGCTACGAGGCCGTCGAGCACGACCGGAAGGAGATCGAGCACAAGAAGCTGCTGATCCGGACGACCTGCGCGCTCGAGGGCGGCCGGGTGATCCACGCGGAACCCCAAAGCCAGCTCATGCCGAGCGGGACGAGCGAGTGGTACGTCGCCTTCGAGCTCGACGCGAAGGGCGCGGCGAAGTTCGACGACGCGGCCGCGCTGCTGTACGCGCGACGGCCGCCGGGGATGCTCGCCATCCTCCTCGACGGGAAGCTGAACTCCGCGCCGACGGTGCAGACGAGCAAGTTCGGCGGGTCGGGCCGGATCACCGGGGTCGGCGGCGAGCGCGAGTGCAAAGATCTGGCGATCGTCCTCACGGCGGGCGCGCTGCCCATCCCGCTGGGCCTGGAGCCCGAGTTTGAACGGCCGTTCCGGCAGGAAAAATAAAAGGAGGCGACCATGGCTCCCCGCAAACCGGCCCCGGTGAAGCGCTTCGTGATCCTGGTGGAAGTCGAAGGCTCCACGACGGACGGCGACACCCCCATCAGCCGGCAGGCGCTGATCGACCTGATGGAGATGCAGTTCGCCAACCCCAAGGGCCTCAAGATCGTCAAGGTCGACGCCCACGAAGCCTGAGTTAACGTTGAGGCGTCGCCTGAAC
>DASVNH010000193.1:0-2310 GCA_036383955.1 Planctomycetota bacterium | reverse complement strand
GGGGGCGGGCACGACCTCCGACCGCCTGATCAGCTTCGTCGACTACGGCCCCACCGTGCTCAGCCTCGCCGGCGTGAAGGTCCCGGCCGCCATGCAGGGCAAGCCGTTCCTCGGCCCGCAAGCCGCGCCGCCCCGCGACTTCGTCTTCGGGTTCCGCGACCGGATGGACGATCGGATCGACCTCCTCCGCTGCGCCCGCGACGCCCGCTACAAGTACATCCGCAATTACATGCCGCACCGGCCCTGGGCCCAGCACGTGAGCTACATGTACGAGATGCCCACGATGAAAGTCTGGCAGCGGGCGTTCGACGCGGGCACGCTCGATCCCGTCCAGCGCCGCTTCTTCGAGACCAAGCCCTTCGAGGAGCTCTACGACGGCGACGCCGACCCGCACGAAGTGAAGAACCTCGCGGGAGACCCGGCGATGGCGGGGACGCTCGACCGCCTCCGCGCCGCGCTCGACGGCTGGATCCTGGAGATCAAGGACCTCGGCTTCCTCCCGGAGCCGGACCTGAGGACGCGCTTCGGCGGCACGCCGGCCTACGACGCCGTCCGCGAGAAGCCGGAAAGCTATCCGCTCGAGAAGCTCATGGCCGCCGCGGCCGTCGCGGCGCGGCGCGATCCCGCCGACGAGGCGAAGCTCGCCGCGCTCGCGGAGGACGTCGATCCCGCCGTCCGCTACTGGGGCGTCACGGGCCTGCTCGCGCGCGGCTCGCGGCACGAGGTCCTGCGCAAGGCGCTGGCGGACGTCGCCCCCGCCGTCCGGTTCGCGGCGGCGGAGGCGCTGGGGACGGAGGAGGCCCTCGCGGCGCTGGAAAAGGGCCTGAAGGAGCCGAACGACTGGGCGCGGCACCACGCGCTGCTGGCGATCGACGCCCTGGGCCCGAAGGCGGCGTCGCTGAAGCCGGCGGTGAGCGGCCTTAAAGCGGACCCGAACGAGTACGTGAAACGCGTCGCGGAGCACATTCTGAGATGATCACGCTGGCGCTCCTCCTGGCGCTGCAGGACGCCCCGAACGTCGTCATCATTTACGCCGACGACCTCGGCTGGGGCGATCTGGGCTGCTACGGGCATCCGACGATCCGCACGCCGAACCTGGACCGGATGGCCGCGGAAGGCCAGCGCTGGACGGATTTCTACTCGGCCGCGCCGGTCTGCACGCCGAGCCGCTTCGCGCTGCTGACGGGCCGCCTGCCGGTGCGCGCGGGGATGTCGAGCTCCAAGCGTCGCGTGCTCTTCCCGGACTCGAAGGGCGGGATCCCCTCGGGGGAGACGACGCTGGCGGAGGCGCTGAAGGGGAGGGGCTACGCGACGGCCTGCGTGGGCAAGTGGCACCTCGGGCGCCCGCTGGAGCACCTGCCGACCCGGCAGGGCTTCGACCGCTACTTCGGGATTCCGTACTCGAACGACATGGACCGGCGGCCGGGAGTGAAGGGGGCGCTCACGAAGGAGCCGAAGAGCGAGTACTGGAACGCGCCGCTGCTGCGGGACGAGAAGGAGCTGGAGCGCTCGCCGGACCAGACGCTGCTCACGAAGCGCTACACGGAGGAGGCCGTCGCGTTCATCCGCGCGTCGAAAGCGAAGCCCTTTTTTCTCTATCTCGCGCACAACATGCCGCACGTGCCGCTCTTCGCGTCGAAGGATTTCGCGGGGCGCAGCGCGCGGGGTCTCTACGGGGACGTCGTCGAGGAGCTCGACTGGAGCGTGGGCGAGGTGCTCAAGACGCTGCGGGACGAGGGGCTGGACCGCAAGACGCTGGTCGTCTTCTCGAGCGACAACGGGCCCTGGCTGATCTTCGACGACCATGGCGGCTCGGCCGGGCTCCTGCGGGACGGGAAGGGCGGCACGTTCGAAGGCGGGATGCGCGTGCCGGGGATCTTCTGGATGCCCGGGAAGATCGCGCCGCGGACCGTGCGTGACATCGGCTCGACCCTCGATCTGTTCGCGACCGTCGTAAAGCTGGCGGGCGGCGACCCGGGCGAAACCGACGGCGTCGACCTCTCGGCCGCGCTCTTCGAGGGCGCCGCGAGCCCGCGCGAGTCGATGCTCTACTACCGCGACGACACCCTCTTCGCCGTGCGCAAGGGCCGCTGGAAGGGGCACTTCCGCAGCCAGCCGGCCTACGGCGATCCGAAGGCCGTCGAGCACGAGACGCCGCTCGTCTACGACCTCGGGGTCGACCCGGGGGAGAAGTGGGACGTCGCGGCGAAGCGGCCGGACGTCGTGGCCGAGCTGCGCGCGCTGGCCGACGCCCATCTCAAGACGGTCAAGCCCGCGGAGAACCAGCTGGAGCGGTGACGCGTTGACGTT
>DASVNH010000192.1:0-31778 GCA_036383955.1 Planctomycetota bacterium | reverse complement strand
GATGCGGTCATTTTATCACCACTCCGGGGTGTGTTGATAAAATGACCGCATCACTTCATCAACACTTCTTCGCTGGTACCGGCGCGTCGGGCGCGATCTGCCCTGGCGCCGTTCCCAGGACCCCTACGCCGTCTGGGTCTCGGAGATCATGCTCCAGCAGACCCAGATCGCCGCGGTCATCCCGTACTACGAACGCTGGATGAAGCGCTTCCCGACGGTGGAGGCGCTGGCGGCGGCGCCGCTCGACGACGTCCTGAAAGCCTGGGAAGGCCTCGGCTACTACGCCCGGGCCCGCAACCTGCACAAGGCCGCCCGGGAGCTGAAGGCGTTTCCCACGACGTCCGACGGCTGGCGCGAGCTGCCCGGGATCGGGCCCTACACGGCCGCCGCCATCGCCTCCATCTGCTTCGGCGAGCGGGCCCCCGTGTTCGACGGCAACGTGCGTCGCGTCCTCTCCCGGCTGGCGGCGAAGGACGTCGCCGAAGCCCCGCCCGTCCCGCGGGTGAACCCCGGCGACTACAACCAGGCGTTGATGGAGCTCGGCCAGCGGATCTGCACTCCGCGCAAGCCGCTCTGCCGCGAATGTCCACTCGGTGAGCAGTGCGCGTCGCGCCGCAAGGGCGAGATGGAGCTCTGGCCGTCGAAGAAGCCGAAGAAGGCCGTCCCGCACAAGGAGGTCGCCGTCGGCGTGATCTGGAAGGGCGACCGCTTCTACGTCCAGCGGCGCGAAGAAGACGGCCTGCTCGGCGGCCTCTGGGAGTTTCCGGGCGGCAAGCGGGAACAGGGCGAGACCTTCGAGCGCTGCCTGGCCCGCGAGATCCGCGAGGAGACGGGCTTCTCCGTGAAAGTCGGCGCGCTGGCGACAGTCGTCGAGCACGCCTACTCGCACTTCACCGTCGAGCTCCACACCTTCCACTGCGTCCACAAGAAAGGGAAGGGGCCCGGCCGGTGGGTCACGCTGGAGGAGGTCGAGGCCCTCGCCATGCCCTCGGCCAACCGGAAGATCCTCGACGCCCTACGACGTGGACCGTAGCAGGTTCGCGCGGGCGGCGGCTTCGTACTTCGCGCGGAAGGCCTCCGTTCCGTAGATGAACGGCCGCTCGAGGAAGCCGCGCAGGATCTTCCTCCGCTTCCTCCGGAAGATCAGCCCCGGCACCCAGGCGTACTCCTCCCGGATCTGCTTCTCGTAGCGGTCGAAGCGCTCTTTCGACTGGCCGAGGATGGCGAGGTCGACGTCCACCAGGAGCGCCTCGTCGGGCGTCGACGCCTGGTGGTGCTTCGTCACGAGGATCAGCTCGGCGGCGCGCTTCGCCTCCGGCAGCAGTTCCAGCAGCCAGGCCGCGCTGCGCTCCTCGTTGTCGGAGCGGCGGGTGTCGTAGACCGCGTCGTGGAACCAGATGGCCAGCTCGACGGCCTCCGGATCCTGGGCGAGGGCGGGATCGAACTCCGCGAGGCAGTGCTCGATATGCTCGAGGGTGTGGTAGCGGCGATGCGGCTCCGCGTAGCGGGCTTTCAGGAGGTCGAGGAGGTCCTTACGCACGGACCGCCTCCAGGAGCCGGGCGTGGACGGCGGGGGAGAGGTACTTCCGGACGACGTCCGACCAGCCGGCGGGCCCGATGAGGGACTTGACGAGGCTGGAGCTGACCTCCGCGATCTCGCGCGGGGGCATGAGGAACACGGTGGTGACCTCGGGGCCGAGGTCGCCGTTGATGTTCCGCATGGCGCGCTCGTACTCGTAGTCGGACTCGCCCCGGATGCCGCGGAGGATGTAGGCGGCCCCGACCGACTTGGCGTAGTCGATCAGGTAGCGGTTCTCGAACGAGGCGATCGTGATCGAGGGGCGGTTCGACGTCGCCGCGCGGAGCATGTCGAGGCGCGCCGGGACGTCGAAGAGCGGCTTCTTCCCCGGGTTCACGCCGACGGCGACGACGAGGCGGTCGAACATCTCGGCGCCGCGGTCGATCATCCAGGAATGGCCGACGGTGGGCGGATCGAAGGTGCCGGCGTAGACGGCGAGGCTCATGGCAGCATCCTTTCAACGATCGATCGGAGGGTCGGCGCGGCGCTGCCGGCGGGCAGGGTGCCGGGCGCGGCGACGCCGAGATGGAAGGCGCCTTCGATGGCCGCCAGGAGCAGGCCGGCGAGGGCGGGGGCGCGGCGGACGCGGGCGCGGCGCAGGAGGTCGGCCAGGATCCGCCGCCGGTGCTCCAGGGCGCGCCGGTAGAGGGCGCCGAGGGCGGGGCGGCGGACGGCCTCCGCGGCGACGGCGACCCAGGCGGCGAGGGCGGCGGGATCGGCGTCGCCGTCCAGGGCGAGGTGGGCGTCGAGGTAGGCGAGGAGGCGGTCGCGGGGCCGGTCGGAGCGGAGGGCGAGGTGGCGGGCGTAGCGGGCGTCGAGGGTGTCGCGCAGCCGCTCGAAGAGCGCGAGGAGGATGTCCTCCTTGGACGCGAAGTGGTAGTGGACGAGGCCGGGGGCGAGGCGGGCGGCGCGGGCGATGGCGGGCACGGTGGCGCCGCCGTAGCCCTTGCGGGCGATGACCCGCATCAGGCCCTCGACGATCTGGGCCCGGCGCCCCGCGGTGTTCGACGGTCTCGCCATAAGTTGGTTGCTCGACCAAATTATACGCCGGAAGGGGCCCGGAAGCGAGCGCGGGGGCGGATTTCCGTGATACCTCTTGACCCCTCGAGGGGCCTGCCTATAATCGTCCGAACCGCTTTTCGGTCCCCGGTAGCTCAATGGTAGAGCGAGCGGCTGTTAACCGCAAGGTTCGAGGTTCGAGTCCTCGCCGGGGAGCTTTCCGCGTGTCAGCGCGGAAAGCGAAGCCGGACGAGGACGAGAAGCCTGCCCGCCGTAGCGCGCCTCCCCATCCGCGCGGAGGCGGGAGTCCTCGCCGGGGAGTTTTCTAGCTGGGTTCAAGCCGCTTTCCATCGCGGAACAAGTGCACCCTGGGGTCGCAGTAGACCACCATCTCGTTGTGTCCAGCCCTGACATCCGGGTAGTCGCTGACGGGGTCCACGGCGACGAGCTCAAAGACGGCTCCTGGCGGCATCGGGAAAACCGTTCCTATCGGCTCAAAGATGAAGTCGATCAGCACGTCACGGCTGTTCTGGATCCGCAGGAGAGTACCCGGACCGCGTGGGTTCTCAGGCATGATGTGCTCCATCCATCCGAATCGATTGTAGCAGGCACGTCAAAGGCTCCACATGCCTGATTCGACTTACGCCGCTCGCCTTCCCTTGGTCCGAATCCTCCGCCGCGCGCCGATTTGCGCTACGTTCCCGGCCGGTCGTTCGTCAGATCCCCACGCGCCAACCTTTCGACGGCGCGCGCGTCCAATACCGAGAGGGAAATAGGGCCATGAACCGATCCACCGCCGTCCTCGGCGCCGCGCTCGCCGTCTCGCTGCTGCTGAACGTCGTCATGTTCAGCCGCGCCCGCCTGGGCTCCGCGACTCCCGGCGCGCCCGCGTCCCGCTCCGGCGGGCCGGCGGCGGGGGGCGTCGAGGGCCGGCCGACCTCCTCCGCGGCGCCACTGGCCGAGGAGTTGGAGCGGGAGCGGAAGCTTTCCAAGGAGCTGCGCGACACCATCAAGCGCCTGGAGGCCGACCGGGAGGTGCTGGCGCTGTCGGCGACGTCCAACGCGCCGGCGGCGGCCGCCAAATCCCCGACGGCGGGGCTGCGCGAAAAGCTCCGCAAGATGAAGAAGCTGTTCAAGGCGGCGGAGACGGGCGTCCAGCCCGACCAGGAAGCCGTGCTGGAGATGAGCGGCGAGATCATGGAGGTGATGAAGCTGGGCCTCACCCGCGGCAAGGATCCGAAGGCCTACGCGGAGTTCGTCCAGGCCTGCGCCGAGGTCGCGCTCGAGGACGAGGCGGCCCTCACGCCCGCCCAGAACAGCGAGGTCGCCCGGGTCACCCAGGAGATGGCCGACGCCCTGGGCCGGATCACGGCCGCGAATCCCATCGACCGCCTCATCCGCGAGCTGGAGGTCGAGTCCGACGCCGTTTCGCGTCTCCAGGGGATCCTGACGTCCCAGCAGAAGGAAGTCATGAAGAAGGGCGGGATGGACGACATGCCGACGATGTCCACCGGCATGACCACGACCTACCTGCAGAAGAACAACGCGGCCGACACGATCGTGAAGACCTGGACGCAGTCGTACCAGCTCCAGGACGCCCAGCTGCCCGCGGCCCGCGCCGCCGCCGACGCGTTCCTGCGGGACCTGGGCGGGATCGACGCGGGGCTCAAGCCCGCGAATCAGGGAGCCGACGCGAACTGGGGCCAGATGACCTACGAGAATCGCGTCGCGTCGCTGCGCGCCCAGATGACGGCGCTCAAGTCGCTCGAAGGCGCGATGACCTCGGCCCAGCTCGAACGTCTGGGCACGCAATCGCCGCGCGAGTTCCGCCTCATGGACTTCGTGACGACCGTCGAGGTGCCCGAGAAGAAGTGACCTACCCGGACAGCCGCGCCTTGCCCTCGCGCGCTTCCGGGTCGTCGGGCATCAGGATGAGGGCGCGCTCGTAGTCGGCGAGGGCCTCGGTCTTGCGGCCGGCGCCCTCGTGGGCCCGCGCGCGGAGGCGGTGGGCCACGCTCAGGACCTGGGTCCAGCGCCCGCCCGGCTGCTTCGTGAGCAGGTCGATGGTCGAATCCAGGCCCTCGGCCGCCTCGTCCCAGCGGCCGGCCTCCAGGTCCTGCAGATGCCGGTAGAGGCCGGTCTTGGCCGCGCCGCCGACCTGGGAGCCCTTCGTGTCGGCCCGCCCCGGCTCGAACGGGATGCCGAGGCGCTCCATCTTCTGAAAGATGTCGGTGTCGCCGGGGCGCTGGAGGCGGGGAGGATGGACGGCCGGCGCCGCGGTCCGCCCGAGCCAGAGCAGCAGGGCGGCCCCGGAAAACCCCGCCACCGCCAGGAGGACGTGGCCGCTCCTCCAGGCGACGACGCCGCCGAGCGCGGCGACCGCCGCCAGGATCCTCAGCGCGCCTCTCATCGGGGTCTACTCTAACCCGTAACGGCCCTCTTCGGAACCGGATCGGGCACTTAGGAGGTCCTCGCCATGGCCGACACCCATCTTCTCGAGCCCCGAAGGGCCGTCCGGCGGCCTCTCGCGCGCGTCTTTCCGCGTTCCTCGACCCTGGCCGCGTTCCGCTGCCTTCAGGCCGGGTACGTGATCCTTCCCGTCCTGGCCGGCATCGACAAGTTCACGCGGCTCCTGGCCGACTGGGACATGTACCTCGCCGCCCCGATCCAGCGCCTGCTGCCGATCCGCGGCGACGCGTTCATGTACGGCGTCGGGATCGTAGAGATCCTCGCCGGCGTCCTCGTGGCGGTCCGCCCCCGCGTCGGCGCCTGGGTCGTCGCGGCCTGGCTCGGCGCGATCACCGTCAACCTGCTGATCCAGCGGCCTTTCCTGGACATCGCGCTGCGGGACGTCGGGCTGCTGTTCGGCGCCTGCGCCCTCGGGCTGCTGGCGCGGGAATTCGACCCCCGCCGGGCCTTCGCTCCGTAGGTTGTTACGGACCGCCTTCGGATCCCGCCCCCCCCCGGCAACTTCCGATGGGGGGACGGCGTATCTTGATTCGGAGGTGACTTGATGCGTATGCTGGTGGCCGCGGCTTTGGCGGCGACGATCCTGCCCGCCCAGGCGCAGGAGAAGAAGAAGATGCCCAAGATCGCTTTGCCGCCGGACTCGGTCTACCTCCTCGAGTCCAAGTCCCTGGAAGGGACGGCCGCGCCCCTGAAGGACTACGCGGGCAAGGTCGCCCTGATCGTCAACCTCGCCTCGCGCTGAGGGCAGACTCCCCAATACTCCGGTCTGGAGAAGCTTTACGGGGAGTTGAAGGACAAGGGATTCGTGGTGCTCGGGTTTCCGTCCAACGACTTCGGCGGCCAGGAGCCGGGCGAAGCTAAAGAGATCCGCGAGTTCTGCACCAGCAAGTACACCGTGACCTTCCCCATGTTCGAGAAGGTCGGCGCGAAGGCCGGTCCCACCCAGTCGCCCATCTTCGCCAACCTGGCGAAGCAGGCCAAGGGCGAGTCGCCCAACTGGAATTTCTGCAAGTACCTCGTCCACAAGAACGGCAAAGTCATCAAGTTCTACAAGAACGCGGTGAAGCCCGAAGACGCCGAGTTGCGCAAAGAGATCGAGGCCGCCCTCGCCCAGAAGTAGCCGGTCACGAAACGGACCGTCCGTTTCGTGACGCCGTCCGACCCCGGGGAATATTTCAGGCGAAGCTCCGGTGTTTCCCCGGATGTTCCGGTATAGTGGGACAGATGGGTGAGAGGCGAATCCGGCTGGATTGCGCGGGGCGCACGGCCGGG
This sequence comes from Planctomycetota bacterium, assembly GCA_036383955.1. Classification (GTDB taxonomy): domain Bacteria; phylum Planctomycetota; class MHYJ01; order MHYJ01; family JACPRB01; genus JACQFK01. Next base: position 25,459 of record DASVNH010000192.1, on the reverse strand, counting down.
GAAGTCCTGGCCAAGCTGACCGGAGAGCTCGAGCGGGGCTTCGGCCGCGTCGTCACGCTCAACCTCGAGAATCTCCGCGAAACCGGCGACTCCGTGGGCCGGGTCCTCCGCGAGATCCTGAGCGCGCTCCGCGAGCGGGGCCTCGAGGGACGCCTGATCGACCCCTCCGGCTGCGCCGACGCGTTCGTCCGCCTCGTCGACCCGCGGCGGCCGCTCGACATCCTCGTCGTCGAGGACACCCCGGACAGCCTCGACTTCCTCCGCTCGCTCCTCGAAGGGGCCGGGCACCGCGTGACCGGCGCCGAGACGGGCCGCCGGGCGATCCTCGAAGCGGGTCGCCGCACGTTCGATCTGATCCTGCTCGACCTCCTCCTCCCGGACATGGACGGCCTCCAGGTGGCGCGCGCTCTCTCCGGCTCGCCCGCGCCCATCATCGCCATGTCGGCCTACCTCGAGCGCTGGAGCGAGGACGAGCTCCGCCGCGTGGGGCTCCATCAGCGCCTGCGCAAGCCCTTCAAATCCGCCGATCTGCTGGCCGCGCTGCCGTCGCCGGGAGCGGTATCCTGATGGGACTCTTCGACCGCCTCCGCCGCTGGTGGACGATGGAAGGCGAGCCACGCTGCTACCTCTGCAAGGCCGGGGTCCGGAGGCGGGACATCGAGCGCGGCAAGGCGCTGGTGCTCGGCCGCGAGCCCTACTGCAAGAAGTGCGTGAAGCTCTTCACCTCCAAGCAGGGGACGGGCGGCGTCCTCGCCGATTCCTCCTCCCACGCCCGGGCCTGAACACAACCGCCTCGGGTTGTGCTATCTTAGCCGGATGAAGGCCCTCGCCGCGGCGCTGCTGCTTCTGGGCGCCTGCTCCCGCTCCGCCGAGCCCCCCGTCCAGCTCAAGGCGCCCGCGGCCCCGACGCCCCAGGCCGTCGCGCTCGACTTCGCCGCCTACGGCGACTGCCGCTCGGGCCACGACATCCACCGGCGGATCTGCGGGAGCATGATCCGCTCCGGGGCGAAGTACGTCGTCGTCAGCGGCGACCTGGTCGACTGGGGCGACGACGAGGACGACTGGAAGATCTGGCGCGACGTCACGAAGGACCTCCGCGCGAAGGCGGCGTACCTCGCCGCGCCCGGCAACCACGATGTCTCGCGGAACCGCGCGTTCGAGCGCGAGCTGGGCGTCGAGCGCACCTGGACCGACAAGCGGATGGGGGACGTCCACGTCTTCCTGCTCGACTCGAACGAGTACTTCGCGGAGGCCGAGCAGCTCGCCTGGCTCGAGAAGACGGCGGGCGCGTCCGACGCGAAGCACAAGATCGCGGCCTTCCACCACCCGCCGTACTCCCTGGACTCCTTCGGCGAGCACGAGGAGAAGCCGGTGCGGGAGCGGCTGCACCCGCTCCTCGTGAAGCACAAGTTCTGCGCCGCCTTCGCCGGCCACCACCACTCGTTCTACGCGACGAAGCGCGACGGCGTCCGCTACGTCGTCACCGCCGGCGGCGGCGCCCACCTCTACCGGCAGACGGCCTCGCGCGCGATCGAGGGCGACCTCTTCCGCTCGTTCCACCACTTCGTCGGCTGCGTGGTCGGGCCGAAAGGCATCGGCGCCCGCGTGTTCGATCCCGACGGCCTGGAAGCGCCCGACCTCGCGTTCGCCCTCTGCGAGCACTAGCAGGCTGCTGAAAAAGGCAATAGGCATTGGGCCATTGGCATTAGCAGACCCGTCCCCCCTTGTCCCCCCGAGGGGGAACGGCCCCGCCAATGCCTATTGCCCAATGCCTTTTCAGCAGCCTGCTAGCGCGGATTCAGCGAGCGTGGGCGGTCGCCTCGCCCGATCTCCCGAAGGGGTCCTATCCCCTCATCCCCCAATCGTGGCTCTAGCGAGTCGCCGGCGCGGCGGGGGGCGGGGGGGTCGCGGGTTTCCGCAGGATCACGGCCATGTTCGCGGAGCGGCCCGTGAAGAGGACGTTCAGGATGTCGACGGCCGTGAACGCGCCTCCGCGGAGGATGGTCCAGAGGTTGGACTTGACGAAGCGGTGGTCGGAGGGGAAGAGGGCGTCGCGGAGCCCGCGGGAGATGAAGCGGCCCGCGAGGGAGTGCAGGGTCCAGATCCAGAACTGGCTGTTGGTGGAGTAGACGGTCTCGAGGTGCTCGAAGCCGACCCGTTCGGCCGCCCGGCGCGCGCTTTCATCCTGGAAAAGCACCCAGTGGCGCGGGACGTGCAGGCCTCCCCAGTGGTGCCGGAAGAGGCGGGATTCCCAGGTCCGGGTGTTCGGGGTGATGAAGACGGTGACGCCGCCGGGCTCCAGCAAGTCGTAGACCTTTTTCAGGTAGGCGAGAGGCGAGCCCACATGCTCGATGAGATGCGAGCTGTGGATGAGGTGGAAGCGCGACCCCGACGCGGGGGTGAAATCCTCGAAACGAACGGCGTGGGCTTCGAAGCCCCGCTGCCGGCAGATGGCGACCGCGCGCTCGGACATGTCCACGCCGACCCCCCGGGCGCCGTAGGCCTGGCGCATCGCCTCGAGGGCCAGGCCTCCGCCGCAGCCGATGTCCAACCAGCGGGTTTCGGGCGTGATCGGCTGGTGGCGTTCGATGGGCCGGATCCGGCGCTTGAAGAGCCAGGTCCCCAGGCGCATGAACGCGCCTTTCCTGGCGCGCTCCACGTCCAGGGAGGAACTGGCCTCGAGCACGTTGGTGTAGTAGTTGGGCGGATAGATCGTCGGGAGCTCCGCGTCCGCCGGCCTCGGGTCGAGATACCACGCGCCGCAGCCTCCGCATTCGACCATCTGGAAGGGGTCGTCGGTGGTGTTGTCGTACTCGTGCTCTTTGACCCGGTAGAGCGGCCGCTTCCTGGCGGCGTCGCAGAGCGGGCATTGAGGCACCGGCTGCTTGCGGATGTTCTTGGCCGGCGGCCGCGCGTGCCAGGCGCGGTCGTCCGAGGGCTGGGCCGCGAGCTTGGCGATATTGCCCAAGTAGGAGGCCTCCAACCCGAAGCGCGGATCCGAGAAGACGCCCTTGTCCAGCAGCCGCCGGTGGACCGTGGGCAGGAACTGGTAGTTGATCTGCGGCCAGAGATGGTGCTCGACATGATAGCCGAAGTTGATCTTGCAGATGAACAGGCGCTCGAAGAGGTTCGACACCGCGGTGCGGACGAAGGGGCCCGGCGTGCCGAGGAAATACGGCGAGGACGGGTTTCCGCCCAGGGCTCGCGGGGGCTGGTGCTCCGTGATGGCCCGAAGATTGTTGAAGACGGTCTGGACCGTCAAGAGGGGCACGGCCCAGAGGAACAGGTAGGCCAGCGGATGGATGGGCCAGAGGGCGGCGAACAGGACGACCTGGGTCAGGGCGATGGGAGGGAGGATCCGCAGGAGGCTCGGAGCGGTGGGGTCTTTCGCCTTCACCTCGGCGCGCATGTCGCGGAAGACTTCGTAGACGTGGTAGTAGTACTCGAACATGAGGAGCTTCTTGAGGATCTCGATCCACAGCCGCGCGCCCCGGATCTCGCTGCGATAGATGGTCTTCGTGTCGTTCGGCGTGCTGTAATGACGATGGTGGGCGAAGTGCCGGTGACGGAACAGGGGAAGCGGCAGGACGCTGGGGGCCGCGAAGAACCAGGTGCCCAGGAAGTCGTTGAGGCGTCGACTCCCCGGGACCACGTTGTAATGGGCGAACTCATGTCCTACGAGCTGGAGGCCGTGCTGGCCGCCCCCGATCAGGAGGATCGAGGCCAGGTAGACCAGCGCCGGCGGAATCCCCGCCGGCGACCATACGAACAGCCCGATCCCCAGGAGGATCTGGATCCACACGAGGGAAAAGTCCACGACCTGCCGAAGGCCCGAGGGCTTACGAAACGACTTGATCTCCTCCGGGGTCAGGATGTCCTTCAGGACGACGGCCGGAACGGCGTCCTCGGCGCTGAGCTCGATCATGCGGTCGGAGCATTTTATCAGGGCTCTTCCGTCCTAGGTGGTTTTCCTTCAGGATTTTTCGCCCGGCGGACGTCAGGCCTTCGCGGCTTCCTTCCGCTTCTTGAGAGTGAAGACCAGCCACGCGATCATGCCGAGGCAGATCGCGCCGCCGACGACCAGCACGCCGGTGGGGCCCAGCGACTCCGCGAAGAAGGCGAAGAGCTTCTTGGTGCCCGCCCGCCGCCCCGTGTACTCGTGCTGGACGCCGTTCTGGATGTCGATCGCCGTCGAATACGTCGCCCAGGTGAGCAGCGGAGCGGCGATCAGCCCGATGATCGGTCCCTTCAGGCTCGGCATAGGCGCTTCCTCCCTACCCCAAGGTGATAGACCGCCCGCCGGGTTTCGTCAAGGCAGCGCGCGTTTCAGCCGCTCCAGCGCGAGCTCGGCCGAGGGGGCCCGCAGGGCGGGCAGCAGCGTGCCGCTCTTCTCCAGCCGGCGCCGGACCGTCGCGCGGGCCTTCGCCTCGTAATTCTCGAGCAGCCGGACCACGCCCTCGATCACCGCGCTCTCCGCCCCCGTGCGCAGGCCGAGCTCGATCATCTTGTCGGCGAACGGCGTGTTCAGGTCCGACCGCCCCATCCGCTCCAGCAGCCGGCAGGCCGCGTCCAGGCCCGCGGCCATCCCCGGCCCGTCGCCGTCCGCCCGGCGCAGCTCGACCGCGCGCTCGGCCCAGCGCACGACGTCCTCCGCCCGCCCCAGCCGCGCCGCGCCGTCCGCCGCCGCCAGGTGCATCCACGCCGCGTTCGGGAGGGGAAGGTGGAAGGGCGCCGGCTCGGGACGTCGGAAGAGGTCGACCGCCTCCGCCCACGCCTCGAGCTGGATCAGGCACTTGAACTCGTAGTAGCGCAGCCAGCCCAGCAGGCGGGGGTCGACCTCCTCCTCCGCCAGGTATTCCTTCTTGGCGTCGGCGGCCAGGCCGTAGGCCCGGAGCGCGTAGCCTTCGCCGAGCAGGGCATGGATCCGGGTCAGGCGGTCTTCCATGTCCTGGGGAGAAGGGGACGTCGGGAAGCGGTTACGTATAATCGAGCCGTGACGAACCGGACGCTGACGGTGCGCGCGCCGCGCCGCGGCCTGCACGAGTTCACCGACCAGGTCGAGCGGGCGGTGGCGGAGGCGGGGGTGTCGGACGGCGTCTGCTCGCTGTTCATCCGCCACACGTCGGCGAGCCTGGTGATCCAGGAGAACTACGACGCCAGCGCGCGGCGCGACCTCGAGACGTTCATGGAGCGCCTGGTTCCCGAGGGCGCGCCGTGGATCACGCACACGCTCGAGGGCGCCGACGACATGCCCAGCCACATCAAGGCGGTCCTGACGCAGGTGAGCCTGACCATCCCGATCCTCGGCGGCAAGCTCGCCCTCGGCACCTGGCAGGGGATCTACCTCTGGGAGCACCGGAGCCGGCCGACCCCGCGCGAGATCGTCGTCACGATCCTGGGCTGAAACCGCTCCGCCGGTCAGGTGGAGATCGTTTACGAGGATCCCGGCGGGGTCGGCTATCACCCCGTGCTCCACATGGCGCGCCTGGCGGCGGAGCTGCTCGAGGCCCGGCTGGTCGTCGTCCCCCCGAAGCCCACCCCGGCGCTCCGCCAGCTGGGCGCCCTGCTGCCCCGCGGGCGCGGCGAGGACGTCTGCCTGCTGATCTGCCCGTCTCCGTCCGCGCTGCTGGCCCTCCTGCGCCTCCCGGGCTGGCGTCGCCGCTTCGGCCGGGTCGTCGCGTGGGTCTTCGATTCCTTCTGGCTCGACCGCATCCCCCGCGCCTTCCGGAAGCGCCGCCACGTCGATCACGTCTTCGTCGCCGAGCGCGAGGACCGGGACGCGTGGGAGGAGCGCATGCGCGTCCCCGTCTCCTGGCTGCCGTGGGGGAGCGACGTCCTCCGCCTCGGATCCGCCGGGGCGGAGCGCCCGTTCGACCTCCTTCGCGTGGGACGTCAGCCTCCCGCCTGGGAAGACGACGCGGCGACGGCCTCCGCCTGCGCGCGGATCGGCCTGCGCTTTCACGGCCGTCCGGAAGCGCTGGAGGACGCCACGGACAATCAACGGACGCTGCTGGGCGCGTTCGCGCGCGCGAAGTTCACGCTCAGCTTCTCCAACTCGGTGAATCCGGTGATCCAGACGCATCCGGTCCGGCGCTATTTGACCGGCCGCTGGACGGACGCCCTCGCGGCGGGCGCCACGGTGGCGGGCGTGCCGCCGGAAAGCGAGCCGGCCCGCGCGCTGCTGTGGCCGGAGGCGCTGCTCGACCTCGGGACGACCGCGCTCGATCCGGGCCTGGCCTCCGTCAAGGCCGCGGCGGAGGCGTGGACGCCGGAGCGGGCCCGCCGGAACCATCAGCGCGCTCTCGAGCGCCTGGACTGGCGATGGCGCTTCGCCCGCGTCGCCCGGACGCTCGGGATCGACCCGCCCGCGCTGCGGCGGGAGCTGGCCGAGCTTCGCCGCCGCGCGGCGGTCGAGGAGCTCAAGACGGGGTAGAATCGGACGCGTGTCCGACGACTTCCCGACGTTCCCGAAAATGCCGTGCCGCGGGGCGAGCGACGCCGCCGTCTGGGTGGCGCTCGAGAAGATCCACGGGGCCCAGCTCGTGATCGACGTCGACGCGACGTCCATCCGCTTCGGCAAGCGGAAGGCCTGGCTCCGCGAGGACGAGCCGTTCTTCGGCTGGCAGCTCCTCCGCGGGCCGCTCCGCGACGCCGCCCGCGCGACCTTCGCGCGCGTCGGCGCCCCCCGCCTCACGCTCTACGGCGAGCTCTTCGGCGGCGGCTATCCCGGCGTCCCCGACGGCGGCCTCGTCCCCGTCCAGACCGGCGTCTGGTACGCCCCCGACCTCCGCTGGGCCCTCTTCGAGGCCCGGGCCGTCGACGGCCCCCGCGACGCGTTCCTCGCCTGGAGCGAGACCGCCGCGCTCGGCCTGCCGATGCCGCCCCTGCTGCTGCGGGGGCGCAAGGTGGACGTCGACGCCCTCCCCGAGCGCTTCCCGTCGCGCGTGGCCGCCGCGCTCGGCCTGCCTCCGCTCGAGGGCAACCTCGCGGAAGGCCTGGTCGCCAAGCCGGACGTCCGGATGGCGGCGACGTCCTACACGGCGTCGAAGCGGAAGATCGCCGAGATGCGGGAGGATCGCTTCGACGAGAGCCGGCCGTGGGACCCGGACCGGCCGATGGACCTGGCGTCGCTGACCGGATGGGCGGAGCGGCTGACGAACGCGCCGCGCGTGGCCTCGGCGGCCTCCAAGGTGGGGCGCGACGACGCGGGCGCGCTGGCGGACGAGGTCGTGCTGGACGTGCTGATGGATCTCGAGAAGGCGTTCCCGGGGGCGATGGCGGCGCTGCCGCCGGAGGGCTGGGCGGCTCTCGAACGGGCGATCCGGGCGCGCGCTTGATCCAGGGCGTCGGATGTCCTACTCTCAGCGAGGTGCCGAATGCCTTTTTCCCTTGAGCGCTGGCGCGCGGCCCTCCCGTGGAGCCGCGTCGCCGTGCTGCTCGGGGCGACGGTCGTCGGGCTCAGCCAGATCCTGTTCGAAATCATCCTCGGGAATCCGGATCACTTTCCCCGCGGCGCCGGCTTCCATCTCTGGACCCTCTTCTGGGCGCTGCTCCTGCCTTGCGGCCTCCTGCTCGCCGCGGAAACCTTCCTCGTCCGGCGCTGGGGCCCGGAGCGGGCGTTCCGCGCCTGGCGCGCGGCCCTCTACGCCCTCCTGGCGCTGTCCTTCCTCCGCCAGGTCCAGGCCCATCAGGCGGAGGCGCTCGACCGCCTCCTCGGCCTGGAGCTGGCCGCGACGCTGGGTCTGCTCCTCGGCGCCGGCGTCTTCTGGGCCGCCTGGAAGGTCCCCGCCCGGATTCACGCGTTCGCCGCCTCCCTGGGCGTCCTGGCGCTGATCCTGACCGGCCTCTACGTGGCGCGCTCCGGGCTCCTCGGGCCCGCGTGGGCCCGACCGGCGGCGGCCCCGTCCGCGTCCCCGCTCCGCCCCGGCGCGCCCCCCGTCTGGATCCTGCTCTGCGACGAGCTGAGCTACGCGGCGATCGCTCCCGACGGCCGCGTCGACGAGGCCGCTTTTCCCGCCTTCGCCGAGCTGGCGCGCGACGGCCTGTGGTTCCGGGACGCGACGACGAACCATCAATGGACGCATCAGGCCGTCCCGACGCTTCTCACGGGACATCGGAATCCCCCGGAGGGGACGCCGACGCTGTTTCAGCGGCTGCCCGACGGCACCGCCGCCATGATCATCGATCCCTGGCTCCCCACGACCGAATGGATCCGCCGCTACGGCGGGGCCAAGGACCGCCTCTTTTTCCAGAGCCGGACGGAGTTCCTCGAGGGGCGCCCGCTGGCGATCGCGCGCTACCTCGCCCTCGCCTTCTCGGAGTCGGCCTTCGTCCGCCTGCCGGCCGAGGCGGCCCACCGCCAGGGGATCACCCTCTACACCACGCTCGACCAGGAGATCGAAGTCTTCCTCGACAGCGCCGATCCCGCGAAGGCCCCCGGCCGGCTCACGTACTGGCATTGCCCGCTCCCGCACCAGCCTTTCCTGCGCCACGCCGACGGGCGGACCCGGAAAACCCCGCTCATGTTCGGGCGCGCGGGGGAGAGCGTCGACGTCCTCTGGGAGGCCTACCGGGAGCAGGCGCGCTACCTGGACGGGATCCTGGGCGCGTTCACGCGGCGGCTGAAGGAACGCGGGCTTTACGAGCGTTCGATCCTGATCGTCACCAGCGACCACGGCCTGCGGACGGACGGCGCGATGGAGCCGGCGGGTTATCCCGACGTCCGGGGCGGCCTCGTCCCCCGGATCCCGCTCATCCTGCGGGCTCCCGGGCTGAAGCCGGGCGTCTCGGACGTCGAATACCAGCACATCGACTTCGCGCCGACGGTTCTGGATCTGCTCGACGTCCCTTACGACCCCGCCGCCTTCGAGGGCCGCTCCGCCCTTGCGGACAATCTCCGCCCGCGGAAAAAGTCGTTCTCCGACCGCGGCAAGACCTACGAGCGGACGGAGGGAACGGACCTCTGGCGCCTTCGATGAGGCGATTCCGCGTACGTTCGAGGACGCCGGCCGCCACGTAGAAGGCATGAAGGTTCTGCCGCTCGCCCTCGCTCTCCTGGCCGCCCCGAGCCTCGAGGAAGCCCATGCCTGGCTGAAGTCGCTCGACGTCAAGTCGGACTCCGCCCAGAAACAGCCGCGCTTCGCCGCGCTCACCGTGGAGGATCTCAAGACGCTGAAGGAGATCCGGCTGGGCGGGCACCGCGCGTCCGACGGCAAGCACGTCGCCATCGCGGCGGCCGAGTTCCGCTTCCTGGCCGCCCTGCCGGCCCTCGAGAAGGCGAACCTCGGGGAAGTCGACGGCTTCACCGACGAGGCCCTCGCGCACGTAGCGTCGATCGGAACGCTCACGGAGCTCAATCTCGGGGACGCGTGGATCACCAGCGCCGGGCTGAAGGAGGTCGCGAAGCTCAAGAACCTGCGCCGCCTCCAACTCGGCTGGACCCGGGACGTCGGGGACGCGGGCCTGCCGCATCTCGTGCCCTGCGCCAAGCTGGAATTCCTGGGGCTGGGAGGGACGAAGGTGACCGACGCGGGGCTCCCGGTCCTGGCGAAGCTGCCCGCCCTGAAGGAAGTTCACCTGATGGGAACGGCCGTCACGGACGACGGCCTCCAGAGCCTCGCGGCCGTCCGCGCCCTGGCCACCGTCCAGATCGGCAAGAAGTCGAAGATCAGCGCCTCGGGCATCGAGCGCCTGCGGAAGGCGCGCCCCGACGTGGCGGTCGTCGTGAAGTAGCGGAACCGGCGGGCCCCGGCGCGTGTTAGCTCCACATGAACATGCGATACGCCCTGGCCGCCGTCCTCCTCGCCGCGCCCGCCGCCGCCGCGGATGAGCCGCCCGCCAAGCCCATCGCGGAGAAGAAGGAGCTGCTGTTCTCCGACGACTTCGAGGGGGCCGAGCCCGCCAAGGTCTGGCACAAGGTCGTCGCGACCTTCGCCGTCGAGAAAGGCGCGCTCAAGGGCACGCAGACGCGCGACAAGAACGTGCCCGCGGCGGACGGCAAGCCCGAGATCAAGGCGCACGCCGCCGTGCACGGCCTCGAGATCCCCACGAAGGACAGCGTCGTCGAGGTCCGGATCAAGTTCGAGGGCGCCACGATGATCGACGTGGAGTTCGACGACCGCAAGTACACCGGATGCCACTACGGGCACCTCTGCCGCGCCCAGGTCCGGCTCGATCGCGTCACGCTGATCGACGAGAAGGACGGCAACATGCGCAACGACATCTACGAGATGAAGAAGGATCCGTCCAAGAAGGCCGAGGTGGCCAAGCTCCTCGTCGGCCGGAGCGCGAGCTTCCCGGTCAAGCTGGAGCCGGGCACCTGGTACACCTTCACGGTGGAGACCGTCGGCGACGAGATGCGCGCGAGCATCGACGGCAAGCCCGTCGGCTACCTCAAGTCGTCGGGCATCGCCCACGCCACCAAGTCCAAGATCGAGCTCGGCGTCGCGGGCAAGGACGGCTATTTCGACGACCTCAAGGTCTGGAACGCGGAGCCGGCCAAGCGTTAAGCCGTTCCCGGTGGTACTCTGGGCGCATGGGCGGCAAGCTCTTCAATCTGCCCCGCATGCCGCGGGATGAGTATCTCGAACGCGAGCGCGCGATGCGGGCGTATCTCGACGGGACGCTGGGTCGCTACCGGATCCCGCGGTTCTACGGCGACAAGCCGGACTTCGGAGACATGGACATCCTCGTCCCCAGCCGTCCCGATTGGGACGAGGTCCGCGCGCGGATCGTCAAGGACCTGGGGATCACGGAAACGAAGGCGGTCGGCAAAGTCTTTTCGACCGTCTACCGGGGGCTTCAGACCGACTTCTTCGCGCTGGCCGATCGCTTCGTCGATTGCGCGGGCGATTTCATGTCGTTCAACGACCTGGGCAACCTGCTCGGCCGGATCTGCCGGCGCTTCAACCTGAAGTGGGGCGAGGAGGGGCTGAGCTACGTCTGCCGCCGCGCGAACGGCGACCACTACGCGGCGGACCTGCCGATCACGCTCGATTTCGCCCGCGTCTGCGCGTTCCTCAAGCTCGACCACGCCGCGTGGGTCGCCGGGTTTCCGACGCTGGTGAGCCTCTTCGAGTGGGTCGTGACCTGCCCCTATTTCTCGGTGGCGCCGTATCTCGACGACCCGGCGGGTCCGATCGGGGTGCGGCGCGACCGCCCGACGATCGCGAAGTTCGTCGCGTTCCTCCGCGAGCGGCGGATCGACGCCCGGCCGGTCTTCGAGGACAAGGCGAGCTACGTGCCCCTGGTGTCGGCCGCGTTTCCCGAAGCCGGCCTCGAGGCCATGATCGCCGCCGAACGGCTGAAGGAAGCTCGGGCGGCCGAGGTCTCCGCGAAGTTCAACGGCAAGCTCGTCATGCGGCTGCGCCCCGAGCTGACCGGCCGGGCGCTGGGGGAATTCATCGTCGCGTTCAAGACCTCGATCCCGGACTTCGAGACTTTCGTGCTTCAGTCTTCGTCCGAGGAGATCGAGCGCCGGATCGCCGCGTTCGTGGAAGCGGACTAGATCTCCTAGGGGTATCCCGGAGTATCTTCCGCGGGGTTCAATTGCTACGGTACTCGCCCGATGGAACCCCAGGACGACCTTGAGCTCGTCGACCGCGACGGGTATGTCGAAGCGAGATACTTGGGGACGTACGCGTTGCCCCGCTACCTCGACCAGATGGCGCGTTCGGTCCGGGCGTGCGAGGAGCGGGGACGGACGCTGCTCCTGGTCGACATCACCGACCTTCAGGGCTATCGTCCCAGCACCTTGGAACGCCACCAGATCGGCGTGACCGGCGCGGCGTTGAGCCGCGGGCTGTCGAAGGTCGCGGCGCTGACCACGCCCGAGCAGGTCGAGCGCAATACGGATGCGAAGGTCAAGCCGGCCGATTCGGAACCCTTCGCCACCACCGTCGCGCGCAACCGCGGCCTCGAGATCCGCGCTTTCGTGGTCCGGGCCGCGGCCGTCGAATGGCTTCTCCTGCCTAGCCGGAAGTCTTGAACGAGCGACGGAGAGCCGCGAGGGATCGGTCCTCGTAGGTCTCGAGCGCGGCGCCGCGCGCGGCATCGACGACGTTGCCGATCAACAGAAGGAGGCCGTCGCGGAGCGTGGCGTCCCACGCGAAACGGCGGCCGCCCACCTCCAGCAGGCCCCAGGCGCGTCCGGGCTTGCTCCGCTCCACCTCGAATCGCCCGCCGGCCGCCTGGAAGGACGCCGCGAGGGAAGGGAAGGGGTCGCCTTCGACGTCGAGCACGCGCGCGAAGCTCCCCATCGCGCGTGAATGGAAATGCGGCCCGTTTTCGACGGCCCACTCCGAAGGATGCCGCAGCTCGAAGCGGCCCGCCGGATCCCGGTAGAGGGTGAAACCGCGCGCGGGCGCCGCGGGGATGGAGGTCGACCGACGCTCCCGGCGAGGCGGACGCAGCTTCTCTTCGTGGGTGACAATGCGGAGCAGCCTGTGCGCGATGTCGTAGAGGCCCAGGTTCATCGACGAAAAGACGCCAGCCGCTCCGGTTTGTGACCGGAGTTCCTAGATCTCGAGCTCGCCGGTGGAGTCGCCCAGCGAGGCCGTCTTCGAGCCGAGGCGGCGCAGCATCGCGACCCAGAGGTTGTTGATCGGCGTCTCCTTGCGGTAGACGACGTGGCGGCCGGCCTTGATCGACCCCCCGCGCCCCGCGAGCAGGACGGGCAGGTTGTCGTGGTTGTGCGCGTTGCCGTCGGAGTTGCCGCTGCCGTACGCGATCAGGCAATGGTCGAGCAGCGTGCCTTCGCCTTCCTTCACCGCCTTGAGCCGGCCGAGCAGGTAGGCGAACTGCTTCACGTGGAACTCGTTGATCTTGGCGATCTTCGCCTTCTTCGCCGCGTCGTTGCCGTGGTGCGACAGGTCGTGGTGCCCCTCCGGCACCCCGATGAACGGATACGGCTTGTTGCTTCCCTCGTTCGCGACCACGAACGTGCAGACGCGCGTGACGTCCGCCTGGAACGCCAGCGCCATCAGGTCGCCCATCAGGCGGATGTGCTCTTCCATGGTCGCGGGGATGCCGGCGGGCCTCGACGTCCCCTCGGGCGGCTTGACGTCGGGGAGCTTCGCGGCGCGCTCGAGGCGCTCCTCGATGTCCCGCACGGAGGACAGGTACTCGTCCATCTTGCGCTGGTCGCTCTTGCCGAGCTTGCCGTTGAGGTCCTTCGAGTCCTGGCGCACGAGGTCGAGCACGCTCTTGCGCCGCGCGGCGGCCTTCGCGCGCTCCTCCACCGAGCCGCCGCCGAACAGGCGGTCGAAGACGAGCTTCGGATTGACTTCCTTCGGCAGCGGCTGCGTCGCCGACTTCCAGGACATCGTCGAGGAGTAGACGCACGAATAGCCCGAGTCGCAGTTGCCGGCCATCGCGCCGGATTCGCAGCCGATCTCCAGGGAGGACAGGCGGGTCTGGTCGCCGACGACCGCCGCCGCCGCCTGGTCCACCGAGAGGCCCGCGCGGATGTCGGTCCCGTCCGTCTTGCGGGGCTGGGCGCCCGTCAGGAACGCCGCCAGCGCGCGCGCGTGGTCGCCGCCGCCGTCGCCGTGCGACCGCGCCTTGTCGGCCGTCAGGCCGGTGAGCACCGAGAAGTCGTCGCGGAAGTCCTTGAGCGGCTGGAGGATGGGGGTCAGCTCGTAGCCGGCGCCCTCGGTCTTGGGCGTCCAGTCGGCCATGTTCTTGCCGTTGGGGGTGTAGACGAAGCCGAGGCGCAGGGGAGGGGCGGAGCGGAGCGGCGAGGCCATCGCGTCGAGCCAGGGCAGGGCCACGCTCGCGCCGAGGCCGCGCAGGACGGTGCGCCGCGAAATCGGGGTCATCTCGCCTCCCACACTATGGTACAGCCCGCCCGCCGCGAGGGTTGGCGGAACTCCCAACCCCCAACTCCCAAATCCCAAGGCGTCCCCCCTCTGGCCCCCCCTGGGGGGGGCGCGGGGGGAGATCCTTTGGGAGTTGGGAGTTGGGTGTTGGGTTTTCTCACGTCACTCCTTGAGGTTTTTGCCGCGCCGAAGACGGAAGGGGTCGCTTTTGGCGATTTCCAGGATCAGGGTCGAGAACTTGTAGTCGGTCTTCGCCAGGGCGGCCGCCACCTTGTCCAGCGCGCGGTCGTCGTACGGCTCCATGCCCCGGCCGATCGCGTAGGTGAGCATCTTTTCGGCCAGCCCCCGCGCGAACTGATCCTTCTTCGCCAGCAGGACCTTCTTGAGCTCGTCCGCGCTCTTGAACTTGGTCCCGTCGGGGAAGGCTCCGGCGGGATCGATGTCGAAGGTCCCGTCCTTCGTCCGCCACGCGCCCACCGCGTTGTAGTTCTCCAGCGCGAAGCCGATCGCGTCCATCTGCGCGTGGCAGTTCGCGCAGCGCGGATCCTTCCGGTGCTGCTCCATCCGCTGGCGCAGCGAGCCGGTCAGCGCCGCCTCCTTCGACTCCGCGAGCTCGGGGACGTCGGGCGGCGGCGGGGGCGGCGGCGTGCCGAGGATCTGCTCGAGGACCCAGCGGCCGCGCTTGACGGGCGACGTCCGGGTCGGGTTGGACGTCACCGTCAGCACGCTCGCGTGGCTCAGCAGCCCGCCGCGCTCGCCCGGCTGCAGCGCCACGCGGACGAAGTCGTCGCCGCGGATCGGCTGGCCGCCCGGCTTGGGAGGCTTCTGCCCGGGCCGGTTGCCCGCCGTGTCCTGGATCCCGTAGTGCCGCGCCAGCCGCTCGTTCAGGAACGTGAAGTCGGCGTCGATCAGCGTCAGCAGGCTCCGGTCCTCGCGGAACACCGCCTCCACGAAGAGCTCCGTCTCGTCCAGCATCGACTGCCGCAGCTTCGCGTTGAACTGCGGGAAGAGCGCCCCGTCCGGCGCCACGAACTGGATCCGCTTGAGCTGCAGCCATTGGGTCGCGAACTGGTCCACCAGCGCGCGCGACCGCGGGTCCTTCAGCATCCGCCGGACCTGGTTCTCCAGGTCCGCCGAGAGCGCGCCCTTCGACGCCTTGTCGAAGAGCTCGTCGTCCGGCGGCCCGCTCCAGAGGAAATAGGAAAGCCGCGACGCGAGCGCCCAGTCCCCGATCGGATGCGCCTCCGGCGTTTCCGGCCGGTCGTCCAGCTCCACCCGGAAGAGGAACTTCGGCGAGACCAGCACGGCCTGCAGCGCCAGCTGCATGGACTCCTCGCCCAGCTTCGCCAGGCGGTCGAGCTCGGCGGGCGTCACCGGGCGCCGGAAGGCCTTCGTCGCGAAGCGCCGGAGCAGCTCGCGGTTCCGCTCCGCTTCGGGCTTCGACGCGACCTCCGCCAGGGCCCGCCGCTGGAAGGCCGGGCGCGGATCCATCGGGCCGCTGAACACGAAGCTCTCGACGTGGACCTCGTGCGGCGGCTCGGCTTCCGGGCCCTTCAGCAGCGCCACCGCGACGCGCTCGATCCCCTTCGTGGGCGGGATCTTGATCTCGACCTTCTGGTTCTTTTTCTGCTCGGTCGCGGTGATCTCCACCGTCTCCAGGATCCGGAACGGCCGCAGGTTCTTCAGGGCGGCGCCGGAGAGCTTCTCGACGTCCTTGTCCGACGCCGGGTTCTCGATGTCCTTGCCGCCCGCGAGGATCGCGACTTTCACGCCCTTGCCCTTCGCGAAGGCGCGGAAGCGGAAGACGTGCTCGCCGTCGGGGACGACCCGGTAGCTCTTGTGCAGCGGGCCGGTCTCGATGGGCCCGCCCTTGCCGGCCGTCAGCGGCCGGAAGTTCGTCTGCGGGACCTTCTCGCCCGCGGGCTCGAGGTAGCGCGCGCCGTCGTGCTTCTCGGGCACCTTGGGGGGCGTCGCCGGAAACGCCCGCTCCACGATGCTCTCGGCGGCGGCGAGGTAGCGCTCCATGAGCACGGGCGAGAGCGTCAGGACGTCGCCGATGTTGTCGAAGCCGTGGCCGATGTCATCGGACGGGAAGTCCTCGGCCGGGTCGAAGTCGATCCCGCAGAGCTCGCGGACGGTGAGGCCGTACTCCACGCGGTTGAGGCGGCGGACGGTCACGCGCCCGGGATCCAGCGGGGCCTTGGGGTCGACTTTGTTGAGGACGGCCTTCAGGCCGGCGACGAGCTTGGCGCGGTCGTCGGGCGTCGGGTGGACTTTGGCGTTCTCGGGCGGCATCTGGTGGGTGTCGGTCATCTGGAGCGCCGACTTCCAGAGCTTGCGCTCGGCGCGCACGGCCGCCTCGCTGGTGAAGCGGACGAGGTTGACCTCCGCCTTCGGCTTCACCGCCCCGTGGCAGCCGTGGCAGTACTTGGCGAGCAGCGGCTGGACGGTCTTCCCGTAGTCGTCGGCCTGGGGCGAAAGGGAATCGGCTCCCCCGCCCGAGAGCAGGAGCAGCGGCAGACACCAGCTCAGGTTTCGCATCTCGCCCATACAGAATACGCCCCGCCGGGGGCGTGAGACTCATCCCGCTCCCCACCTGGATAGCCGTCACGCCCCGCGTTGTGTCTCGGCAAGTGTTAACGTTCCAATCCGATTGGAACGTTAACACTCCCGCAACCCCGGGAGCGCTCCGTCCGTTTAGCCTTCATGAGAGTTCTGCCGCTGGCCCTCCTCCTCCTCGGCGCCGCGCCGGCCGCCGACCCGCCCAACGTCGTCGTGATCCTCTGCGACGACCTCGGCCTCGGCGACCTGGGCTGCTACAACCCGGAGTCGAAGATCCCCACGCCCGCGATGGACCGCCTGGCCGCCGCCGGGATGCGCTTCCGCGACATGCACACGCCGTCGTCGGTCTGCACGCCCACCCGCTACGGCCTGCTCACCGGCCGCTACTGCTGGCGCGGCTCCCTCAAGAAAGGCGTGCTCTGGGGCTTCAGCCCCGCTCTCATCGAGCCCGGGCGCCCGACGATCGCGTCCGTCCTCCGCGCCCGCGGCTACCGCGCCGGCGCCTTCGGCAAGTGGCACCTCGGGCTCGGCGCCGCCGAAAAGACCGACTACGCGAAGCCGCTCGACCCCGGCCCCCTCAGCGCCGGCTTCGATGAGTTCGAAGGCATCCCCGCCTCGCTCGACATGGAGCCCTACGTCTGGGTGAAGGGGAAGGACGTCGAGGCCCAGCCCACCGACACCGTCCCCGCGTCCAAGCACCAGCGCCAGGGCGGCGCGGGCTTCTGGCGCGGCGGCCCCATCGCGCCCGGGCTCAAGCACGCCGACATCCTCCCCCGGATCGAGAAGGCGGCGGTCGACTTCCTCGGCCGGCAGAAGGCGTCGACGCCCTTCTTCCTCTACGTGCCCCTCACGTCGCCCCACACGCCCTGGCTCCCGTCGCCCGCGTGGACGGGCAAGTCGGACGTCGGCGCCTACGGCGACTTCGTCATGGAGACGGACGCCGTCGTCGGCCGGATCCTCGACGCCCTGAAGCCCTTCGAAAAAGACACGCTCGTCGTCCTCACCAGCGACAACGGCTCGCACTGGCCGATGGAGGACGTCCGCAAGTGGGGCCACCGCGCGAACGGTCCCTGGCGCGGCCAGAAGGCCGACATCCACGAAGGCGGCCATCGCGTGCCGTTCCTCGCGCGCTGGCCGGGCAAGGTCGCGGCGGGATCGACGTCCGACGCCACCGCCTGCCTGACGGATCTCTTCGCGACGGCGGCGGAGATCGCGGGCGATCCCGCGACGGCCGAGGACAGCTGGAGCCTGCTGCCGGCCCTGAAGGGGGAGGGGAGGACGTCGCGCCCCTACACGGTCCATCACTCCAGCGAGGGGATGTTCGCGATCCGCGAAGGGAGCTGGAAGCTGATCCAGGGGCAGGGGAGCGGCGGCTTCACCCAAGTGAAGGTTGCGCCCGGCGAGCCGCCCGGCCAGCTCTACGACCTCGCGGCGGATCCGGGCGAGACGAAGAACCTCTACGCCGAAAAGCCGGAGGTCGTCGCTCGCCTGTCCGCGCTGCTAAGATAAAGCCATGCGCGCGCTGATCGTCCTGGTGCCGCTCGCCGCGGGCTGCGGCTCGACGCTGCTCACCGCCTGCGGCGCGGCCGCGGCTCCGGCGCCCGAGCGGACGTTCGTGCACGCGGAGTCGGCGACCGACGTCCGGCTGATCGAGACGCTCGACGCGGCGCCCGCGGACAAGACCCCGCCGACGCCGCTCGAGATCGCCTTGAAGATGCCGCTGGTGGTCCCCACGGTGACGGCGATGTGGATCAAGGACCTGCCGCGCGCGATTGCGGAAGTGGCCGCGCTGCCGGTCGTGGTCGTGGCCGGGCTGCTGGAGGCCGTCGGCATCCTCAAGTCCGAGCCCGAGCCGGCCTTCAAGCCCCGGGACCGCGACCGATGACGGCGTTCGCCTCGCCGGAGGCCGCCGTCGCCGGAATCTCGAAGCTTCTGGCTGCGCGCGACTGGGCCGGCCTCGCGGCCTGCTACGACGGCGAGCCGCCGAAGGTCTTCTACGACGAGAAGGCGAACGGCCATCCGGCGGGCTTCGACCGCTGGCGCCCCTTTGCTCCCGGCTGGCACTACGTCTCCCACGAAGTCGAAGGAGACGAAGCCGTCGTCCGCGTCGGCATCGAGATCGACCAGGGCGACGGGATGATTCTGCAGGGCTTCCACGAGTTCCGGATGCGCGAGTCGCCCAAAGGCTGGCGCGTGATCGTCTGACTCCCCCTCGGGGGGCAGGGGGGGCGTTTCCTGGTCCTGGTCCTGGTTCCTGGTCCTTACGTGGGGTAGACCCACGGCGCGCGGTAGGGCCGCACCAGGAGCTTGTTGGCCTCCTCGTCGCCCTCGATCCGCTCCTTCGCGCCGTCCCAGCGGATCGACCGCCCGAGCTTGAGCGAGATCATGCCGAGCATGGGGAGCGTCGACGACCGGTGCGCCCGCTCGATGTCGGCGACCGGCTTCGACTTCCCGTCGATCGCGGCGAGGAAGTCGGCCCAGAGCAGCGTGAGATTGTGGCCGTCGGGCTCCTGCAGCTGCGCGTCCTGGTGGACGGGCTTCTGCTTGGCGTCGCTGGGATAGAAGGTCCAGCCGTCGCGCCAGCCGATGTGGAGCGTGCCCTTGCTGCCGTAGAAGTAGGCGCCGATCTGGTGCTTCTCCGTCGAGCTGCCGGCGAACTGGCGGTGCTCCCACGTGCAGGTGAACTTCTCGAACTCGTAGACCGCCACCTGGTGGTCGGGCGCGTCGGTCGTCTGCTCCTCCGCGTTCAGCACGGGCGCCCCGCGCACGGCCCGCCCGCCCGACGAATAGACGCGCTTCGGGTAGGGCTCGTCGCTCCAGAGCAGGACCTGGTCGAGCCAGTGCACGCCCCAGTCGCCGAGCTGGCCGTTGGCGAAGTCCAGGAAGCCGCGGAAGCCGCCCGGATGGATCTTCTTGTTGAAGGGCCGCAGCGGCGCCGGCCCGCAGTAGAGGTCCCAGTTCATCCCCTCGGGCGGCGCCTGGTTCGGCGACGGCCGCTCGGCCCCGCCCCCGTAGTTCGCGAAGAGCCGGACCATGCCGATCGTGCCCGCCCCGCCCTCTTTCAGGAACTTGTGCGCCGACACGTGGTGCGGCCCGATCCGCCGGTGCAGCCCCACCTGGACGACCTTCCCGGCGTCCTTCGACGCCTTGAGCATCGCGCGGCTCTCGCCGATCGTGTGCCCGGTGGGCTTCTCCACGAAGACGTGCGCGCCCGCCTTCAGCGCCGCGATCGTGTGCAGCCCGTGCCAGTGGTCCGGCGACGCGATGATCACGACCTCCGGCTTCTCCTTCTCGAGCAGCTCCCGGAAGTCGGCGTAGCCTTTCGCGACGTCCCCCGCGCCGTCCTTCACGAGGTCGAGCGTCGTCTGGAGCGCGATCGGATCGACGTCGCACGCCGCCGTGACTTTCACGCGGCCCGACGCCATCGCCTCGCGCAGGATGTTCTTTCCCCACCAGCCGGGGCCGATGATGGCGGTCGTCAGCTTGCGGTCCTGGATGTAGGGCGACGCGAGCAGCGCGGCGCTCGAAGCGAGGACCTGGCGTCGGGTCAGCATGTCATTTCCTCAGTTCCAGGCACACGACGTCCCCCGCCGCCGTCCGGACGTAGAGCCGGCCGTTCGCGAGCACCGGCGGCGTCCAGCATTTGCCTTCGACGACCTCGGCCCGGGCCTTGGGCGCGAAGCCGGAGGGAGTCGCCGGCGTCAGGATCAATTCGCCTTTTTCGGACAGCACCAGCAGGTCTCCGCCCGCCGCGCTCAGCGTGCCGCAGCCCAGGCCGTCCTGGGCCCAGACCTGCTTCCCGGTCCGGAGCTCCACGCACTTGAGCCGGGAGACTTTGCCGCTCATGCCGTCGAAGCCGTAGAGATGGCCGTCGATCAGCACGGGCGGGCTCATCTGGCAGGAGAGGACCTTGCTTTCCCAGACCGGCGCGGCGGCGCCCATCCGGAAGAGGCCGCAGCCCTTGCCGTAGGCGCTCGTGACGAAGACGAGGTCGCCGGACACGACGGGATCCGCGGCGTTGACGCCGTACTGCGTGAGCCAGGGGATCCGCCAGGCCTCGCCGCCCGTGAGCGGATCGACGGCGATCCAGGCCTTGCCCGAGCTGACGAGCGCCAGCTCGCCGGCGGCGGTCCGGAAGGGGAGGGGGGTCGAGTAGCCCGCCTCGTCGTCGCTCGACTTCCAGACGATGTTGCCGTTCTTGTGGTCGACGGCCAGGCCCGCCCCGCCCATGTTGATCAGCAGGAGGTGGCCGTGAATCCGCGGCGAGCCGCTGAAGCCCCAGTCGGGCACCTTCGCGCGCGTCTCCTTGCGCAGGTCCTTCTTCCACACGACCGCGCCCGTCGCGGCGTCGAGGTGGAAGAGCTCGCCCCAGCGGCCCAGCGCGTAGAGGCGGTCGCCGTCGATCGTGGGCGTGGAGCAGGGCCCGCCTTCGAAATACTTGTCGCCGAGGTCGGACGGCCAGGAATGCTTCCAGAGCGTCTTGCCGGTTTCGACGTCCAGCGCGTAGAGGTGCTCCTGGTCCTCCGCCCAGCCGATCGTGTAGGCGCGGCCGCCGGCGACCACGAAGGAGGAGAAGCCGACGCCGACCTCGGCCTTCCACGCGGCTTTCGGCCCGCCCTCGGGCCAGGGCGCGACCGTCTCGGCGGAGATGCCGGTCTTCGCCGGGCCTCTCCAGATCGTCCAGTCGTCGACCAGCAGCGCGAGCGTCAGCGCGATCATGCCACACTATACGTTTGACGGGCCCCCGTTTGGTAAAATCAGGGTTGAGGCGTCACCCCGAATGGTCTATCCTTCGCGGGGTACCCCATGAAGTCCTCCACCCTCGAATCCCCCGACGCGGCCGCCGCCGCGCTGCTGCAGGAGGTCGACGCCCTCGCCCGCGAGCTCGACCGGGGACGTCGCCGCGCCGCCACGCTCGAGAGCGGGCTCGACAAGGATCTGGGCATCGACAGCCTGGGCCGCGTCGAGCTGCTGGTGCGGCTCGAGAAGCGCTTCGGCGTCACGCTGCCCGACGCGAGCGTGGCCGGGGCGGAGACCGTGTCCGACCTCCTTCGGGCCCTCGGCCGCGCGGTGCCGGCGTCGGCGCCGGTCTCGGCGGCGCCCGCCGCGGCCGCGCCCGCGACGGACGCTGGAGGCGCGGCGCCGGAGTCCTCCGCGACGCTGCTCGACGCGCTGGAATGGCACGTCGCGAAGCATCCGGGCCGCGTCCACATCGCGCTCCAGCTCGAGAACGGCGGCCACGACGACATCAGCTACGCCGACCTCCTGAAGGAGTCCGAGGAAGTGGCGGCCGGGCTCCACGAGCTCGGCCTCGAGCCGGGGCGCCCGGTGGCGCTCATGCTGCCCACGAGCCGCGACTACTTCAAGGCGTTCTTCGGCGTGATGCGCGCCGGCGGCATCCCGGTGCCGCTCTATCCCCCGCACCGCGCGAGCCAGATCGAGGAGCACGTCCGCCGGCAGGCGGGCATCCTCGCGAGCGCGCGCGTCGGCGTGATGATCACCTCGGACGAGGTCCGGAAGGCCGGCCGCCTCGTGCAGGCGCAGGTGCCGGAGCTCCGCCACGTCGTCACCGTGCCCGACCTGACCCGCCCCGGCGCCACCGTCCCGCGCATCCGGCTGAAGGCGTCGGACGTCGCCTTCCTCCAGTACACCTCGGGCAGCACGGGCACGCCGAAGGGCGTGGTGCTGACGCACGGGAACCTGCTCGCGAACATCCGCTCGATGTCCGAGGCCTCGCGGGCCGAGAACGAGGTCTTCGTCAGCTGGCTTCCGCTCTACCACGACATGGGCCTGATCGGCGCGTGGCTGGGCAGCCTCACGCTGGGCATGCGGGCCGTGCTGATGTCGCCGCTGATGTTCCTCGCCCGGCCGACGCGCTGGCTGCACGCGATCTCGCGCGAGCGCGGCACGATCTCCGCCGCCCCCAATTTCGCCTACGACCTCTGCGCGCGCAAGATCCCGGAAGCCGACCTCGAAGGGCTCGACCTCAGCGCCTGGCGGCTCGCGCTCAACGGCGCGGAGATGATCCATCCCGACACCCTCGACCGCTTCTGCGAGCGCTTCGCGAAGTACGGGTTCCGGCGGGAGTCCATGTTCCCCGTCTACGGCCTCGCCGAATGCTCGCTCGGCCTCGCCTTCCCGCCGCTGGGGCGCGGGCCGAAGATCGACGCCATCCGCCGCTCCGACTTCGCCGACAAGGGGCTCGCGACGCCCGTCGCCGCCGACGAGTCCGGCGTGCTCCGCTTCGCCTCCTGCGGCCGGCCCCTTCCCGGCCACGAAGTCCGGATCGTCGACGAGGCGGGGCGCGAGGTCCACGAGCGCGAGTGCGGGCGGCTGCAGTTCCGGGGGCCGTCGACGACTTCCGGCTACTACCGGAACCCCGAGGCGACGCGGGAGCTCTTCGACGGCCCCTGGGTGAAGTCGGGCGACACGGCCTACGTCGCGGAGGGGGAGATCTTTCTCGTCGGCCGCACGAAGGACCTGATCATCCGGGGCGGCCGCAACATCCACCCGCAGGAGCTGGAGGAGGCGGTGGGCCGCGTCCCGGGGATCCGCCTGGGCTGCGTGGCCGTGTTCGGCACGGCGGACCCGGCGACCGGAACGGAGAAGCTGATCGTGCTCGCCGAGACGCGCGAGCAGGATCCGGACGCGCGGGCGAAGCTGGTCGACGCGATCCAGGAGGCCGCCGTCGGCCTGCTCGGCACGGGGGCGGAGGAGGTCGTGCTCGCCCCCCCGCGCACGGTGCTCAAGACGCCGAGCGGAAAGATCCGGCGGAGCGCCTGCCGCGAGCTCTACGAGCGGGGCACGCTGCTGAAGCCGGCGTCGGTGGGCGTCCAGGTCGCTCGCCTGGTCGCCTCGAGCGTGAAGCCGACCCTGCGGCGCGCGCGGCAGGGGATGGCGGGCGCGCTCTACGCGCTCTGGATCCGCGTGTTCCTGATCCTGAGCGCGATCCCGGCGGTGCCGATCACGCTGCTCCTGCCCGCGCTGTCGTGGCGCCGCGCCTTCGTCCGCCTCTGGTCGCGCGCGACGCTCGCCTTCGCGGGCATCCGGCTCGACGTCACGGGGCGCGACGCCCTGAGCGGCGAGGGGCCCTGCGTGGTGGTGGCCAACCACGCGAGCTATCTCGACGCCGTGGTGCTCATCGCGGTGCTGCCCTCGCGCTTCTCGTTCGTCGCCAAGCGCGAGTTCACCCAGAGCTGGTTCGCGCGGCTCTTCATGAGCCGGCTGGGGACGCTCTTCGTCGACCGCTTCGACCCGGAGAAGGGGGTCGAGGACGCCGGGGCCGCCGCCGAGGCGGTGCGGCAGGGGAGGTCGCTCGCGGTCTTCCCGGAAGGCACGTTCGGGCGGGCGCCGGGGCTCCGGCCGTTCCGTCTCGGCGCGTTCATGGTGGCGGCCCAGGCCTCCGCGCCCGTCCTGCCGGTGGCGCTCCGCGGGACGCGCTCGATCCTGCGGGACGAGCAGTGGTTCCCGCGCCGCGGCGCCGTCGGCGTCACGCTCGGCCGCCCGATCGCGCCCGCCGGCGGCGACTGGACGTCGGCCCTCGCCTTGCGCGACGCGGCCCGGCGCGAGATCCTGCGCGCGTGCGGCGAGCCGGATCTCACGGGCGACGACTCAGGGAAAGCCTGATCTACTCTTGCGTCGCGCGGCCCCCCGGCCTAGACTGGACGGGACCGGAATCCGCTCATGGCGCCGCCCGTTCTTCCTGGAGCGGCGAGGCCCTGCCGCGCGTGCGACCGGCATCGGCGGGCGGCGCCTTGAGCCGGGTTCCGGAGGAGATGTCCTGATCGGACGTGATGAGGGGATCTCATCTCCTGATCCGTCTCGTCACCGGATCTGCTCGCGGGGCTCATCCCCGGCTCTCCTTAGCGGAGCGGCAGCTCCACGCACGCCGCGTCCCGGTCCGTGCGGACCAGCAGGTACGGCCCCGCCAGCGCCGGCGGATTCCACATCTTGCCTTCGAGCGCCTGAAAGCGTGCCCGCTCGCGGAAGGCGTCGGGGCTCGCGTCCACCAGCGCGACGGCCCCGCTCTCGGCCGTGACCAGCAGCAGATCGCCCGCCAGCAGGATCTGCCCGTGGCCGTAGCGCTCCCCGGCCCAGGCCCGCTCGCCCGTGTCCACCCGGACGCAGCCGAGCCGCCCGTCGTCCAGCCCGTACAGGAAGCCCTGGCGCTCCACGAAGTTCGCGAACTTGGATTTGAGCTTCTTCGACGTCCACAGCAGGTCGACGGTTCCGTCCGCGATCCGCAGGAGGTCGGCGCCCACTCCGTAGCCGGCCGAGATCACCAGGCGGTCGCCGCCGACGGCCGCCGGCGGCGCGCACTTGGGCTGGTCGCCCCGCCAGGCGTAGCGCCAGAGGAGGTCGCCGCTGACGGGATCGTAGCCCGCGCAAGAGGACTGGGAGAGGGCGACGGCCTGCCGCCGTCCGCCCAGCGTCGCGATCAGCGGCGAGGCGTAGCTCGCGGCTTCGGCGCCGGACGACCAGACCCGCTTCCCGGTCGCGCGGTCGTAGGCGAGCAGCGGCCCGGCCTGCGCGAGGACGAGCCGGCCCTCGAGGACGGGCGAGCCGGCGAAGCCCCAGGGAGGGACGGGGACGCCGGCGTCGCGGACGAGGTCGACGGACCAGACCCGCGCGCCGGTGGAAAGCTCGAGGCAGGTGAGCAGGCCCGTGGCGCCGAGGGCGTAGACGCGGCCGCCGTCGATGGAGGGCGTGGCGCGCGGCCCGGCGCCGCCGAGGGTGGTGTCGTAGCGGGCGGGATCGGAATGGCTCCAGAGCGGCGCGCCTGAGGCGAGGTCGTACGCGACGACGCGCTCGTCCTCTCCATGCTGCTCCTGGGTGACCGCCCGGCCGCCCGCGACGGCGAAGCCGGACCAGCCGGAGCCGACGGCGCGCCGCCACAGCGGCACGGGCGCGCGGGCCGTCCAGTCGGTCGCGAGGGCCGGGCCGGGCAGCCGGCCGTCGCCCGACGGCCCGAGGAAGCGGGGGAAGTCGGTCGCGCGGGCCGGATCGGCGGTCGCGCGCTCGAGCGGGCGTTCGATGGGCCGGCGCGACCAGCGCGGCCGGAAGACCGGCACCAGGTCGCC
>DASVNH010000191.1:0-1823 GCA_036383955.1 Planctomycetota bacterium | reverse complement strand
CGAGCTGCCCGACATCCCCGGCTTCGACATGACCCCCATGATCGACTGCACCTTTCAGCTCATCATCTTCTTCATGCTGATCATGGACATGTCGTCCGCGACGCACCAGAAGCTCGACCAGCCGTCCGCCCGCCACGCGATCAAGCTCGTCGAGGCGGACGAGGTCGTCGTCAACGTCGAAGCCGACGGCAAGCTCAAGGTCTTCGGCAAGGCCGTCAACGACGACGGGCTCGAGACCCTGCTCGCGGCCCACCGGAAGAGCCGGAGCTCCGACTTCCCCGTCCTCATCCGCGCGGACAAGTCGGCCCCCTTCGAGCGGATCCAGCTGATCATGACGATGACCCAGCACGTGGGCGGCATCCACCGCCTCCGCTTCGGCGCCAAGATGGAGGGAAAACGATGAGCACGCGACGCCGCGCCCCCGACGAAGTCGCCGCCGAGCAGCTCAACATGACGCCGATGATCGACGTCGTGTTCCAGCTCCTGATCTTCTTCATGCTGACCATGCACTTCCAGGAGGTCGAGGGCAAGATGCTCTCCCAGCTGCCCAAGGACAAGGGCCTGCCCGACCGCCAGAGCAAGATCACGGAGGAGGTCCGCCTCAGCGTCCGGGCCGGCCGCCTCTACGTGGAGAAGCACGAAATCGGCGAGCTCGCCTCGACCGAAACGGCGCCGACGCGGGGGACGTCGAACAAGGCCGTCTACGCCGCGGCCGCCGCGAAGACGCGGGGGCTGGTCGACGTCCTGGGCGAGGCGTCGGTGATCCTGGACGCCGAAGGGGAGACGGCGTACGAGCACGTGATCGGGATCATCGACGCCTGCAAGGTCGCGCGGATCGACCACGTGGAGTTCGTGGGCAACCCGAAGTTCGAGCGGTATTACAAGAGGTAAATCGAGGGCCGGGAGCCCGGGGGCACCCCCGGGCTTCCGGGACTCCCTTTTGCTTGCCCTTCCGGCCCGGATACGTAAAATCGTGCAGGGTTTGGGGAGCCATTCCGCGTCACCTACTATGTCCTGGCGTCTGGGGTCGGGGAACCTGGAGGAAAGCATGAACCAGCGCACCGCGAGAGTCGTGTCGGCGTTCGCCGTCCTGGCGCTCCTCGCCGGCATCGGCTGCGGCACCAGCTCGTCCTCCACCGCGGCGAAGGAAGCGCCTCCCGCGGATCCCCTCGTGACGCAGGAGCCGGTCAAGCCGGACGCGGCGGCGGAGGCGGCGGAGAAGAAGGCGCCGACCATCCAGGCGACGCCCGAGTTCGAGAAGATCGCCCAGGAGCTCGTGAAGGGCCGCACGGCGCAGGAACAGCAGAAGATCTACGAGTCGCAGCAGCACTACGACATGGCCCTCCGGTACCACAACCGGGGCGAGTTCGAGAAGGCCAAGATCGAGGCGCAGAAGGCCGTCCAGGCCTGGCACGAGAACCTCGAGGCGCGGAAGCTGCTGACGGACATCAACCAGGTGACGGTGGGCGGCCGTGCGGAGTTCGGCGCGCGGGCGATCGCCGAGGACGCCCGGGACGAGTTCCGGGTGCGGATCGAGCAGGCCCAGATCGAGATCACGAAGAACGTGCGCGACGGCGAGCGCTACCTGAACGCCCGCATGTACGAGAAGGCGATCAAGGAGTTCGAGGACGCCGAGTTCAAGATCCGGAACATCCCCTACGACGTGAAGGCGATGAACGACCTCCTCCCGCTGGTGAAGGAGTCGATCGTCAAGGCCAAGAACGCCCGCACGCTCGAGGACAACCGGGTCGAGGAGCAGAAGCGCAAGGAAGCCGAGTCCGAGGCGATCGCCAACGAGCTGGCGACGAAGCGGGAGGTCACCC
>DASVNH010000190.1:0-12397 GCA_036383955.1 Planctomycetota bacterium | reverse complement strand
ACGTTCAGGCGACGCCTCAACGTTAACACTCAGCCGCGGCGCAGGGAGCGCCAGACCTCGACGGCCCAGTCCCGGTCCCCGGCGGACTCGAGGAAGATGTCGCAGATCCCCATGTGGGCCGGCATCGCGACGCGGCCCTGCAGGCGCCAGAGCGCCCGCCCGTCCTCCTCGGTCCGGCCGAACGAGGCGACGCCCGGCGTGCCGCCCTCGACGGCCGTGATCCGCTCCCCCGGCCCCGGATCGAAGTCCTTCAGCAGGCTCTCCGGCGCCGGCGCCCCGCGGCCGTCCCTCGGCGCGAAGTGGAACGACGTGAACCAGACCGTGCGGCCCGGCTCCCACGCGGACCAGCGGCCGTCGTCCTCCATCGACTCCTTGAGCGAGCCGGGCACCCGGATCGACCAGCCGCCGGGCAGGACGATCCGGACGCGGTTCCGCCGGTAGCCCACCAGCGGGCCCGTCGAGGTCAGCGCGCCCGCCTCGACCTCCGGCCGCGGCGGATCCCCCAGATACCCGAGGATCTCCCGCCACTCCCGCCACGGATACGCGCGCGCCTTGTCGAGCCGCCAGGCCGACGCCAGCAGGTCCGCCACGTTCCGCAGCAGAGCCCGCTCCTCGTCGTCGAACGGGGGCCGCCAGGACACGTCCATCCACATCCGCGCGAGCGCCCGTCCCAGGTAGTAGCCCGCGTCGAAGCCGTCCGACCACCAGGGAAAGAGATCCCGCGCCCGGTCCGGATCCTCCGCCACCGTCGCGAACCAGGCCCGGTCCCGCGGCCCCATCGGCGTGACGGCCGCCCCGTTCGCCTCGAACTGACGGCCCGTCGGCATCGACACCGCGACGCTGTCGCAGCCCTCGCGCCCCATCTCCAGGACCTGCCGCGCGAGGCCGCTCGCCCAGCTCCGCATGTGGACGTCGACGGCCTCCCCATCCCCCGTGTGGAAGTACTCGGCCTCGTCTCCCGTCTCTTCGACGTCGTTCGCGGGGAGCCATTCGACGCCCTGGGCGGCGCCCGCCGCTTTGAGGAGGTCGCAGAGATAGCGGTGATAGCCCGGGCCGGCGGTCGACGTCTTGGCGCAGACCACGAGGCGGTCGGGGCCGGCGGCGGAGATCTCGACGTCCTCGGCGCAGGGGTGGAGGCGGACGAAGAGGGCGGGGCGGTCGGACGCGTCGGTGCCGGCGCCGGCGAACTCCAGGAGCTCGGGGCAGCTTTTGCGGAACCAGGCCTCGAGGGGGCCGAGGAGCGTGGCGGCCCCGGAGGAGGTCTTTCCCGCGATGAGGATCCCGATCCCCATGGGAAAAGTATACGGGCTAACGGGCCGGGCGGGCCTCTTCGTAGGCGAGGACTTTGGGAGCGTGGGACTGGAGGTAGCCGAGCTCGTCGAGGCCGTTCACGAGGCAGTGCTTGGAGAAGGGGTCGATCTGGAACTGGACTTTCTTGCCCGACGGCAGCGTGAGCGTCTGCGCGGGGAGGTCGATCGAGAAGACCTCGTTCTTCTCGCCCGCGGCGAGGGCCTCCTTGTGGGTGGCCTCGTCGACGATGATCGGGAGGATGCCGTTCTTGAGGCAGTTGCCGCGGTGGATGTCCGCGACGGACGTCGAGATCACCGCGCGGACGCCGTAGTCGGCCATGGCCCAGGGCGCGTGCTCGCGCGAGCTGCCGCAGCCGTAGTTGTCGCCGGCGACGAGGATCGACATCCCCTTCGCTCCCGGCCTGTTGAGCGGGAAATTGGGGTCGGCGGCGCGCCAGTCGGCGAAGAAGGCGGCGGCGAGCTTCTTCTCGGTCCCCTTCAGATAGCGGGCGGGGACGATCTGATCGGTGTCGATGTTGGCGGTCGACACCGTCACCGAGCTGCCCTTGAACGTGGTGATCGGATCCATCAGACGTACCTCCGGGCGTCGGCGACGACGCCTTCGATGGCCGTCGCCGCCGCGGTGAGCGGGCTGGCGAGCAGCGTGCGGCCGCCCTTGCCCTGGCGGCCCTCGAAGTTGCGGTTGGACGTCGAGACGCAGGTCTGTCCGGGCTTGAGCTCGTCGCCGTTCATGGCCAGGCACATGGAGCAGCCGGGTTCGCGCCACTCGGCGCCGGCCTCCTTGAAGATCTTGTCGAGGCCCTCGGACTCGGCCTGCTTCTTCACGACGTGGCTTCCGGGGACGACCATGACGCGGGGCGCCTTGACCTTGCGGCCCTTGAGGACCGAGGCGGCGGCACGCAGGTCGGAAATGCGCGAATTCGTGCAGGAGCCGATGAAGACGACGTCCACCGCCCGGCCGAGCAGCGGCTTGCCGGCTTCGAGGCCCATGTAGTCGAGCATCTTCTGGGGGGTGTCTTTGGGGATCGTCCCGGTGATGGGCATGCCGGCGCCGGGGTGGGTCCCGTAGGTGATGAAGGGTTCGAGGGTCGAGGCGTCGAGCGTCACGGTCTGGTCGAACTTCGCGCCTTCGTCGGTCACGTAGGCCTTGAAGCGCTCGAAGGACTTGGGGGCCATCGGGCGTCCGGCCAGGTACTGGAAGGTGGTGTCGTCGGGGGCGATGAGGCCGGCGCGGGCGCCGCCTTCGATGGACATGTTGCAGACGGTCATGCGCTCTTCCATGGAGAGGGCGCGGACGGCGGAACCGCGGTACTCGAGGCAGTGGCCGGTGCCGCCGCCGGTGCCGATCTTGGCGATGAGGGCGAGGATGATGTCCTTGGCGGTCACGCCTTTCCGCAGCACGCCGTTGATCTGGACGTCCATCGTCTTGGGCTTCTTCTGCAGCAGCGTCTGGGTGGCGAGGACCATCTCGACCTCGCTGGTGCCGATGCCGAAGGCGAGGGCGCCGAACGCGCCGTGGGTCGAGGTGTGGGAGTCGCCGCAGACGATCGTCATGCCCGGGTGGGTGTAGCCCATCTCGGGGCCGATGACGTGGAC
This sequence comes from Planctomycetota bacterium, assembly GCA_036383955.1. Taxonomy (GTDB): domain Bacteria; phylum Planctomycetota; class MHYJ01; order MHYJ01; family JACPRB01; genus JACQFK01. The sequence goes on along the minus strand of DASVNH010000190.1, from coordinate 9,491 downwards.
GATGCCCTGGCTCTGGCTGCCCGGGCCGTAGAAGGTGATGCCGTTCTCGGCGCAGCCCCGGGTCAGCTCGGCCACCAGGTTCCTCGCCTGGGGGTCGAGGATGCCGAGCTTGGGATCGTGGGTGGGGATGATGTGGTCGACGGTCGCGACGGTGCGGTCCGGGCGCCGGACTTTCAGGCCGCGGTCCCGCATGCCCTTGAAGGCCTGCGGCGACGTCACCTCGTGGATCAGGTGGAGGTCGATGTAGAGGACCGCGGGGCAGTCGGGTTCCTGGACGACGACGTGCTCGTCCCAGATCTTCTCGAAGAGCGTTTTCGCCATACGGACGCCAATCTAGCGCAAACCGCGGAGGAGGTCCAGGGGCGTCAGCGGGCGGCGGCGTACTCGACGAAGGCGCCGGCCCAGGTCGTCACGCGGAGCTCGCGGAAGCCCGCGGTCCGGAGGGTGGGGGCGATGACCTTGGGGGCCAGGCTCTGGTCGACCGTGTCCCAGCAGTAGCGCATGAGGATTTCCGCTTCCTTGCCGCCGGCGAAGAGCCGGGAGAGGGCCGGGACGAGCATCTTCATGAAGATCCGGGTCACGCCGTAGGCGACCACGTTGCGCGGGCGGGCGAAGTCGAGGATGAGGAGCCGGCCCCCGGGCTTCAGGACGCGGAGGTATTCCAGGAAGGTCGAGGGGAGGTCGACGACGTGCCGCAGCGCGTAGCCCATCGTGAGCATGTCGAAGCTGGCGTCGCGGAAGGGCAGGCGCTCGGCGATGCCCCGCGAGAGGCGGACGCGGCGGCGGTCGTTGTGGTGCGAGAGCATGCCGGCGCTGGGGTCGAGCCCGACGACCTGCCCGCCCAGGCGGGAGGCGGCGCGGGCGAGGAGGCCGGTGCCGGTGGCGACGTCCAGCACGCGCATGCCCGGCCGGAGCCCGCCGTGCCGCAGGGCGTAGGCGCGGTAGAGCTCGCCGGTGCCGAGCGAGAGGAGCGAGGAGATCCAGTCGTAGGAGCCGGCGGTCTGGTCGAAGACCCCGTTCAGGAAGCGGCGCCGCTCGGCCTCGCTGGCGTAGTAGTCGTGGAGCGGCAGATGCGGCGGCAGGGGGGCTTCGGCGACGTCCGGCACGGGCGACATCTTATCAAGAACCGCCCAAACCCGCCCGGCCCTCGTTCGGGAAGGTGTATTCCTTTGCCACCTCAGGCCTGAACCTACTAACATTCCAAGGATGACCAAGATACTCGCGGTCCCGCTGAGCTCATTTGTTCTGGCCCTCGCGCTTTCCTATCTGACGCAAGGGCCTTCCAGGGGGTTCGCCCTTCGGCCGGCCCAAGCCGTCACAGGAGCCGGCTGCGTCCTCACAATTGAGAACTTGTGGGCGAGGGTCGATATCTTTCACTGGACCCGCGAGAACGAAATGTTCGCTTTGACCGGCACTTACGACGGCAAACTCAATACGACCCTGCGAAATATGAAGGAAGGGGTCTACATCAAGATGCATCTTCATCTCATCGAGCTTGAGCAGGCCGGGGAGCCTCCCGGGGACCTCCAAAAGTTCAACGGCCATGCGTTCGGCCTCCTGAAGGAAGACAAGAAAGTCAGAGATGACGGAGGCGGTCCCGACACGGTCCCCTACGAAGACGCCATCAAGCTGGACCCGAACGACCAGGCGGACCTGGATCAGGCCATCAAGTCCGCCAAAGCCGCCTTGGAAGCCGCGTTGATCCAGTCGGGCAAGGAAGTGGGCCCCACGGAGGTCGACAAGAAGGAGGATCTGATCAAGTCCATCGGCAAGGGCTTCGACCTCAAGCTGATCGTCACGGCGGACGGCAAGACGGTGGAAGGAGTCGAGTGCTTCGCGCGTGGAACCCTCGTAGCCAAGATCAATCTGGACGAGGAGGGGAATCAGATCAACGTGGTGCTTGAACCGGAGAAGAAGGACGATCCGAAGAAGTAGGCAAGATGCGTCTTCGAGGAACTCTGATCGCCGCGAGCGCGGCGGTTCTCCTGGTCGCCCTGTTCGCGTATCGCGCCCGGTCGCGCTCGGATTTCCCGACGCCTCCTCCCAAGGCCGAGCCCGCGCCAAACACCGGCTCTCCACCCGCTCCGCCCGCGCCTTCAAAGGTCGAGGGAGTCAAACCTGTCCAACCCCCACCCCCTGGGGCCGGAGACATCGAAGCAAGGGTCGGCCGCCTTGAGATCGATCTGCTCGCGCTGCTTTCGCGCCTGGGTCCGGAGGCGGGTTTGGCCCACTTGGATCGACTCCTGGCCCGCCCGCCTTTGCCTCCGGGGGACCGCCTGACCGATGAACGCGTCGAGCGGATCCTCGCGGCCGCGTGCCTCGCGTGGTGCGCGGCCAAGCAACCCTCGCTCGTCTCCGCGGCCCGGACGGTAGCGCGATCCCGGGGAGCCGTCGAAGGGGATCCCCTCGTCCGCCGGCAGCTGGTCTGGATCCTGGCGGGCGTCAAGATGACCCCGGTCGCCGTGGAGCTAGCCGACGAGGAAGGTCGGGAGCGCACCGTGGAGGCGTTCGCCGTCCAGCCCCGCGAGGCGCCGGCATGGGCCGGGGCGCTGGGCGCGCCCGATCCGCCCTTTGACAACCTTCTTCTCGGCTGGCTGCTGGAGCGCGCCGCGGATCGCAAAGAAAAGGCCCGGGAAGCGGCGCTCCGAGCGCTCCTCGTCAGCGCGCTTCCCGAAGCGCGCCAGGCCGCGCTCGACCTCTATCTTCGAGACCCGGCCGTTCGGGCCTACCTGACCGAGTCCTTGGCGAAGAATCCCGAGAACGACGCTCTGGCCGCCTTCACGTCCGTCCTCGCGACGATCCGCGACACCTCCTCCATCCAGACCATCGCGCGCGCGCTGACGGACGCGGCCTCTCTACCCAAGAACAGCGGGACATCGATTCTCCAGGCCTACGAAGGTCTGCGGGCGGACTCCACTTCCCCGGACAAGGCCCGGGCTCGGTCAGCTCTGGCCCGAGCGGCCGTCCGGTCTCAAAGCCTGGATGGAGATCCGTCCGCGCTGGCGTGCGTGAACCAGGCTCTTTCCGACCCGGTCTCCGAAGTCGCTCTCTCCGCCGTGGAGGCCGCCATCGATCAGAAAGCGGTGGGGCTGACCTCGACGATCCGGACCGCATGGCAGGCGGCCCCCGACCCGTACCGCAAAGCCGCGCTCGCCTACGGTCTCCGCGGACTCGACCCCGCCTTCCAGGAACCCAACCCCTTCTGGGACCTCCGCTTGCTGAAGGCGGCTTTGACGGCGGCGACGTCCGTCGCGGAACGCGAACGCGTTCTGGAGAGAATTCGAGCCGTCGACGAGACCCTGAAGGCTCTAAAGAAACCCTAAGATCAGGAAGTCGGGCCGGCGAGATTTGAACTCGCGACCTCCTGCGCCCAAGGCAGGCGCGCTAGCCAGGCTGCGCTACGGCCCGATGGGGCGATCTTAGCACGCCAAGTGTTAACGTTCGAATCCGATTCCAACGTTAACAGTTCAGCGCCGCGGCAGGTGGGGGACGCAGTGGTTGCAGTAGCCCTTGAGGGCGGCGAGGCGGACGCGGCAGCGGGAGCAGAAGGGCTTCCGACAGCCCGAGCACATCCGCGCGCCCTTCTTCGTGATCGCCCCGCAGTCGCAGCGGACCTCGTCCGCCCGCGTGGCGATCTCCAGGGGGGCGCCGCCCGCGTTGAGGGACTCGTGGCAGACCTTGCACTTCTTCTCGGTGACGGGATTCATGGTCTCGCAGAAGCCGCAGCGGATCATCTCGCCGAACTCGGCGAGCGCCTCGGGGTCCTCGTCGCGCAGGAGGCGCTGGATGTCGGACAGCAGCGCCTGCGCGCTCGCGTAACGCTTCTTCGGCGGCTTGGCGATGAGCTTGCGGACCACCGCCGACAGCCCCTCGGGCAGCGCCGCGTCCACCGACGCGAGCGAGGGCGGGACGACCTTCAGGTGCTGGTTCATCAGGTCCTGCACGGTCTGGCCCTGGAAGGGGTGGCGGCCCGACACCATGAGGAACAGGATGACGCCCAGCGAATAGAAGTCGCTCCGCTCGTCCGCCTTGTGGCCCAGCCACTGCTCCGGCGACATGTAGAACGGGGTGCCCACGATGACGCCCGGCTCCTCGGTCTGGTTCTCCGTGTCCTGCGCCAGCCCGAAGTCCGTCAGCCGCGCCGTGCCGTCCTCGGCCACCATGATGTTGGCGGGCTTGACGTCCCGGTGCACCACGCCTTTTTCGTGGGCGGCGTGGAGGCCTTGGGCGACGTCCCGGGCGATCTCGAGGGCCGCCTTCACGGGCAGCTTCTTCTCGTCCTTGATCCGGGCCTCGAGGGTGTCGCCCTTGAGCAGCTGCATGACCATGAAGAAGTAGCCGCGCTGGAACCCGACGTCGTACACCTGCACGATGTTCGGATGCTCCAGCTTGGCGATGGCGCGGGCCTCGAGGAGCAGCCGCTTGACCAGCTCGGGGTCGTTGGACATCGACGGCAGGAGCTTCACGGCGACGTAGCGGTTGAGGCCGACGTGCTTGGCCTTGTAGACGGCGCCCATCGAGCCCTTGCCCAGGACCTCGACGATCTTGCAGCCGCCGAACTCCAGCCCGATGGGCGAGCCGGGCGTGGGGCCGCCGTCGAGCGTCGCGGCGACGCCGACGCTCTCGGTGCGGGGGCCGTCGGTGAGCAGGGCGGAGTCGGCCGGGCACTTGGCGCTGCCGGCCCACTGGCGCAGGACGTTGTACTTCTCGCGGCAGGCCGGGCAGTGGAGGATGATCTGGTCCTGCTCCTCGAGCAGGCCCTTCACCTGGGCGGGCAGCAGGAGCCCGCGGCCGACCATGATCTCGCCGAGGTTCTTGAAGACGCCCTTCCCCGAGAGCTCGGCCTGCTCGCGGAGGGCGTCGGCCACCTGGCCGGGCGTGGCGAGCCCGCGGGAGATGACGGCCTCGCCGAAGAGCTCGCGGTCGGAGGGGTCTTCGGGCTCGGCGCCCTCGTACGAGAGGGCCATGAGGCGCTTGAACTGCTCCTCGTCGATGTGGCCCAGCTGAAGGAGGAGCTCGCCGACGGAGATGGAGGAGGTCGGGGACGTCGCCAGCGCGAGGACGCGGTCGGCCGTTTCGGCCTTGACCATGCCCTCTTGCACGGCGAGCCTCGCCTGCAGGACTCCGCTTGTGCGCCTCTCGCCCATCCCGGAACGCTACCCTCCGAGCCCCAGCCACGCGAGCGCCTCGCCCGCGACGTAAAACGACCCCGTCACCACGATCCGGTCCCCCGGCCCCGCGAGGGCCCGGGCCGTCGCCATCCCCTCCGCCACCGAGCGCGCGATCACGGCCGGCCGGCCCGGCGCGCGCAGGCTCGCGGGGTCCGCCGCCCGCGGGTGGTCCGCGCGGGTCAGCACCCAGAAGTCCGCCGCCGCGGCCAGCGCGCGGATCATCCCGCGCGTGTCCTTGTCGGCGGAGGCCCCGAACACCAGGATCGTCCGCCGCGCCCGGGGCAGGGTCTTCAGCGCCGCCGCCAGCGCCCGCGCCGCGACGGGGTTGTGAGCGGCGTCCACGACGACGCGCCCGATCGACTCCGTCCGCGCCGGCAGCCGCAAGCCCGCGAAGGCCCGCCGCACCGCGCCCTGCCGGAGGGCCACGCCCCCCGCCTCGACCAGCGCCAGCGCCGTGGCCGCGTTCGCGGCCTGGTGCCGGCCCGCCGCGCGGAGCCGCGCCCTCCATTTCCCCGATTTGAATTCTAGCACGCCTCCTTCGGCGCGGAGGATTTGAACGGAAGGCCGGATCGCCTTTCCGATGACCCGGGCGGCCGCGGTTCTCTGGGGACTGGACACGAGCGGCACGCCGGGCTTGCGGATGCCCGCCTTCTCGCCCGCGATGGCCGCCAGCGTCGTGCCCAGCCGGTCCATGTGGTCGTAGTCGATCGTCGTGATCGCGCAGGCCTCCGGCCGGATGACGTTGGTCGCGTCCAGCCGGCCTCCCAGGCCCACTTCGATGACCGCCCAGTCGACCCGGCGGCGGGCGAACACCAGGAAGGCCCCGGCGGTCATAATCTCGAAGAAGGTGGGCTTGAGGCGGCGGAGGACGTCCTCCATGCGGTTCATGGCCCAGAGGAACTCGGACTCGGGGATGGGCCGGCCGTCGAGCCGGATCCGCTCGAGCGGATGGACCAGGTGGGGCGAGGTGTAGAGGCCGGTGCGGAAACCCGACGTCCGGAGCAGCGCCTCGGCCATGTGGGCGGTCGAGCCTTTTCCCTTGGTGCCGGCGATATGGAGGCAACGAAAGGACCGCTCGGGGTGTCCTAGCTCCCGAACGAGCTTCTCCATGCGGCGGAGGTCGTAACGGGCGAGCGGGGCCGCCATCCGCTCGTAGTCCGTGGCGGAGCGGAGGAAGTCGAAGGCGTCGTCAAAGGCGCGAAACATGAAATCGTTACGAGGTCCCTGAAGGACCGTCTATATTAAGGACACAAGGGAGACAAATAATGAAGCTTCTCATGACGGCGGCGCTCCTCCTCTGCACGCAGGACGGCAAGGTGGAGCTGAAGTGGAAGTTCGAGAAGGGTCGCGAGCTGACCTACAAGCAGACGCAGAAGCAGTCGATGGAGTTCGCCGGGACGGCGATGGAGCAGGAGAGCTCGCAGACGCAGGTCTGGACGGTGAAGGACGTGGCCGGGGACGGCACGGCGACGATCGAGACGAAGTGCGTCGCGGTGGCCTCGAAGGCGAGCGGGGCGATGGAGTTCGAGTACGACTCCGAGAAGGACAAGGAGATCCCCGAGAATCCCCAGGTCAAGATGATGGCGAAGATGGTGGGCAAGGTCTTCACGCTGAAGATGACGCCGTCGGGGAAGATCGTGGAGATGAAGGGCTTCGACGCCCTGATGGAAGAGATGCTCAAGGAGCTCGGGGACGACGTCGGGCCGATGAAGGAGATGCTCAAGCAGATGCTCTCCGACGACACGATGAAGTCGGCGATGCAGCAGCTGGCGCCGATGCTGCCCGAGAAGCCGGTGGGCAAGGGCGACGCCTGGAAGAACGACTTCACGCTGAAGTTCCCGATGATCGGCGGGATGAAGTTCGGGGTGGCGTCGACGATGACGGAGCTCAAGGACGGCGAGGCCCACATCGGGCAGACCTGGACGATCGAGCTCAAGGGCGACGACGGGGACAAGGACAATCCCCTGGGCGGCCTGGTGAAGATCACCGACTCCAAGGGCAAGGCCCAGATCGTGTTCTCGGCGGACAAGGGCTGCTTCGTGTCGCAGAAGATGACCATGGAGCTCACCATGGACGCGGGCGGCCAGCAGATCCCGGTCAAGACCGAGAGCGTGATGAAGCTCGTCGACAAGCCGAAGAAGAACTTCTAAACGAGAGCCAAGAGCCAAGTTCCAAGAGCCAAGAGGACGCGCTACGGGATCCGGAGCTCGGCGAACGATTTGAACCAGACGAAGGGGACGCCGGCCGCCTTGGCCGCCCCTTCGTCGTAGCGGGAGTCGCCCACCATGAGGGCCCGGGCGGGCGACACCCCCAGCTTCTCGCACGCCAGCAGCACCCCGTCCGGCGCCGGCTTCGAGCGCGGCACCATGTCGCAGCCCACCACCTCGCGGAAGTAGGGGCGGAGCTTCGCGACTTCCAGGGCCCGTGAGCCGATCGCGAACGGGCTGTTGGTGACGACGGCCTTGGGCTGGGGCCAGCCGGCCAGGGACGTCGCCGCCCCCTCCATCACCTTCAGGTGCTCCAGGTGGTCGCCGTAATGCTTCTCGTACCAGGCGTTGATTTCCGCGACGGCGCGGCCGGGGTAGAAGCGTCGGACGTCCTCCTCGATCCCCTGCCCCCAGCAGGCGCGGTAGAGCTGGCGGTCGATCGGCGCGTGCTCGAGGCGGCGGGCGACGTCGTTGAGGAGGTGGAACCAGACGTCGTAGGTGTCGACGAGGACGCCGTCGAGGTCGAAGAGGAGGACGTCGGGTTTCACGGCACAGAAGGATAGCAAACGCCGGGCGGGGGAACTAGAATGCGCCTTCGATGATGAAGCGTGCGTGGCCTCTGGGGCTGCTGCTCCTGGCGGCGGCGGGATGTCCGGAGCCCTCGAAGCGGGCGCAGCTGGCCCAGCTGGTCTACGACCTGAACAACCTGCACACCTGGGACGAGGACCGGAAGGCGCAGGGGCAGTATCCCTACGACGCGATCATGGGCTGCCCGCCGGAGATCGACCACGCCCTGGCGGCGGCCCTGACGGACCTGCGGCCGACGGCGATCCACGACCGGGTCTCGAACCGGACGGTGCCGGTGGGGGATATCGCGTTCCTGATGCTCCTGGAGCGCCTGAAGCTGAAGTGGGAGGCCTTCTACAAGGACGGGGTCTTCATCTCGACCCAGCTGCCGAACCAGGTGTTCTGCGTGAAATGGGACCCGGGGGCCCGCGGCCGGGTCCGGGCCCGGATCCAGGAAATCCTCCCCCCCCTGGACGACGAGTAGCCCTCCGGATGTTCGAAAGTCACCTGGTGACTTTCGAACGCGATTCAGAGTTCCGCCATTGCCGCCAGGCACGCGTCCTCCGCGAGATCCTCTTTGAACCTTCTCACGCGCTGGCGGGCGGCGGCCACGGTCATGCCGCTGAACTGCTTTACCATGATTCTCGGCGGAACGCCGGTTTCCCATCCCCAGTAGAGCGCGAGGGTCGAGGCTTCGATGCCCTGAACCGCCCGCGCTCTCGCCTCCGCCTGGCGCAGGAGCCATCGAAACTGATCGGCCAGGATCATGGCCGACGTCGGAGCCCCGGCGGAGGCCTTCTTTCCGAAGCGGCGCTGCTCGTCGAGGATCCGCAGGAAGGACTCCCGCGCGTCCTCCGGATCTACGCCCAGATCCTTCATCCAGGGGAGAGGATCGACCTCCAGCGGGCTTCCCTCGCGGCCCATGAAAGAGCGGAACCCGGACCAAGGGTAGTCTTCGGGAGCATCGACCATGTCGGCTGAGACGGGATTCAGAAAGACATAGGCCAGTTTCCAGAAAAGCCACTTCAGGGTCCTCTGCGGAAACCTCTTGTAGGGGCCTTCGAAGACATGGCCTCCCATCCGATGGCGATCGTTGTGGAACAGAGCGTATCGAAGGTTGAGCCTCCACATGCACTTGGAAAGCTGCGCTTGCGTCCCCCTCACGATCAGATGGTAGTGATTGGTCATCAAACAGTAGCCGTAGAGGTAGCAGCCGGACACGATCAGAGCTTCCTTCAGAAAGAGCAGGAACTCCCTATAGTCCTGGTCTTCATAGAAGAGCGCGAGGCGACGCGCTCCCCGGGCAAAGACGTGCCAGACGCTGTCCCCTCGATAGACTCGACGCATGGCCAGCTCCTCCAAACAGGGCTTCCGGCCCCTAGTGGCGAAAACCGGCGTTTTGTCGTCGAAAAATCTGGCCTGTCGACTTTATAGACAGCTCCTCGTGCGAAAGTCACCAGGTGACTTTCGCACGCCGAACCCCCCGGTGCATTCTATAAGGGGGATCGATATACTCTCCCCCCTCATGAACCTCCGCAACATTGCC
>DASVNH010000189.1:0-3290 GCA_036383955.1 Planctomycetota bacterium | reverse complement strand
GACCCCGCGGCGGAGGCCGTCCAGAAGGCCCGCAACTTCGTCCGCGACTTCCCCGCCGACATCACCGGCCAGGCCGCCGAATGGAAGAAGGCCATCTTCGCCGTCGACGGCACCGCGTTCGTCGAGATCGCCCGCCGCGAGTACGAGGAGGTCCGCAAGAACCACCTCGCCGCGGTCGCCGAGCAGCTCGCGGCCCTCGACAAGGACGTCGCGCCCCTCGTCGCGCGAGAGGAATTCAAGAAGGCCCTCGCCGCCCTCGAGACCGCCCGCGCCCGCCACGGCCTCGTCGAGTGGGCGCAGGGGGTCGACACCCGCACGCGCGACCTGGGCGCGGCGACCTGGAAGGCCTTCCAGCCGCTGCGCGACCGCGCGGCCGACGCCAAGCGCCGCGAGGCCCACAACGAGATCGCCGCCGTGAAGGAGCAGGTCGCGAAGTGGGGCCTGGACCGCTTCGTCATCGAGCTGGATCTCGTGCTGGCCGCGCGCACCGACTTCACGAATCCTCCGACGCCGGTCGAGCCCGAGCCCGTCGACGCGACGGCCAAAGCCGCCCGCGCCGCGTGGGAAAAGGCGATCGAACCCGCGACGACCCGCCAGTACGCCGCCGCGCTGGCGGCCCTCAAGAAGGCCCTCGGCGACGACGCGAAGGCGGACCTCGAGCTCCTCCGAGCCGCCGCCGCCGCCGAGAAAGACGCCCGGGCCGTCCTCTCCGTCTGGCCGAAGGGCACCCGCGTCCCGCTGGAGCTCGCCACGGAAACGGGCGAGTTCGAGAAGGTCAACGATCCCTTCATCCGGCCGATCGAGTCGGGCGTCGAGCTCCTCCGCGCGGGCTCCCCGACGGCCGTCGAGTTCGACGACATCGCGGCCCGCTCGCTCGCGGCGCTCTGGCTCGCGAAGCCCGGCGCCGACCGGAAGATCGCCGCGCTGCTCTGCCTGCTGGAAGGCGACGCCCCGGGCGCCCGGCGCCAGCTCGACGGCCAGCCGTCCGACCTCCTGCCCGCCAAGTACTGGCAGCGCGCGGCGCGCCTGGCGGACGTCCGCGCGACCCCCGCGGAGATCGCGGCCCGGCGCCTCTGGTTCGCCGCCGAGCGCGAGAACGCGTCGGGCAAGACGCGGGCCGCCGCGGTCGCGAAGTACCGGACCCTGCTGAACGACCACGCGGCTTCGGAGCTGGTGCGGACCCGCCGCGACCGCGTCGTCCAGCGCCGCGACACGGGGAAGGAATACGTGTTCGTCGCCGACGACCTCACGGGCGCCGGCACGCTCAAGCTCTCGCGGCATCCGAAGGCCGGGGCCTGCTGGATCTCGATGGCCGACTCGCCCGCCGCGGCCGGCCCCCACAACTTCGTCGAGTTCCAGTTCTACGCGCTGCCGGACGTCGCCTACCGCTGCTGGGTCTACGTGGGCGGCTGCTGCCAGGAGAACTTCGCGATCTACTGCCAGAGCACGGACCTCACCGTCGTCGATCCCGCCACCAAGGCGCCCCTCCAGGCCGAGCCCGGCGCGGGCGCGGTCTCGCCCGTCAAGCACTCCATCCCCTTCCTCAAGGCCAAGCACGAGATCCACGGCGGCGCCAAGGAAGCCAAGCGCTGGGAATGGGTCGCCCTTCCCCTCCCCAAGTACACCGCCGGCGGCGTCAAGGCCGTCCGCCTGATCACCGACCAGAAGGGCTTCGGCGCCGCGTACGCCGTCGTCAGCGCGAGCCGGAACGGCCCGCCCGTCGAGTCGGAGATGAAGAGCTGGGGCAAGACGGAAGCGGCCGAGGAGCCGGCGGCGGCGGCCGTCGACGTCCCCGCCGAAAAGGACGCCGCGCTGGCCGGGCACTGGAAGTTCGACGACACGGCGGGGGCGACGTCCATCGACGCCTCGGGCGGCGACAACACGGCCATCCTCGCGGGCGGCGCGACGGGCGGCCCCGGTCGCCTGGGCGGCGCGCTGATCCTCGACGGCAAGGACGCGCACGCGTCGATCCCGAACGCGCCGGCGCTCGACCGCCTCCAGGAAGGCAGCTACACGCTGGCCGCGTGGTTCAAGCCGGCGTCGCGGCCGTCGGGGAAGTCGCCCAACGACAACGCCGCCTACTACGGCATCGTGATGAAGACGGGGATCCACGAGGGTCTGAAGTACGGGGCCGACCAGCGCTTCGCGATGGACCACTGGCTGGCCGACAGCACGGGCGCGGCGGCGGTGAGCGGCACGGCCTTCCCGCCCGGCGCCTGGTACCACGTCGCGGGCGTGGTGAGCCGCCCCGAGGGCACCGTGCGGCTCTACGTGAACGGCCGGCCCGAAGGCACGCACATGTGGGCGCCGAACGTCGCGCCGAAGTCCTACGGCAACGCCACCTGGAAGGTCGGGGCCGGCGCGCCGGGGGCGGCGGAGTTCCGCTGGGCGGCGGAGGGGGCCGTCGACGACGTCCGCCTCTACTCCAGAGCGCTGAACGCCGGGGAGATCCGGACGCTGGCGGGCGGCGCGGCCGCGGCGGTGATGCCGACGGTGACGATCACGTCGCCCGGTCCGGGTGAAACGTACGAGGCGGGCTCGTCGCTGACGCTCGAGGCCTCGGTCGTCGGGCTCGAAAAAGTCACCCGCGTCGACTTCCTCCTGGGCTCGACGGTGCTGGGGTCGGACACGTCGGCGCCGTGGTCGGCGTCGTGGCCGAAGGTGCGCTCGGGGATCTACACGATCGTCGCGCGCGCGACGCTGCCCGAAAAGGGCGCGCCGCCGATCCTGTCGAAATCGCTGACGATCCGGGTCGGGGACGTCACTCTGCACCGGGCGATCAACTTCGGGAGCCCGCAGAAGGCGATGGTGGACGGGGTCACGTTCGAGCCGGGGAGCGGCGCGCCGGACCTCTCGATCAACGGCGAGCGGGTCGAGCGCCGCGACGTGGAGCTGCAGCCGGCGGTCGACGCCCAGCAGGGCCTCCTGCTGCGCTCGGCGATCTCCTACCGCGACGGGGTCGTCGCCACGCTCAACAAGGTGCCGAACGGGACCTACCAGGTCTACGCGTACGTCATGGAAGACAGCGAGAACACGATCTTCGACATCCTTCTCGAAGACAAGGTCGTTCAAAGCAAGGTCGCGAGCGGATCGGCCGGCTCGTGGGCCAAGCTGGGCCCCTGGACCGTCGACGTGACGGACGGCAGCCTGAAGCTGGCCGTCAAAGGCGGCCCCGCGAACTTCGCCGGCATCGAAGTCTGGAAAGTCACGCGCTAGCAAGGCGTTCGGAAGCGGCCCGGCACAAACCGAACGCTTTCCGTTCGGATTGTGCCGGGCAGCTTCCGAACGGG
>DASVNH010000188.1:0-16636 GCA_036383955.1 Planctomycetota bacterium | reverse complement strand
CACCCCCCTCCGGCGGTTTCGTTTTCGGGCACCATAAATTGGACAGTACGATTTATGGTTTTTGGGGACAAAGTCTTTAAATGGAATTGAGAATTGCATGCTTCATGCGTGTACCATAGCAGGAGCGGATAAGGTCTTTTTGGTTGAGGGGGGTCTACCCCATGTCGGACGAAACGCGCCGTCTTCCCCGCCGTCGGGACGTCCTCGCGGCCGGCCTCGCCGGCGGCCTGGGCCTGACTCTGGGCGACTTCCTGAAAGTGCAGGCGCAGCAGAAGAATTACGCCAGCAAGGAAGGCCCGGCCAAGAGCCTGATCCACATCTTCCTGCCGGGCGGCATGGCCCACCAGGAATCCTTCGACCCTAAACCCCTGGCGCCCATCGAGTACCGGGGCCCGCTCGGCGTCATCCCGACCAAGCTGACGGGCGAGGTCTTCAGCCAGAACCTCAAGAACACGGCGCAGATCGCGGACAAGATCACGGTCATCCGCTCGATGACCCACAACGAGGCGGCCCACGAGCGCGGCACCCACAACATGTTCACCGGGTACCGCCCCAGCCCCGCCCTCCAGTACCCCAGCATCGGCTCGGTCGTGAGCCACGAGTTCGGCGCCCGCAAGAACATGCCCCCCTACGTCTGCATCCCCGGACAGCCCAATGAATTCGCCGGCAGCGGCTATCTCAGCTCCGCCTACGGCCCCTTCAGCCTCGGCGCCGACCCGGCCAACAAGGGCTTCCAGGTCCGCGACCTGACCCTCCCCGGCGGCGTCAACGCCGAACGCTGGTCCAAGCGCCAGACCTACCTGGAGGCCGTCGACAACCACTTCCGCGCCCTCGAGAAGTCCGACGCCCTCGACGCCATGGACGCCTTCTACAAGCGCGCCTACGCGATGATCTCGTCGCCGGCCGCCCGCGAGGCGTTCGACCTCAGCAAGGAAACCGACGCCACCAAGGCCGAGTACGGCGCCAACACGGCCGGCCTGCGCATGATCATGGCGCGCCGGCTCGTCGAAGCGGGCGTCCGCCTCGTGTCCCTCACCTACGGCGGCTGGGATCACCACGACAAGATCGCCAACGCGATGAACAACCAGCTGCCCGCCTTCGACCAGGCCTTCGCGGCCCTCATCACCGACCTCGACCGCCGCGGCCTCCTCGACTCCACGCTCGTCATGGTCTCGTCCGAGTTCGGCCGCACCCCCAAGATCAACAAGACCGACGGCCGCGACCACTGGCCCAAGGTCTTCAGCGTCGTCCTCGCCGGCGGCGGCATCAAGCGCGGCGTCATCTACGGCGCCTCCGACCCGACCGGCGCCGAGCCCGACCGCGACGCCGTGGGCGTCGAGGACCTCGCCACCACCGTCTACGACCGCCTGGGCATCGTCGCCGACAAGGAGCTCATGGCTCCCGGCGGCCGCCCGATCGAGGTCGTCGACGGCGGCCACGTGATCAAAGACATTCTCGCGTAGGCCGGAGGACGCATGAGGGCGAGCCACCTTCTCAGGGCAATCTCTGTCCTGGCGCTGGCGTCGGCCGTCGCGACGGCCTCCACGCCCGCGCTGGCGCGCATCTTTCCTCGCGGCGGCCAGCTCGGCGAGGAGCTCGACGTCACCTTCTCCGGCGACCGCCTGAAGGACGTCCAGGGCCTCTTCCTCTACAAGCCCGGCCTGGAGGCCCTCAAGATCGAGGCGCTCGACGACAAGACGGTGAAGGTCCGCCTCAAGATCGCCGCCGACGCCCCGCTCGGCGAGCATCCGATCCGGCTCCGGACGTCGACCGGCATCAGCGAGCTCCGCACGTTCAACGTCGGGCCCTTCGCGGCCACGCAGGAGAAGGAGCCCAACAACGACTTCAAGGCGCCCCAGCGGATCGAGCTCAACACCACGGTCGCGGGCGTGGTCGCGCAGGAGGACGTCGATCACTTCGTCGTGACCGCCAAGAAAGGCCAGCGGCTGACGGCGGAAGTCGAGGGCATGCGCCTCGGCACCTCGCTCTTCGACTCCTACGTCGCGATCCTCAACATGAAGCGCTTCGAGCTGGACGCCTCCGACGACACCGCGCTCTTCCTGCAGGATTCCGTCGCGTCGATCGTCGTCCCCGAGGACGGCGACTACGTGATCCGCATCCGCGAGAGCTCGTACGGCGGCAGCGGCGACAGCCACTACCGCCTGCACATCGGGACGTTCCCGCGCCCGCAGGCCGTCTACCCCGCCGGCGGCAAGGCCGGGGAGGAGGTCGAGGTCACGTTCCTCGGCGACGTCCAGGGCCCCCTCAAGCAGAAGTTCACGCTGGGCGTGCCGACCGAGAAGTTCGCGGCGGTGGCGAAGGACGACGGCGGCTCGTCGCCCTCCCCGAACTGGATGCGCGTCTCCGACTTCCCCAACGTGCTGGAGGCCGAGCCCAACGACACGCGCGACAAGGCGACCGCGACCGAGCTTCCCCTGCCCCTCGCCTTCAACGGCATCATCGGGACGAAGGGCGACGAGGACTATTTCCGCTTCAAGGGCAAGAAAGGCCAGGTCTTCCAGGTCCGCTGCCACGCGCGCTCGGTCCGCTCACCGCTCGACCCCGTCCTGACCGTGCTCGCCGCGGGCGGCGCCGCGCTCGGGTCGAACGACGACCAGGGCGGCCCCGACTCCCAGCTGCGCGTCACCCTCCCGAACGACGGCGACTACGAGGTCCACGTCCGCGACCACCTCAAGGGCGGCGGCCCGGCGCACGTGTACCGCGTCGAGTTCACGCCGGTGGCGCCCAACCTGTACACGCACATCCCGGCGTACGACCGCGAGCCGCGCGACGACACCCGCCAGTGGATCGTCGTCCCCAAGGGCAACCGCTTCGCGACCTGGATACGCGTCAACCGGACCGACGTGAGCGGCGACGCGACGCTCGCCTTCGAGAACCTGCCGCCCGGCGTGACGGCCCACTGCGAGCCGATCCTGGCCGGCGTGGACCGCGTGCCCGTCGTGTTCGAAGCGACGCCCGACGCCGCGATCGCCGGCACGCTGGCGGACGTCGTGGCCGCGACGAAGGACGTCAAAGGCGGCTTCCTGCAGCAGGTGAACCTGATCTACGGCCCGCCGAACAACACGGTCTTCTTCGGCACCGCGGTGCGCAAGCTGGCGGTGGCCGTCGCCGAAGAGGCGCCCTTCAAGCTGTCGATCGTCGAACCCAAGGTCCCGCTCGTGCGCGCGGGGGCGATGAACCTGAAGGTGAAGGCCGAGCGCAAGCCGGGCTTCGACAAGCCGATCACGCTGAAGCTGCTCTGGTCGCCGCCGGGCGTGAGCGCCGCGGGCGAGATCGTGATGGCCGGGAATGAAGCCGACTATCCGCTCAACGCGGACGGCAACGCGGACCCGCGGACCTGGAAGATCGCGGTGATCGGCTCGGCCGACGCGGGCCACGGCGCGATCTGGACGTCGACGCAGCTCGCCCCGCTCCGGGTCGAGACGCCCTACCTCGGCATGACGATCGACCTGACGGCCGTCGAGCAGGGCAAGGACGGCGAGGTGACCTGCAAGCTCTCGGTGCTGAAGCCCTGGGAGGGCAAAGCGAAAGTCCTCCTGCACGGCCTGCCGCCGCAGGTGACGGCCGCCGTCCTCGAGAAGGAGATCACCAAGGACGACAAGGAAGTCGAGTTCGTCATCAAGGCGGGCGACATGAGCCCGGCGGGCCAGCACAAGACGCTGTTCTGCCAGGTGCTGGTCCCCGAGGCCGGCGACACGATCGCCCACAGCGTGGCCGGCGGCTCCGTGATCCGGATCGATCCGCCCGCGACGGCCGCCGCGCCCGGCGCCAAGCCGGCCGAGAAGAAGCCCGACGACAAACCCGCGAAGAAGCTGTCCAGGCTGGAGCAGCTCCGGCTGGAAGCCGAATCCAAGACCCGGGAGGGGAAATGAGAGTCCTCGCCGCGCTGCTCCTGCTTGCCCTGAGCACGCCCGCCCTCGGCGGGCGCGTCGAAGGGCTTGTCGGCGACGGCAACATCGCCGACGTCCGGGTCTTCCCCGCCCAGATCGAGCTGTCCACCTCGCGCGACCGCCAGACGGTCGTCGTCCAGGTGGTGGGCGCCGACGGCGTGACCCGGGACGTCACCGACGAAGCCCAGTTCGCCCTCGCCGACGCCACGCTGGTCCGGCGCGAGGCCAACGTGCTCTACCCCGTCAAGGACGGGGCCACCGAGATGACCGTGACCGCCGGCGGCCGGACGCTCAAGGTCCCGGTGACCGTGACGAAGGCCGGGCAGGACCGGCCGGTCAGCTTCAAGCTCGACGTCATGCCGATCTTCATGCGGGCGGGCTGCAACACCGGGGCCTGCCACGGCGCCGCGCGCGGCAAGGACGGCTTCCGGCTTTCTCTCTTCGGCTTCGACCCCGAGGGCGACCACTTCCGGCTCACCCGCGAGCTGGCGGGACGTCGCGTCAGCGTCGCCCTCCCCAAGGAGTGCCTCCTGATCGAGAAGTCCACGGCCGCCGTCCAGCACACCGGCGGCGAGCGCTTCAAGGCCGACAGCGAGCTCTACGCCACGCTGATCCGCTGGCTCGAGGCCGGCGCGCCCAAGGACGCGGCGGACGTCGCCGTCCCCGCCTCCCTCGAGATCATGCCCAGCCGGATCGTGCTGCAAGGGGAAGGCTCCACCCAGCGCGTCACCGTCCGCGCCAAGTACTCCGACGGCACGGACCGGGACGTCACGAACCTCTCGCTCTTCATGTCGAGCAACGACGGCTCCGCGAAGCTCGAGAACGGCACGGTCACCGCGGGACGTCGGGGCGAAGCCTACGTCTTCGCGCGCTTCGCGACGTTCACGGTGGGCTCGCAGGTGATCGTGATCCCCAAGGAGGCGGCCTACACCTGGGCGGGCACCCCGGAGTCGAACTACATCGACACGCACGTCTTCAACAAGCTCAAGAAGCTGCGGATGCAGCCGAGCGAGCTCTGCGACGACGCGACGTTCCTGCGGCGGATCACGCTCGACATCACGGGCGTCCTGCCGAGCCGCGAGGAGCACGACCGCTTCCTCGCCGACGGGGCGGCGGACAAGCGCGTGAAGCTGATCGACGAGCTGCTCGGCCGCAAGGAGTTCGCCGAGATCTGGGTCATGAAGTGGGCCGAGCTGCTGCAGATCAAGTCGGACAACCAGGGCCGGATGAGCTACAAGGGCACGCTCAACTACTTCAACTGGCTGCAGGAGAAGGTCGCCGACAACGTGCCGTTCAACGAGATGGTGCGCGACCTCCTGTCCGCGACGGGCGGCACCTTCACCAGCCCGGCCACGAACTTCTACCAGGTCGAGCAGGACACCCTGAAGCTCTCGGAGAACGTCGCCCAGGTCTTCATGGGCATGCGCATCCAGTGCGCCCAGTGCCACAACCATCCGTTCGACCGCTGGACCATGGACGACTACTACGGCTTCGCCGCCTTCTTCAGCCAGATCGGCCGGAAGAACGGCGAGGACCCGCGCGAGCGCATCGTCTTCAACCGCGGCTCCGGCGACGTGAAGCATCCCGTGGGCGGCGCCACGATGGCGCCCCGCTTCCTCGGCGGCGACGCCCCCGACCTGAAGGGCCGCGACCGCCGCGAGGTCCTCGGCGAGTGGATCGCCTCTCCCGCGAACCCGTACTTCGCGAAGAACCTCGCCAACGTCGTCTGGGCCCACTTCTTCGGCTCGGGGATCGTCGAGCCGGTCGACGACGTCCGCATCTCCAACCCCCCCAGCAATCCCGAGCTGCTCGACGAGCTCGCCAAGCGCTTCACCGACTACAAGTACGACTTCAAGAAGCTGGTCCGCGACATCTGCTCCTCGCGCACCTACCAGCTCTCGACCCGGGGGAATCCCACCAACGAGCTCGACGACCGCAACTTCGCGAAGGCCGCCATCCGCCGGATCCGCGCCGAGGTCCTCCTCGACGTCATCTCGCAGGTGACCGACACCCCCAACAAGTTCCGCGGCCTGCCCCTCGGCGCCCGCGCCGTGCAGATCGCCGACGGCCGCACGAGCGACTACTTCCTCACGACCTTCGGCCGCGCCACCCGCGAGACCGTCTGCTCCTGCGAGGTGAAGATGGAGCCCAACCTCTCGCAGGCGCTCCACCTCCTCAACGGCCAGAATTCGAACCAGCGCGTCTCCCAGGGCGGCGCCGTCAAGAAGCTCCTCTCGGAGGGCAAGACCCCGGAGCAGGTCGTCGACGACCTCTACATCCGCTGCCTCAGCCGCCCGGCCACCGCGCGGGAGAAGGAGAAGCTGCTGCCGCTGCTCCAGACCACCGACAAGGCCGCGCTGCAGCAGGAGCTGGAGGACGTCTTCTGGGCGCTGCTGAACTCCAACGAATTCATCTTCAACCATTAACAGGACCAGGTACCAGGACCAGGACCAGGGAGAATCCCCCCCCCTGCCCCCCCCGAGGGGGACGGAGCAGCGGGGAGCCAGGAGACAGGATTGGATGAAGGGCGAATGTAGCTTCCCCGGGTTGTCCAAGGGGCTTCCCCCGTCCCTGGTCCTGGTCCTGGCCCTCGCCTCACAAGGGCTCGCGCAGGACAAGGTCAACTACCAGGACCACGTCCTCCCGATCTTCACCAGCCGCTGCAACTCCTGCCACAACGCCGACAAGAAAAAGGGCGACCTGGACCTGACCACCTTCGGCGGCGCGATGGCCGGCGGCGGCAGCGGCGAGGTCGCCAAGCCGGGCGACGCCGGCGACTCGATGCTGTGGAAGGTCGTCGCCCACCTCAGCGACCCGAAGATGCCGCCCAAGCAGCCGAAGCTGCCGGACGTCGAGCTCAACGTCATCAAGGGCTGGATCGAGGGCGGCCTCCTCGAAACCGCCGGCGGCAAGGCCCGCGCCGCGAGCAAGCCGAAGTTCGACCTCGCGCTCAAGGCCGGCTCCGGCAAGGCCGACCTCGTCATGCCCGAGGACCTCGTCCTCGAGCCCGCGCTGCGGACGTCGCGCCCCGAATCCATCGCCGCCCTCGCCCACGCCCCCGGCGCCCCGCTCGTGGCGATCGCCGCCCAGCACCAGGTGCTGCTGTACGACACGAACACGCTCGACTTCCTGGGCGTGCTGGCCTTCCCCGAGCGCCGCGCCCACGTGCTCAAGTTCAGCCGGAACGGGCGGCTCCTGCTCGCCGGCGGCGGGCGCGGGGCGGGCCTGGGCAAGGTCGCGGTCTGGGACGTCCGCACGGGCGACCGCGTGATCGACGTCGGCCAGGAGTTCGACGCCGTGCTCGCCGCGGACCTCAGCCCGGACCAGTCGAAGGTCGCCCTCGGCGGCCCCGGCAAGCTGGTGAAGATCTATTCCACGCGCGACGGCGCGCTGCTGCACACGATCAAGAAGCACACCGACTGGGTGACCGCCCTCGAGTTCAGCCCCGACGGCGTGCTGCTCGCGAGCGGCGACCGCAGCGGCGGCGTGCACGTCTGGGAATCCTCCAGCGCGAACCTCTTCTACTCGCTCAACGGCCACAAGGCCGGCGTGAACGACGTCTCCTGGCGCGCCGACTCCAACGTGCTGGCCACGGGCGGCGAGGACGGCCAGGTCTATCTCTGGGAGATGAACAGCGGCGGCAAGGTGAAGAACTGGGCCGCGCACGACGCCGTGCAGGCCGCGCGCTTCAGCGGCGACGGCCGCCTGGTCACCTGCGGGCGCGACCGCCTGGTCCGCGCGTGGGACGGCAACGGGACCAAGACGCGCGACTTCGAGGCCTTCGGCGACATGGCGATGCGCGCCGTGTTCACGCACGACGGCGCCCGCGTCGTCGCCGGCGACTGGACCGGCGAGGTCCGCGTCTACGCGACCGCCGACGGCAAGCGCCTCGGCACGCTCTCCGCGAACCCGGCCCCGATCGCCGATCGCATCGCGGGCGCGCGCAAGGCGACGGCCGACGCGGAGACCGCGCACGCGCGCGCGACCGCCGACCACGCCGCCGCCGCGGACGTCGCGAAAAAGGCCGTCGACGCCCAGACGCTCGCCGAGAAGGCCGCCGAGGCCGCGGCGACCGCGCTGAAGGCGGCGGAGACCCGGCAGGCCGAGACCGCGCAGGCGGCGGACGTCGCCGCCAAAGCTCTCGCGGCGGCCGACGCGGACCTCAAGTCCCGGCAGGCCGAAGCGGCGGGCAAGACCGCGGCGGCGAAGCAGGCGGTCGACCTCCAGGCGAAGGCGGCCGGCGAGCTGGCCAACCTGCAGGCGGCCTCGGCCGCGGCGCTGAAGAAGATCCAGGAAGGCCTCGACGCCGCGAAAGACCTGGAAGCGGCGCAGAAGGCCGCCGCCGAGAAGGCGGGCGAGCTGGTGAAGCTGTCGGAAGCCGCCCAGAAGTCCAAGGCGGACGCGACGGCCGCCGAGTCGGCCATGGGTCCCGCGCTAAAGGCGGTCGAGGAGCGCCAGGCGGCGCAGAAAGCCGCCGCCGAACAGCTCGCGGCCGCGCAGGTCGCCGTCGCGCAGGCGAAGGCCGCGGCGCCCCAGGCGGCTCAGGCGCTGGAGACCGCGAAGAAGAGCGCGGCGGCCTCGACCGCCGACGCGGCCAAGGCGAAGGCGGCCCTGGACGCCGGCGCCGCCGCCCTGGACCAGGCCCGCTACGACCTGGCACGCTGGACCGCCGGTGAGTTCTACCTGAAGGTGGACGTCGAAAAGCGCGAGCTGGCCAAGGTCCAGGCGGAAGCCGACAAGCTCTCCGGGCAGGCCGCCCAGGCCCGGCAGGACGCCGACGCGGCGGCCGGGGCGGTCAAGACGGCCGAGAAGGCCGTCGGGGACGCCCAGGCGGCGATTCTGAAGGCCCAGGAGGCCCTCAAGACCGCCCAGGCCGCCCCGGAGCAGGCCCGGGCCGCCCACGAGGCCGCCAAGGCGGGCCTGGCGACGCAGCAGGCCCTGGAAAAGGAAGCCGCGGTTCTGGCGGCCAAGCTGGGCGGGCCCGCGGGGGCCAAGGCCCAGGAGATGCTGGCCCTGCTGAAGCAGGATGTCGCGACCGCCCATACCGCCGTGACCGTTAAGGAAGCGGACATTCAGAAGGCCGTCGCCGCGATCCCGGTGGCACAGCAGGCCGTCGCGACCGCCAAGGCGGCCGCGGAAGCCGCCGCGAAGAAGGTCATCGACCTGACCGCCGCCGCGAAGAAGGCGGAGGAGGTCGCCGCCGCGGAAAAGGCCAAGTCGGACGCCTACGCGCCCACGCTGAACGCCGCGAAGGGCAAGGTCGAGGCGATCCGCGCGGAGTACCTGAAGATCAAGCCCAAGCGGGCCTGATCATTTCCCGCCGACGCGCTGCTCGATGTCGTCCGGGGTGTCGAAGACGCGATCCGGCCCCGCCGAGCCCACGCGGTACCACATCGGCTGGGGCTCGAGGATCTCGTAGCGCAGCGCGGTGCCCCAGGGATCCACGATGGAAATCCCCGGATCCAGCTCCTCGAGCGTCCGTGGAAGCCGCTGGTGGTCCCGCAGGAAGCCGGAAAAGCGCAGGCTCACGAACATGACCTGCTGGACGGCCTCCTGCTTTCGCGTGCCCCCCATCAGCTCATCCGTCGCCTGCCGCGTCTGAAGCGCGGAACGCAGGCTCATGACGGAGATGATGGCGAGCGAGATCGTCACCGTTACCTTGAGCGCGGCGCGACGGCCGTAGGGGCCCATGTCCCGGAGTTTACCCGCTTCAGGACTTCCCCGAGCTAAAGTTCCCGGGCGCGCTCCTTGAGGTCAGTCGCGGCCCAGGACGGTCGCGAGCGGCGGCGCGTCCGAGCCCGGATCGATCCTGGTGCCGGGGCCGGTCTTGCGCTCGCCCGTGACCCGCTCCTTCACGTCGGCGCCGTAGCGCGGATTCACGAGGCGCGTCTTCTCGATCCGGTCTTCCAGGCGGACGGCGACGTCCGTCGCGTAAAAGGCGCAGTTCTCGGCGCTCACCCAGGCGCCGCCCAGCTCGCCCGCGTCGTCGGGCCCGCGCAGCCGCAGGGCGATCTCGTTGTCGTAGAAGACGCAGTTGTCGAGCTTCACGTCCACGTGGTTCTTCAGGTTGACGGCGCTCATGTTCTCGATCTGGGCCGGCTGCCGCCAGCCGTGGCACACGGTGTCGCGGATCGTGAGACGGGAGCGGGGGTTCGACGTCCTCTGCTTCGTGTCGACCGCGTTCTCGCCCGGCCGCTCGCCCTTCTTGAAGCCTCCGGCGTCCTCCGGCAGCGGCCCGGTGAAGAGCACGCAGTTCTCGATGACGACGTCCGTCCACGGCTTCCGGCCGGGATCGAACTGGACGGCGTCGCCGGAGACGTAGCCGATCTCGCAGTTGCGGATCGTGAGGCGCGTGGGCTGTCCGGTGATGCCGTGGGCGTCGAGGTGCGGCGCGAAGCTCCCGTTCAGGAAGTGGTGGATCCGGCAGTTTTCGATGACGACATCCGACGCGTAGACCTCGATGCCGTCGCGGGCGCCGTTGCGGATCTCGCAGTTGCGCAGCGTGACGCCGTCGGCCTTGATCCGGACGGCGTCCACCTCGGCGAACTCCGCGTCCACGAGGTAGTTCTCGTAGACGCCGGGCTTGTCGATCAGCAGCGTCTTGACGCGGGTGGGCGGTCCGACGGGGCCGATGGGTCCGCTGAGGCCGGGGTGGGCCTTGTCCTGCGGGAGAAGGAGCCCTTCGACTCGCCCGCTCGCGGCGGGCTCGCTCAGGGCAAGCAGGAGCGCGACGCCCAGCAACCTCATGAGGAATCTTAGCGGGTCTTAGCGGGATATGCCGAGGTTCTGGTAGATCTGGCGGGTCGCGTCGGACTGGTTGAGCGTGTAGAAGTGCAGGCCGCGGACGCGGTGGTCCAGGAGGTCGCGGCACTGCTCGGTCGCCCAGTGGACGCCGACGCGCTTGACGGCCTCCTCGTCGCCGCCACAGCGCTGGATGGAGCGCTGCAGGCCCGCCGGAAAGCGGCAGCCCGCGGCCATGTCGGCCATCCGCCGCATCCCCTTCTCCGAGCTGATGGGCATGATGCCGGCCAGGATGGGGATCTTGATGCCGGCCAGCTCGCAGCGCTCCCGGAAGTCGTAGAAGTCGCGGTTGTCGAAGAAGAGCTGGGTCACCAGATAATCGGCGCCCGCGTCGACCTTCGCCTTCAGGTGGTCCATCTCGACGAGCCGGTTGGGCGTCGCCGGATGCCCCTCCGGGAAGCCCGCGACCCCGATGCCGAACGCGTGGCCGTTGAACGAGCGGATGTGCTTGACGAGATCGCCGGCGTAGCGGAACGCGTCCTTCGAGCGGTCCCAGTTCGGCTTGTCGCGGGGCGGATCGCCGCCGAGCGCCAGGATGTTCGCGATCCCCGCCTTCGACCACTGCTGGAGGATGTCGTCGATCTCCTGCCGCGAGTGGCAGACGCAGGTGAGGTGCGGGATGGCGTGGAGCGACGTCTCGCGCCCGATGCGGAGGACGAGGTCGTTGGTCAGGTCGCGGCTGCCGCCGCCGGCGCCGTAGGTGACGTCGACGAACGACGGCTTGAGGGCCTCGAGGTGCTTGATCGTCGCGAAGAGCCGCTCGGACGCGTCCGGGGTCTTCGGCGGGAAGAACTCGAACGAGAACGTGACCGGATTGGCCTGGAAGATTTCGCGGATATGCACGAGCGGATGATACCAACGGGAGATACGAGAGCCAAGAGACGAGATACGAGGGGGCTACTTGGCGGAGAGGGCGGCGAAGACCGTCTCGGCGATCTTCTTCGCGCCCGCGACGTTGGGGTGGACGCCGTCGCCCACGAAGAGCTCCTTGCCCGCGACGGCCAGGTGGAGGTCGATGAGGATCGCCCCCTCCTCCTTCGCGACTTTCGCGAGCAGCGGGATCTCCGCCAGGACCCCGTCCTCCACGATGCCGAAGGAGGATTTCACGACGGCCACCGGGAGCGCGAGGAAGACCTTGGGCTTGGAGGGCAGCGTCTTGAAGTGCTGGACCAGGGCCCGGGCGTCGGCCTCGAACTCGGCCTTGAACTTCCAATTCTGCGGCTTGGTGTCGTTGGTCCCGAGCATGATGACGACGATGTTGGCGCCGAAGTCGGCGGCCTGCTGGAACGCCTTTTCCTTCCAGTAAGGCTTGTCGCCCTTCTTCAGGAGCGTGGCGCCGCTCACGCCGAAGTTGCGGACTTCGTAGCCGGGGCCGAGGAGACGGCCCAGGACCGCGGGGTAGCAGTTGGCCTCGCGCTTCTCGACGGCCGCGCCGTAGGTGATGTTGTCGCCCACGCAGGCCACCCGGGGCTTTTCGGCGGGAATGGCCGCCCGGCCCTCGACCTGCGAGGCGGACGCGAGCACCAGAAGCAGGGACGCGAGACTGGTCATGCCACTCCTTTAGCGCTTCACCCCTCGGGTGTGATGAGATAACCCTTCGACTCGCTTCGCGCTCGGTTAGAGCTTCCAATCCCCGCGATATTCCAGCTTCATCAGCAATTTCTGCGCCGCCGCGTCGTCGCAGGTCTCGGTCTTCGGGTCCCACTTGAGCTTCTTCCCCGTCGCGAGCGACACGTAGGCCAAGTGGCCCGGCGTGATCGAGCGGTGGGACAGCTCCGCGTGGCAGATCGCCTTCTCGCGGGATTTCACGCAGTCGAGGAAGTTCTTGCGGTGGTCGTCGGACGTGTACAGCTTCTTCGCGGGCGTAAACTCCTTCTTCACCCACTCGGGGTTGCTCGCCTCGAGCTTGCCCCGGGTGACGTAGACCCAGCCGTCGCTGCCGGTCCACTTCGTGCCCATCGTGTTCTTGTTGGAGATCCGCGTGGTCACGCCGCTCGCGTAGAGGCAGCGGACGTCGTAGTCCACCGGCGCGTCGTACAGCGTCTTGTCGTCGCTCCAGGTGAAGTCGACGGCCTCCACCTCCACCGGCCCGCCGAGGTCCTCGTCCATGCCCCAATGGCCGATGTCGTTGTGGTGGCCGATCCAGTCCATGAGCTGGCCGCCGCCGTAGGCGAGGTTCCAGCGCCAGTGGAAGTGGTTGCGCGCGGGGATGTAGGGCAGCTTCGGGGACGGGCCGCACCAGAAGTCGTAGTCGAGGCTGGCGGGCGGCTCCTGCACCTTGGCGTCGCCCTGCGACTGCTTGTGCCCGGTGGGCAGGCCGACGTCCACGTGCTTGAGCTTGCCGATCAGGCCGCTCCGCACGATCTCGGCCGCGCGCCGGAACGCGAACTCCGAGCGCTGCTGGCTGCCCGTCTGCCAGACCGCCTTGCGCTTCTCGGACTCGTTGGCGATCGCGCGGCCCTCGGCGAAGAGGTGCGTGATCGGCTTCTCGCAGTAGACGTCCTTCCCGTTCTTCAGCGCTTCCATCGAGGCCAGCGCGTGCCAGTGGTCGGGGGTCGCGACGACCACCGCCTGGATGTCCTTCCGCGCGCAGAGCTCGCGGAAGTCCTTGTAGGTGTCGACGCCCTTGAACGCCCCGGACTTCATCTCGTCCGCGTACTTCTTTTCCGCCTGCTCCTTGCCGGCGAGGGCCCCCGAGCGCGACTTCGTCTTGCTCTCGCGGAGATGCTCGACGTCGCAGGTCGCGACGATCTGGCACTCGGCCTTGCCGAGGAACTGGCCGAGGTTGGAGAGGCCCATGCCTCCGCAGCCGATGACGCCCATCGTGATCCGGTTGCTGGGCGCCGGACGTCCGGCCTTCCCGAACACGCTGGCGGGCACGATCAGGGGCGCGGCGACGGCGGCGGTCTGTCCAAGGAACGCGCGGCGGCTCTGCTTCATGGGGACCCTCCTCTAGATCCTTAACACTCTAAACAAAGGTCCCGGCGGCGAGAAGGAGAAAAGCAGCGGAAGGATTTCTCCTATTCGAGGCCCTTGGCGGCGACGCCGTACATCGCGTAGCCGGCGGCGCCGGGGCCCATCGAGCCGAGGCGGACCTCGCCGGCTTCGTCCGACTTCCTCCGCCACACCGAGAAGCGGGTGTCGACGCTCTTCCCCGCGCCGCGGCCGGTGCTCAGGTGGGCGCGCTTGGCCTCCGACGGCCCCTCGTCGAGGCCGACGTCGAGGCGCGTGTCCTCGAAGCCTTCGCGCAGCCACGCCGCCGGCGGGCAGCGGTCGTCCCAGATCACGTAAAGCTCGGCGGGATGGGACAGCTTCACCGTCATCTGGAAGGAGTCCGTGCGCTTGTCGTCCATGCAGGCCATGACGTAGTCGGCGCCCTGGAGCTCCGCGGGCAGGCCCAGCTCGCCGATGCCGTTCCACTCGTGCGAGCGGTCGACGTAGGCCGGCGCGTCCTCCCCGAAGCCGCCGCGCACGATCTGATAGAAGCGGGCGCGACGGGCCAGGTTGTCCGAGACCGACGCGATGACCCCTTCCGGATACGGCCGGGGATTCCAGACGCCCAGCGACGGATCGCGCTCGAGGGAGACCAGGCGCTCCGCCTTGCCGCCCTGGATCATGCGCCCCTGCCCCTTGAGCAGCCGCAGCGGCTCGCCGCCGTGGAGGACGTCGACTTCCCCCTCGAACACCGCGACGCCCGTGGCGCCGGCCGAGTCGACGTCGACGCCGAACTCGGTGCCGAGGTCGACGACCCGCGCCTCCGGCGTCTCCAGGGTGAAGCCCTGTCCCAGCGGCTCCACGCGCGCGGTGGCCCGGCCGCGGCGGATGATCATCTTCATGCCCGACACGACGTCCATCTCGGCCGGCCCTTCGACCGTCAGCCAGACGCCGCGGTCGAAGGCGAGGCGCAGCATGGCGTCGCCCAGATACAGGCCTTCGCCCATCTTGACGCGCGAGCCCGGGCGCAGCGATTCGTCCGAGCATTCCAGGACGGTGGCGACCTCGATCGGGGCGTTCGGAGCCAGGAACAGCGAGGACATCGCCGCGAGCATCGCGGCCGCCGCGGCGGCGCCGGCCCACGCGAAGCGCCGGACGGGCCTCGCCTGCTCCGGACGCACCCGGCCCGCCCGCCACTCCAGCAGGGCGTGCAGGTGGGCCTGGTCCGTATACGCGTCGATGAGCCTCGGATCGGCGCGCAGCAGCGCCTGGAAGCGGTCGAATTGCGCCTCGTCCGCCCGGCCTTCCAGCACGGCGTCGATGAGCGAAGAGAAGTCTTCCGGGATCACGCTTCGACCTCCGACGCCAGCTTGCCCTGGATGCAGTCCATGAGCGCCTTCCGGATCCGGTAGAGCGCCGCGGACACGACGTTCGGCCCCTTGCGGAGGTCGCGCGCGATGTTGTTCACCGAGTCGCCCCGCACGTAGCGGCGGTCGACCAGCGTCCGATGCTCCGGCTCCAGCCCTTCCATGCAGTTGTCGAGGGCGTCGAGGCGGCGGTCCGCCCCCCCTTCGCGCCGCGAGAAGCTGTCCGAGATCCGCGACATCAAATCCTCGTCGAAGACCAGGCGGTCGCGCCGCCGCTTTTTCCGCCAGGCCAGGACCTGCATGTACGCGAACGTGTAGGCCCAGGGCAGGAACGGCCGCGACGGATCGAAGTCGGCGGCCTTGTCCCAGAGCACCAGGTTCGCTTCCTGGAGGACGTTTTGCGCGGCCAGCGAGTTGCCCGTCAGCGAGCAGATGTAGGCGTAGAGCTGGCTCTGACAGCCCGTCAGATGACGCATGAACTCGGCGCCGCGCGCGTCCATCACCCATGTTTTATCTGATGGAGGCGGAATCTGACCGGTATTATTTTCGTCAGTTTCGTCGTCGAGCCCCCGTTAGAGGCTGGATGGAAGCGACCTTCGTCAAGCTGCTCATGGAGCACCGCTCCCGCCTCCAGAGCTTCGTCTACGCCCTGCTCCGCGACCCCCACCTGACCGAGGACGTCCTCCAGGAGATGGCCGTCGTCCTCTGGGAAAAGTTCGCCGAGTTCCGCCCGGGCAGCGACTTCCCGGCCTGGGCCCGGGACGTCGCTTATCGCGAAATCATGTCCGCCCGGCGCGCGGAGTGGCGGTCCCGCCGTCCCCTGAACGAGACCTTCGCCCGGGCGATCTGGGCGGCCTACCAGCGGCGGCGGGACGTCGAGCCTCCCCCGGCCGAGCGCCATGAGGCCCTGCGGCGCTGCCTGGACAAGCTCGAGGAAGGGCTGCGCCGGGTCCTCGACTGGCGTTACGCGTCGGGCCTCTCGAGCGAACGGATCGGCGCCCAGCTGCGCCGCTCGGCCCAGGCCGTCGACGCCATGATCTACCGCGCCAAGCGCTCGCTTGAGGACTGCGTGAAGCGACACCTGGCGGAGAGCTCGAGATGAGCGATCTCGACCGCCGGATTCACCGCTGGTTCGAGGGCGACGCGGACGCCGAGCTCGCCCGGCTCCTCGAGACCGACGCCGCGGCCGCCGCTCGCTTCGTGGAGCTGGCGGAGCTCGAAAGCGGCCTGGTCGACGTCCTCGGCCAGTCCCGGCGCACGCGCGACGACGCCGGATCCTCGACCCGTCGCATCGTCGCTCTCGCCCGCCGCCGCCGGCCCCCTCCTCACTCAGCCCTTCCCTGGCTTTGGGGCGCCGCCGCGGCGCTGATCGTGGCGGCCGTCGGCCTCTCCCTTCGCCCCTCCGCTCCCCCGCCTCCCTCCGTCACGAAACAGCCCGGCAGCTTTGTGCCGTCGCCGCCGCCTCCTCCCCCTCCGCCCACGCCCGCGCCGCCCCCCTCGCGGCCCCGGGAGACGGCGACCCAGGAGACGGTCCCCTCGATCCCCGAGCCGAAGCCCGCCCCGGCCCCGGTGCCGACGCCGACGATAACGCCGACGCCGACGCCGGCGCCGCCCGCTCCGCCC
>DASVNH010000187.1:0-15380 GCA_036383955.1 Planctomycetota bacterium | reverse complement strand
CCGTCCGGGCGCTGCTCTTCGACGTCCAGGGCCGGCACGTGCCGGGGATCGAGGGGCGCGAGGCGACCGTGACCCGCACGACGCCCGACGGCGGCGTCGAGATCGATCCCGAAGACCTGGTCGTCCGCGCCGCGAAGGCCGTCGACGCCGCCCTCGCCGCCGCCGGCGGCCGCCCGATCGCCGCGGTCGGCTCGTGCACCTTCTGGCACAGCGTCCTGGGCGTCGACGCCGCGGGCGATCCGGTCACGCCCGTGTACACCTGGGCCGACATGCGGGGCGACGCCCGCCGCGCCCTCGGCGAGAAGCTCGACGAGCGGGCCTTCCACGCCCGCACCGGCTGCCTCTTCCACGCGAGCTACCCGCCCGCCAAGATCCTCTGGGTCGCGCAAACGCGGCCCGACGTCTTCCGCCGCGCGGCGCGCTGGATGTCGTTCGGCGAGTTCCTCTTCTCCCGGCTCTTCGGCCGCGCGGTCTGCACCGTCTCGATGGCCTCGGGCGCGGGGCTGCTCGACATCCATCAGCGGCGCTTCGACGCGCCGATCCTGGCGGCGCTCGGTCTCCGTGAAGACCAGCTCTGGCCCCTGGGGGACGTCGGGCAGACGCTCCAGGGTCTCCGCGAACCGTACGCGTCGCGCTGGCCCGCGCTGAAGGACGTGCCGTGGTGCCCGCCCGTGGGCGACGGCGGCTGCAACAGCCTTGGCAGCGGCTGCTCGACGTCGAATCGCATCGCGGTGATGCTCGGGACCTCCGGCGCCTTGCGCGCGTCCTGGAAGGCGGAGCGCGTCGAGATTCCGTGGGGTCTCTTCTGCTATCTCGCGAACCGCGAGCGCGTCGTAATGGGCGGGGCCCTCTCCAACGGGGGCAATCTCGTCGAGTGGGTCCGCGGCGCGTATCGCCTCGGCGCCCCGGAGGAGGTCGAGCGCGAGATCGCCGCGATGGCGCCCGACGCGCACGGCCTGACGTTTCTGCCGTTCCTCGCGGGCGAGCGCAGCCCGGGCTGGACGCCGGACGCGCGCGGCATGCTGCTCGGCCTCCGGCTGGCGACGCGGCCGATCGACATCCTCCGCGCCGGCCTCGAGGCGGTGGCGATCCAGTTCGGCCTGCTGCACGATCTGGTGGTGAAGGCCGTGCCCGCGGCCCGGGAGGTCGTCGCGTCAGGCGGCGGCTTCGTGAACTCGCCGGCCTGGGCCCAGATCCTGGCCGACGTCCTGAACCGGCCGGTCGCGCTGTCGGCGGAGCCCGAGGCGTCGAGCCGCGGCGCGGCGCTGCTGGCGATGGAGGCGCTCGGCTGGATCCGGAGCGCGGAGGACCTGCCGGCGGCCCTGGGGAAGACGTTCGCGCCCGACGCGGGCCGGCACGCGGCGTACCGGGCCGCGGCGGAACGCCACGCCCGGCGCTACCGCGAGCTCGTACAGTAAGTGATGCTCGCGCTTCTCCTCCTGGCCCAGGACGTCTGGGCCGAAGCCCCGGCGCTCAAGAAGGCGGTCGCGGTCTGCTCGGACGACCGGGGCCGCGCGTACGCGCTGACGGAGAGCGGGCAGGTTCTTCGCTTCGCGGAGAAAGGGGCCGCTCCGACGGTCTTCGCGGAGCTGCCGCTCAAGGCCGCGGGCGGGATCGCGGCGCTGGGCGAGGAGATCTGGGTCGCGGGCGAGCCTTCGATCTGGGCCCTGAAAGACCGCGACGGCGACGGAAAGGCCGACGCGGTCAAGCCGATGTTCAGCGGCTTCACGGATTTGCGCGGCCCGGCGCGGGGGCCCGACGGCAAGGTCTACTTCTGCGCCGGCGCCCGCGGTTTTCGCGTGCTGACCCAGGAAGGCGAGCGCCTCGAGTTCGGCATGGGCGCGGTGCTGCGCTGCGACGTCGACGGCGCGAATCTCGACGTGTACGCCTTCGGTCTCAAGACTCCGTCCAAGCCGACCTTCGACGATCTCGGCGACCTCTTTCTGGGCGATGAAGACCGCGTGATTCACGCGCTCGAGGGAAGCGACCATGGCGCGCGGGGCGCCTCCCGCGGCGAGGGGCTCCACGTCCTGCCTCCCGCGGGCCCGGACTCGGCGAAGGCCGTCCTCGACTCCGTGGTCCTCGAGCGGGACGCGGGGCGGCTGCTCTGGATCGCGGGCGAGGACTTCGCGTCTCTCAAGGATCTCAAAGGGAAGTCGCTCGAGGATCTGGCCGCGTTGATGGGACATGAGCGCCGCCGCGTCCGGCTCGCGGCGCAGCTGGAGCTCGTGGGACGTCAGGGCTCCACCAAGACCCTGGTGGAGGCGGCGAAGAGCGGAAAGGAGCGCTTCGCGCGGATCCACGCGATCTGGGGCCTGGGCCAGCTCTACACGCGCAACGCGCTGTTCCCGCTGCTGAAGGATCCGGACGCCGAGATCCGGGCGCAGACGGCCCGCGTGCTGGGCGACCGGCGCGTGGGCGACGCGCGGGACGGCCTGGTCCAGGCCTTGAAGGACGACAGCCCGCGGGTGCGGCGCTACGCGGCGACGGCCCTGGGCAAGCTCGGCCGCAAGGAGGACGCCAAGGCCGTCGCCGCGATGCTCCGCGACAACGACGGCAAGGATCCGGCGCTCAGCCACGCGGGCGCGCACGCGCTGGCGCTGATCGGCAGCGGCTCCGCGCTCCAGGAGCTCGCGAAGGATCCGTCCCCCGCCGTCCGCGCGGGCGTCCTCGTCGCGATGCGGCGGCTGGCGCGGCCCGACCTCGACGTCTTCCTCGACGACCCCGCGCTGGCGCTCGACGCCGCGCGCGCGATCCACGACCTGCCGATCCCGGGGGCCCTGCCGCGCCTGGCCTCCAAGCTGGGGAAGCTTCCGGACGCCGCGACGCCCCGCGCCATCGGCGCGAACGTCCGCCTCGGCCTGGCCGAGCCGCTCGTCAAGTACGCGACCTCTTCCGCCCCCGAGGCGCTGCGCCTCGAAGCCGTCCGCGCGCTCGGCACCTGGCCCGCCGGCCGCGAGGCGCTCGCGAAGGTCGTCGACGCCCTCCCGCCGAGCCTGCGCGCCGCCGCGCGGGAGTGAGCTGGAGCCGGCGGGCGTCGCACCACCGAGCCTATCGGCCCCCGGTGTTTCTCGGTGTGCTCGGTGTCTCGGTGGTTTAGAGCCGGATCCGGCGGCCGTCGCGCTCCGAGCGGATCCCGGCGGCGAGGATCTCCTGCGCGACGAGGCCCGTCTCCGCGTCGCAGAACGGCTTGAACGGCGTGCCCTGGCGCAGGGAGTGCACGAAGTGCTCGGGGCCGTTGCGGAAGCCGGCCTTCGGCTCGGGCACCTTGAGCTCCACGCGGTTCTGCCGCTCGGCGCCCCAGTGCGAGAAGTCCTCGCGGCGCGTCGCGCTGCGGAAGAGCTTCCCGCCCGCCGTTTCGAGCGTGCCGTCGACGCCCAGGAACAGGGTGTCGTGGAAATCCGGATTCTGGGTCCACGACGCCTGCGCGAGGACGGTCCGCTTCGGCCAGATCCCGACGATGAGGGCGTTGTCGTCGACGGGGAAGTTCGGCTTCGCCAGGGTGCGGGCGACGCCGACGACCTCCTTCGGCCGGCCCCAGAGCATCGCCATGACGTTCGCGCCGTAGCAGCAGTAGTCGACGATCGCGCCGCCGCCGTTGAGCTTGGGATCGTAGAGCCACTTCCAGAAGTAGGGCGAGCAGCCGGCTTCCTTGGGGCCCTGGTGGGCCATGTGGATCCGCGCGTGGAAGACGTGGCCGATGTCGCCGGCCTCCACGAGCTCGAGGGCCCGCGTGACGGAGGCGTTCCAGGCGAGGGGCCAGTTGATCATGAGGCGGGTCCGGGCCTTCTTCGCGGCCGAGAGCATGCGCCGCGCGCCCTCCACCGTCGCGGCCATGGGCTTCTCCACCATCGCGTGCAGGCCGGCGGCGGCCGCGGCCTCGACGATGGGGACGCTCCCCGCGTTCGAGTCGCAGACGAGCACGGCGTCGGCCTCGACCTTCCGGAAGAGGTCCGCCGGCTTCTCGAAGACCGCCGCGACGCCGAACTCCTTCTTCAGGCGCTCGCGCAGCGGCCGGTTCGGATCCGCGCCGCCGACGATCTCGACGCCCGGCAGCTTCGCGAACTGGGGCAGCATCGACCAGGCGTGATCGTGGATCAGGCCGGCGACGACGACGCGGAACGGTGGCATCAACGGATCTCCCAGAGAGGGGGCGGGGTCCCGCCGCAGGTCTGCGACACCTGGAACCCGCTCGCCTGCGAAGTATAGAAGACCCGGCCGTTCGATACCACCGCCCCAAGGCACTCGCGCGAATCGATGGCGGGGCCGGTCGACACCATCTTGCCGCCGTCGGCCAGGTCGATGAGGTCCATGTTCGCGCCGAGGATGTAGTCGCCCGACATCGTGAAGCGGCAGCAGGCGTAGTTGTGGCCCACCGACGCGACGACCTTGCCCGTCGCCCGGTCGAAGACGTTGCCCTTGCCCCGCAGCGCGTTCGAGAACACGAAGCGGTCGCCGACGGTGATCACGTTGAGGGCGGACGTCACGGGATCGGAGCGCCAGACCAGCGAGCCGTCCTTCGCGTCGAGGCACCACACGTAGCGGTCCTTCACGCCTTCCTCGGCGGGATTGTTGCCGCCGAGGTAGAGCCGGCCGTCGCGCCCCGTGATCGTGCACTTCGCGGTCACGTGGTGCTTCGTGGTCGTCCAGAGGACCTTGCCGGTCGCCGGGTCGAGGCAGGCGGTGAGGCCGTTGTTGTCCGCCGGCAGCCCGCGCGCGGCGCGCTCGGTCTTCGAATAGCCGAAAAACGTGGAGTAGTACAGCTTGCCGTCGAGGACGCAGATCCCGCAGTCGTTGCCGCCCCGGCCGAACTCGGAGAAGTCCTTCTCCCAGACGATCTTGCCCGTGTTCAGGTCCCAGCCCCAGAGCAGCGGCTTGTTGTCCTTCGGATAGAACGGGTTGTCGTTCGAGTAGATCCACGCCATGACCTCGCCGTCCGCCTTCTCCGGCGCGCCCTTGAACGTGAACGGCTTCTCCGTCCCCTGCGCGGCGTAGCGGCCCGAGCCCGAGGCGTAGATCGCGACGTCCCCGTGCACCACGGGCGGGAACTGGCGGCTCCAGCTCGGCGAGCCGGTGAACGGCGCCTCCCAGAGCAGCTTCCCCGTCGCCGCGTCCAGGCAGCGCATCCGCGACTTCTTCATGCCCGCCTGCGGGACGATCAGCTTCTCCTTGTAGTAGAGCGGCGACGTGAAGGAGAGATAGACGTCCGGAAAGTGCCGCCGCCAGAGCAGCCGGCCCGTGTCCTGCTCGACCGCCGAGATCTCGCCCTCCGCCGTGTGCGTGTAGAGGCGACCTCCTCCGCACACCGGCAGGTGCTTCACCGTGCCGTCCACGCGCCGCGCCCAGCGCATCCGCAGCGGCGGCTTCAGCCCCTGGACGTTCGCGTTCGTGCAGCCGAAGTCGCCGTAGTTCGTGTACCAGTCGTGCTCCGGCCCGGCCAGAGGCCCCGTCAGCGGGCTCCGGATCTTCCACACCTCCAGATCCTTCTCCGGAGGCGCGGCCTTGCCGTCGGGCCCGAATACGTAGAGATACCCGTCCTCGCAGGGCGCGTAGACGCGACCGTCGACGACCGCCGGCGCCGCCGTGAACGGCGCCCGGCCTTCAAAGGACCAGCCCGGCCCGCCCGCCAGCGGGACCACGTGGAGCCGGTGGTCGAGGCCGCCGTACACCGCGTGCTCCTTCGTCAGGATCGGCGGACAGATCGACGGCGCCGCGCCGAGCGCGACGGGCTTCGCGTCGCCCGCGTGCCGGACGAGCCCGAGCCCTTCCTCGGGACGGACGCGGTAGACGTCGGTCCCCCGCATGCTCACGGAGGCGAAGCTCAGGAGCCCGGGCAGATGGATCGCGGTCTGGGTGCCCTTGACGATGTCCGTCGTGCCGTCGGGCTTGAGGATCTCGACGCGCCCGGCGTTGTCGCGCCGGTGCCACTGGACGTAGGCCTCGCCGTCCGGGCCGAGGCTCTGGCCGAACGTCGCGGGGAACTCCTTGCCGTCGTAGGCGGGGATCTCGGCGACCCGCCGGAGCGCCGGGCGGTCGCCCGCGTCGTCGAGGAACACCGTCCGCCCGCCGGCCGGGATCACGAGCGTCTTGCCGTGGAGCGCGAGGTCGCGCGAGCAGACGAAGTGGTCCTTCCAGTCGACCCGGTCCTTCTTGTGCCTCAGCCAGTCGGCGCCGCTCCAGCGGTCGCCGTCGAAGCCCACGACCTCCTTCACGAAGTCCCAGGTCCAGGCGATCGCGCCGTCCGGCTCCAGCGCGTAGACCCGCGAGCCGAGCGTCGCGACGTAGACGCGGCCGTTGCCGACGGCCGCCGCGCTGAAGATCGGCTCGCGCGCGTCGATCTCTTTCGCGATCCGGCCGGTCGCGCGGTCCAGCACGTAGTGAAGGCCCCGCGTCGTGCTCACGTGCAGGTACGGTCCGATCACCGCCGGCGAGGCGACGTTGTTGACGCTCGCGAGCGCCACGGTCCACTTCGGCCGGAGCGTCGCGACGTCGAAGGCCGCGACCCGGCCCGCGCCGTCGACGACGTACACCGTGCCGTCCGCGACCGCCGGCGACGCGTAGAGGCCGTCGGTCATGGGCAGCGCGGCGACGAGGCCCAGCGGGAGCGCCAGCGCGCGGTCGGGGACGTCGCCGGAGCGTCGGGCGTCGCCCTTGTGCTGGAGCCAGTCCTGGCCGAGGACGAGCGAGATCGCGAGAGCGGCGAGCGTCATGGGGATCCTCCCGATACTGTACGGAATGGATGCGCGCCTGTCTCTGATTGCGCCCGCCCCGGATTCGATTCCAAGGTATGCTCTGATACCGTGAAATCCTCCCCGCGCTTCCTCGTGCTCGCCGCCGTTTCGGCGCTGCTCGGCGCGGCCCTCTACCTGGGCTGCGGGTCCGAGCCGCGTTCGACGTCCTCGACCTCCCCGGCGCCGGCGGAGAAGGCCCGGGACGTCGACCTCCCCGTCGCCCCGGACGCGTCCGTCCGCTGGCACGACGGCGGGGCCTGGAAGACCGGGATCTGGGCGCGGGACGAGGCGCAGCTGCTGCTCGCGCCCGGGGGCGCCGCGCCCGAGGGCGCCTTCGCGCGGAGCGACGGCGAGGCGGGCGTGAAGATTCCGCCGGCGGCCGACCGCGCGGCCTTCGTCGCGCGGGCGAAGGAGCTGGAGCGGCGCGGAGGCGTGAAGGAGGCGCGGCCGGTCTTCTACGCGACCCCCGAAGCCCTGGAGAAGCGCTCCCTCGCGGGGCGGATGATCCTCACGCGGCAGGTGGCGGTCACGCTGCCCGAAGGCGCGGCGCCGGAGGCGGTGGCGGCGCGGCACGGCGCGCGCGTGCTCTCCAAGCTGGAGTTCCTGCCGCGGACCTGGCTCTTCGAGGCGGCGGGGCCGTTCGACGCGTTGGACGTCGCGGCCGCCCTCCGCGAGCGCGACGGGATCGCCTTCGCGGCCCCGCAGTTCGCGATGGACCGGGGACGCAAGCGGCGCGCGGATCCCGACGACGACCTCTTCCTGAGCCAGTGGCATCTGCGCAACACCGGCCAGTCGGGCGGCACGGCGGGCCAGGACATCAACGTCGTGGGCGTCTGGGACACCCTGAAGGGGGACGGGGTCGTCATCGGCATCGTGGACGACGGCCTCGAGCACACGCACCTGGACCTCGTGTCGAACTATTCCGCGGCGCTCAGCTTCGACTTCAACAGCGGCGACACCGACCCCGCGCCGATCTCCTCGGACGACCACGGCACGGCCTGCGCGGGCCTCGCCGCGGCCCGCGGGAACAACGACATCGGCGTGTCGGGCGTCGCTCCGCGGGCGACGCTCGCCGGGCTCCGCCTCACGTCGGCGCCGACGACCGACGCGCAGGAAGCGCAGGCCATGGCGCACCAGAACGCGGCGATCCACGTGAAGTCCAACAGCTGGGGCCCGTTCGACGACGTGCCCGATTTCCGGGTCCGGCCGCTCATGGAGGCGGCGATCGTGGACGGCGCCGTGAACGGCCGCGGCGGGCGGGGCGTCGTGTACGTGTGGGCGGGCGGCAACGGCAACGGGTTCAACGACAACTCCAACTACGACTCCCACGCCAACCAGCGGAGCGTCATCGCCGTCGGCGCGCTCTCCGACACCGGCGTCCAGGCCTCCTACAGCGAGCCCGGGGCGAACCTCCTGGTCTGCGCGCCGGGAGGGCTGGGCGACATCGTCACCACGGACCTCAACGGCGTCCGGGGCGTCAACCCGACGGACTATCGGAGCGACTTCGACGGCACGTCCGCCTCCGCGCCGATCGTCGCGGGCGTCGTCGCGCTGATGCTGCAGCGCGAGCCGGAGCTGAAGGCGCGGGACGTCATGCATCTCCTCGTCCGGACCGCGCGGAAGAATCACAACTCGGACTTGGGCTGGACGACCAACGGGGCCGGGTTGGACTGGACGACCAATACGGTCGGCTTCGACGTGAACCACAAGTACGGCCACGGGGCGATCGACGCGGCCGCCGCCGTGGACCTGGCGGGCCGCTGGCCGCGCGTGGGCCCGGTCGAGGTCCGCACGGCGACGTCGCCCTCGCTGGCGCTCGCCATCGACGAAACCCTCCCTCCGGCGGAGCACACGCTGCAGATCACGGGCACGCCGCTGCGCGCGGAGCACGTCGAGATCGACTTCAGCGCGACCCATGAGTTCCGGGGGGACATCGAGGTCACCCTGGTCTCGCCGCTGGGCACGCGGAGCGTGATGACGCGGGTCCGCTTCGACCCCGACAACGTGGAAGGCTTCAACAACTGGCGGATGACGACCGTCCACGCCTGGGGCGAAATGGCGGTCGGCGGCTGGAAGCTCGAGGTCAGGGACGGGGCCGCGGACGATGTCGGCGTCTTCACCGGCTGGACGATCCGGGTCTACGGGACGCCGGTGGACGTCACCGCGCCCGTCGCGGGAGCGGTGAACGACGGCCCGGGCGCCGACAGCGACGATCTTTCCTCGACCACCACGGTCGACGCGAACTGGTCGGGATTCTCGGATCCCGACAGCGGGCTGGTCTTCGCGTGGGCGATCGGCACTACGGCCGGCGGGGAGGACATCGCGCCCTTCGTGGCAGTCGGCACCGCCACGAGCGCCTCCCGCGGCGGCCTCACGCTCGTCGGCGGCGTCCCTTACTTCGTGACCGTCCGGGCGACGAACTTCGACGGCCTGACCGTGACGGCCTCGAGCGACGGGTTCATGGTCGACAGCCAGCCTCCCGACGCGCCCGGCGGCCTGACGGTGTCACCCCCCGCCAGCGCCACCGGGAACTTCACGCTGAGCTGGGCCGCGCCGGCGGATCCGGGCGGCTCGGGCGTGGCGAGCTACACGGTGCGGCGCGCGAAGGACGGAGGTGCCTTCTCGGACTTCGCGAGCGGCATCGCCGCGCTCACGTTCGACGCCGACGTCAGCGGGGAAGGCGGCGGCTCGTACACGTTCCAGGTGAGGGCCGTCGACGCCGCGGGCAACCTGGGGGCGCTGAGCACGGCCGGCGCCGTCCTGTACGACCCCACGCCGCCCGCGGTGACGATCACGCCGCCCGGGGCGCCGAGCTCGCCGCTCGCGCTCGCCGGCACGGCGCTGGACAACGTCGGGGTCGCGGCCGTGAGCTGGGTCAACGCGGCGACCGGCCAGAGCGGCCTGGCGACGGGCGTGTGGAACGCCTCCGTGCCGCTGGCGCCGGGCAGCAACGCGATCACCGTGTTCGCCTTCGACGCCCTGGGCAACTTCGGGACCGCGACGATCACGGTCGTGTTCACGCCGTCCGACGTCCTGCCTCCGTCCCTGACGATCAGCGGACCGACCGGCGCCGACTTCTTCGCGACCGGGGCCACGCCGCTTTCGCTCGTCGGCGCCGTCCTCGACAACACCGGCGTGACGAGCCTGGACTGGGAAAACCGGACGACGGGAACGCGCGGGACGATCGCCGTCGCCGCGTTCTGGTCGGCCTCGGTGCCGCTGCTCCAGGGGTCCAACGTCGTGGTGGTGACCGCCCGGGACGCGGCGGGGAACGCGACGACCGACACGCTCACGGTGGCGTTCACCCCCGCGGCGGACCTGATCCTTCCGGCCGTCGACATCGACGACCCCACGACCGCCCCCACGTTCCCCGCGGGGACGTCGCCGCTCGACCTCGGCGGCACGGCGTCGGACAACGCGGCGCTGGCGCTGGTGCGCTGGTCGAACGCGGCCACGGGGGGCGCGGGCACGGCGTCGGGCCAGGCGCTCTGGTCGGCCTCGATCGCGCTGGCGCCGGGGTCGAACGCGATCACGGTCACGGCCGTGGATTCCTCCGGCAACGAGGCGACCGACGTCCTGACGGTCACGTTCACGCCGGGCGGGGGGGACGCGATTCCGCCGGCGCTGACGATCCTGAGCCCGGCGCCGGCGTTCACGACGTCGCTCGCGTCGGTGCTCTTGACGGGGCTCGCCGCGGACAACGCGGGCGCGCTGGAGGTGGTCTGGTCGAACGCGGCCAACGGCCTGTCGGGGAGCGCGCGGGGCGTGGGCGCGTGGTCGGCGGTCGTGCCGCTGGAGCTGGGAGCGAACGCGATCACGGTGACGGTCTACGACGACCGGGGCAACCGTCGCGACGAGATCCTGACGGTGACCTTCGAGATTCCCGCGTCGGGCGGGAGCGGGGGCGGCGGGTGCGGGGCGACGGGCCTCGAGCTGCTGCTGCTCGCGCCGTTCCTTCGGCGACGGGAATCAAGAATCAAGAATAGAGAATCACGAATCACGGAGAGCGCGGGGCGTTGATTCTTGATTCCTGATTCGCGGAGTCAGGCGGGGCGGACGCGGGTCTTCGTCGACTTCGCGTCCGCGACCTGGGCGGCGTGGTCTTCGGCGGCCTGGACGGCGGTCTCCAGGTCGGGCCGGATGAGGAGCCGGGGGAAGCGCTCGCGCACGCCCGCCTTCGCGAGCAGCGCCCGCGGCTGATCCCGCATTTCCGTCAGGACCGTCAGGATGTGCCGGCGGTCGAGGGCGGCCAGCGAGCTCTCGAAGGCGACCAGCCCGGTCGCGTCCATCGCCGGCACCTGTTCGAGGTCGAAGACGACGGCCTTCACGCCGTGCTCGACCGTGTCGAGGGCCGACATCGCGCGCTGGGCGGCGCCGAAAAAGAGCGGGCCGGCGATGTCGTAGACGACCACGCCCTCGGGGAGCTTGCGCTGGAGCTCGGTGTGCCGGCCGTCGGAAAGCCGCGCCTTGGTGAGGTCGGCCATCCGCTTCATGAAGAGCAGGGCGGCGAGGACGACGCCCACCGACACGCTGATGACCATGTCGAACGCCACGGTGAGGGCGAAGCAGACGACGAGGACGCCGCGGTCGCTGCCGGGCGCGACCTTGAGCATGTGCGCGACGTGCTTGGCCTCGGACATGTTCCAGGCCACGATGAGCAGCAGGGCGGCCAGGGCGGCCATGGGGAGATGGCCGATCAGCGGCGCGAGGAGGAGGATCACCGCGAGGATCGTGGCCGAATGGACCATCGACGCCACCGGCGTCTTCCCGCCGGAGCGGATGTTCGTCGCGGTCCGGGCGATCGCGCCGGTCGCCGGAATCCCGCCGAAGAAGGGGCAGATCACGTTGCCGACCCCGAGCGCCAGGATCTCCGCGTCCGGCTCGTGCTTCGTGCGCGCCATGCCGTCGGCCACCACCGCCGACAGCAGCGATTCGATCGCCCCGAGCATCGCCACGGCGAACGCCCCGGGAACGAGCTCCTTGATGAGGTCGAACGTCACCACCAGCGGCCGGCCGTCGGGACCCGGCAGATGCCAGGGGAGCGCGGGCATCGGGGGGATCTGGGGGATGCCTCCCTGGAATTTGCTCGCCACGGTGGTGATGTGGACGTCGGGCATGGCCCGGGTGAGGATCCAGGCGCCCAGGGCCACCAGCGGCAGGACGATCAGGGGGCCCGGCACCTTCTGGGTGGCGCGGCGCATGACGATGAGCAGGAGGAGCGCGACGGCCCCGACGGCGAAGTCCCAGACGTGGGCCGTCCCCCGCGCCGCCCACATGGCGTGGACCTGCTCGAAGTAGTGGATCGGCCGTCCCTGGACGCTCAGCCCGAAGAGGTCCTTGAGCTGCAGCGTGGCGATGACGACCGCGATGCCCGCCGTGAAGCCCGTCGTGACGGGGTAGGGGATGTACTCGATGAGCTTGCCCAGGCGCATCAGCCCCATGCCGATGAGGATCAGGCCGCCCATGAGGCCGGCCAGGAGCAGGCCGCCGAGGCCGTACTGGGTGCTGATGGGCAGCAGGATCGGGATGAAGGCGGCCGTCGGCCCGGTCACCTGGCTGCGCGAGCCGCCCAGGAGGGCGACGACGAAGCCGGCGATGATGGCGGTGTAGAGGCCGTGCTGGGGCGGGGCTCCCGCGTTGATCGCCAGCGCCATGCTGAGGGGAAGGGCGACGACGCCGACCACCAAGCCGGCCAGGAGGTCGCTCCGGAACGTCTGGCGCGTGTAGCCGCCGCGCAGGGAGGCCTTGAAGGCGGCGGCGGGCAGGGAACGCAGGGGGAGCGCGGACGTGGGATCCGAAAGAAGAGCGCGTCCCATGGGTCCTAGTTCATCGCGGCTCCGCCGCGCCTAAAGAACGGAGGAAGTATACCTTACCAGCCGAAGAGAACGTCGGCGACGCCGCCCGGCAGCCCGCCCACGAAGTCGATCGTCCGGTCCAGCAGCCCGCCCCGCATGATCCGGCGCGCGCCCGGCGGCGGGCCGGCCGGCGGAGGCGGCGGCGGCTGCTGCCCCGTCTCCTTCATGCGCGATTCGACGACGCACGTGTCGCTGCCCGACGGCCCCTCGACGTAGAGCGTCACCACTTCGAACTTCTCGACGTCGCAGCCGCGGAACGTCAACGTCGCCGGCGTCTTCACCTTCACGCTCCGCGGCCGGCCGTCGACCGTCACCGCGAACTCGCCCGCGCCGGGGAGGCGGATCGACGTCCCCGGCCTCAGCTCCTCCCCGACGCCGATCTCGACGACGCCGTTGAGGACCCGGATCCGGACCGCCTTGTGGGCCTTGTTCTCCACGGCGATGTCCGACGGCCCCAGGATCATGCGGGAGAGGACCGCCTCGGCCACGCCCGCTTTTTTGAGCTCGACGACCTCGTCCGCCGACAGCTTGAACTTCGCCGGGCCGATGGCCTTCAGGATTTCCGCCTCCGGCTTGCCCTCCTTGGTGAGGCGGAGGACGTCGTCCTTCGAGGCGTCCTGAAGGAGCGCGAGGAGCAAGATCAGCATGGGGGACTCCTTTACGGCGCGGAATCGATGAGGTTGTCCACGAACTTGGCGATGGAGGCGCGGAGGGAGTCGCCCGCCAGCGTCTCGTCGTAGCTCATGCGGCCGCCGATGCCGAACGAGCCGCGGACCTCGCGCTTGGCGGAGCCGCGGCCTTCGCCCATGTAGATGATCTCGCCGGTCTCGACGTGGATCAGGCGGACGTCGACCTGGCTCTCCGCGACCTGCTCGCGCTGCTGGTAGACGACGGCCTCGGTGCCCTCTGTGCGGATGCCGAAGTTGGTGACGGCGCCGTAGACGATCATGTCGACGCCGAGGATCTTGCCCGCCTGCATGGCGGTCTGGGGGTTGACCGCGCCGGACTGCTGGAACTTCTGCTCGTCGAGCGTCTTGCCGACCTGCTGGCGCTCGATGACGCGGAACTGCTGGGAGTCGAAGAGGAAGCGGGTGAGGACGTCGGAGGCGGCCCGCCCGATCCGGCCCTGGCCGTAGCCCGACTTGTCCTCGAAGTCGATGACGGCGATCCGCTTGCGGGCGTCGAAGGGCTTGGGATTGCGGGGCTTGAGCTCGACTTTGGCTTCTTCCTTGCGAACTTCGCCGCTCCGACATCCGACGGCGAGGAGGAGGAGCGCGAGGGGGAGCCGCTTCATGGGGAATCTCCTTTGGGCTTCGGATCAGGATTAGACGGAGGCGGGGGTGGATTTGTTCCAGGCGCGTAGCCGGCCAGGGGCAGCTTGCGGAGGCCGTCGTGGAGGCAGTCGCGGGCCCACGCGTCGCTGGAGCGGAGGAAGGCGTTGCCGGCCACGGCGAAGAGGCTGAAGATCGCTTCGACCCCGTTCTGTCCGCGGATCGACTCCTTGTGGGCGGCCTCGGCCTTGCCCTGCCAGACGTTGTCGCCGGTCTTGCCGTCGACCAGCCGGAGCTCCAGGGCCACGCCGTACTCGGAGTACACGCCGACGTACGTGTAGCCCCACTTCACGATGTTGGAGTAGAGCACCGCGTCGGCGTTGAGCTCCTTGGCGAGCTCCTGCGCGGAGTAGAGGTTGACCTCCTCCGGCGCGGCGTTGAACTTGTTCTTGCGATAGAAGGCCTCGACGTCCTCCTTCGTCCGGACGTTGTAGCCGCGGCGGCGGACCGCCTCGATCAGGTGGGGCCAGGCCGTCTTCCACGCGTCCTCGGTGATGGTTTCGTTGAACGGCGGCAGCACCACGACGCTGCTCACGTCCATGTTCAAGTAGACCGGCGGCTCGACGTGGCGGGAGGCGCAGGCGGCCGTCGCGCAGACGAAGAACAGGGGCGCAACTATCCTTGCCATGGCGTTTTCCATTATATACATGGGGGTTCCCGCATGAGGCTTTTCCTCTTTTTGGCCCTGAGCGGAGTCGAAGGGCTTGCGCCCTCGGCCGACGAGCGGCCCAATATCCTCTGGATCACCTGCGAGGACATCAGCCCGAACCTGGGCTGTTACGGCGACGCGTACGCGGTGACGCCCCACATCGACGCCCTGGCGAAGGAGGGTGTCCGCTACACGAAGGCGTTCGCGCCGATCGGGGTCTGCGCGCCCTCGCGCTCCACGCTGATCCTGGGGGTGATGGCCCCGAGCGTCGGCTCGCAGCTGATGCGCTGCAAGGCGACGCTGCCCGGCGCCGTGCGCTGCTTCCCGTCGTACCTCGACGGCTACTACCGGACGAACAACGTGAAGACCGACTACAACTTCGAGGCGCCGAAGGGCACCTGGGACGAGTCGAGCGCCAAGGCGCACTGGCGGAACCGCAAGCCCGGCCAGCCCTTCTTCTCCGTCTTCAACTTCACGAGCTGCCACGAGAGCCAGATCCGCCAGCCCGAGGCGTCGTACCGGAAGCGCATGGAAGGGATCGAGCCGCACGATCCCGCGAAAGCGCCGATCCCGCCCTATCATCCGGACACGCCCGAGACGCGCCGCGACTGGGCTCGCTACGCCGACATGATCACGTTCATGGACCGAGAAGTAGGCAAGGTCCTGCGCGAGCTCGAAGAAGACGGCCTCGCGAAGAACACGATCGTGTTCTATTTCTCCGATCACGGCGCCGGGATG
This sequence comes from Planctomycetota bacterium, assembly GCA_036383955.1. GTDB lineage: Bacteria > Planctomycetota > MHYJ01 > MHYJ01 > JACPRB01 > JACQFK01. Next base: position 76 of record DASVNH010000187.1, on the reverse strand, counting down.
CCGCGGAGCAAGCGCTGGCTTTACGATTCGAGCCTGCGCGTGCCGATGATCGTCCGCTTCCCGGACGGGAAGGGGG
>DASVNH010000186.1:0-43626 GCA_036383955.1 Planctomycetota bacterium | reverse complement strand
CCCGCGGCGCCGCCACCGCGGCCACGGGGGTTTTCAGACAGAGCCTAGAAGCGGGGGGGAACCTTCAGGCGCTGCGTGTCGGTGGTGGCCGGCCGCGTCGACGTGGCCGAGCCGCTCTGCACGCCCTTCAGCAGGAGACGGAGGTCGCCGGGGGCCGTCGAGGCCGCCATCGCCTCTTCCTCGCTGATCGTGCCCGCCTGGGTCAGCTTGGCGAGGGCCTGGTTGAAGGTCTGCATGCCGTAGTAGTCGGTGGACACGCCCATCGCCTTTTCGATCGAGGAGGTCTTCCCTTCCGCGATCAGGTCCCGGATGTTGGGCGAGCAGATCATGATCTCCATCGCGGCCACGCGGCCCTTGCCGTCGGCCCGGCGGACGAGGCGCTGGGCGACGATCGCCTGCAGGGACATCGCGAGCTGGGCGCGGACCTGGTGGTGGGCGTCCGGCGGATACGCGTCGATGACGCGGTCGAGGGTCTGCTTGGCGTCGTTGGTGTGGAGCGTCGAGAACACCAGGTGGCCGGTCTCGGCGGCGTGCATCGCGAGGTCCATCGTCTCGCGGTCGCGCATCTCCCCCATGAGGATGACGTCGGGATCCTGCCGCAGGACCCGGCGGAGGGCCTCGTTCAGCGACTTGACGTCGTTGCCCAGCTGGCGCTGGTTGATCGCGCTCTTCTTGTCGGCGTAGACGAACTCGACGGGGTCCTCGATCGTGACGATGTGGAGGGCCTCCGTCTCGTTGATGTGGTCGACCATCGCCGCGAGGGTCGTCGACTTGCCGCAGCCCGTGGGCCCGGTGACGAGGACGAGCCCCTGCGGCGCCTTGCAGATCTCCTTCAGCCCGGCGGGCAGGCCCATCGCCTGCAGCGTCGGCGGGACGAGCGGGATCATGCGGAAGGCGGCGCCGAACCGCCCCATGCGCTTGGAGACGTTCACGCGGAAGCGGGCCACGCCGGGGAGCAGGTAGGACGTATCCGACTCGAAGTTCTCCTCCAGCGCCCGGTATCCCGCGTCGCCCAGCAGCTGCCGCAGGAGCCCCCGCATGTCGGGCTCGGTCAGCACGGGGCGCTCGCTCGGCCGCAGATCGCCGGAGATCCGGAACAGCGGCGGCCGGCCGATCTTCACGTGCAGGTCCGAGCCCCCCGTCAGGACGAGCTCGTTCAGGAGGTCGTCCAGCCTGACCTTCGTGAGCCCTTCCTCGCCGGTCTCCACCGCGAGCCGCTCGACGTCCCGGCGCTTCGCCACCTCCTGCCAGGCGTCCCGGACCGTCTGCGAGAGACGCGCGGGGTCGAGAGGCTTGGGGACGGGCACGACGTCCGACGCGCCCGCCTTCATGGCCGCGACGACGTCCTTCACCGTGGGCTTGGACATCGTCACCACGATGGCCAGGTCGGGGTGCGACTTGTGGATCTTGCGGAGGAGATCGTAGCCCGGCAGGTCGGGCGTCGAGAGGTCGAGGAGGAGGACGTCGGGAGGCGCCTTGGCGACTTCCGCCAGGCAGGCCTCGCCGGTGAAGACGACGTCGAGGGCGTAGCCGTCCGCGGACAGGACCTCGCGGGCGCGGGCGGCCGCCGCCTGGTCGCCGTCGACGATCAAAACGCGCGCGTTCGCTTCCATGGACCCCGGTCAAATGTGTCTTGAGATCTCGCGAAGTGTACCCCCGGGACCGCCCCGAGGCCGTGCGAACTTCTTTTTTTCTTGGCAGCCCGGCCGATCCCGGGTACGACTCTTGGCATGATGACGACGATCGCGCTGCTGGCTCTCCTCTCCCAGACGGACAACGCCTGGCCCCAGTGGCTGGGCGCGAACCGGGACAACAAGTCCTCCGAGACCGGCCTGCTGAAGGCCTGGCCCAAGGACGGGCCCCCGAAGGCGTGGGAGACGAAGGACGTCGGCGAAGGCTTCGGCGGCGTCTCCGTCGCGGGCGGCCGGATCTACCTGCTGGGAGACCTGCAGGACGCCAGCCATCTCTTCGCCCTGAACGAGGCGGACGGCAAGATCGCCTGGAAGCTCAAGGTCGGGCCGCCGCGCAACCATTCCAACAAGGCCTGGCACGGCCCGCGCTCCACGCCGACGCTCGACGGCGGCCGCGTCTTCGCGATGGGCGAGGCCGGCGACCTCGTCTGCGCCGAGGCCGCGGACGGCAAGGAAGTCTGGCGCAAGAACATGGTCAAGGACCTCGGGGGCGAGGCGCCGAAGTGGCTCTACTGCGACTCCCCGCTGATCGACGGCAAGCAGGTCGTCGTGAAGTGCGGCGGGAGCAAGGGCTCCGTGGCGGGGCTCGACAAGGCGACGGGCGCGGAGCTCTGGCGCTCGGCCGAGTTCACCGATCCCGTGGAGCACACGTCGCTCCTGCCGGCCGTGATCGGCGGCCTCAAGCAGTACGTCGTCTTCACGATGAAGAGCGTGGCGGGCATCGCGCCCGACGGCAAGGTCCTCTGGCAGTCGCCGCGCGAGGGGGACGTCGCGATCTGCAGCACGCCCCTGGCCAAGGACGACATGGTCTTCGTCGGGTCGAGCTACACGACCGGCCGCTTCACGGCCTTCAAGATCGCCGGCGGCAAGGCGGAGAAGGCGTACGACGTCGACCTCGCCAACCACCACGGCGGCATGGTGATCGTGGGCGACCACGTCTACGGCACGGGCGACCGCAAGAAGGGCACCGACCGCAAGAACGCCGACCTCAAGTGCGTGGAGCTCAAGACCGGCAAGATCGTCTGGGAGAACCCCTCGATCGGCAAGGGCTCGATCACCTACGCCGACGGCCACCTCATCGTCCGGAGCGAAGACCCGAAGAACGGCGGCGTCGCGCTGGTCGAGGCCAGCCCGGAGGGCTACAAGGAGAAGGGCCGCTTCGTCCTGCCCGACCAGACGGGGCGCAACAGCTGGGCCTACCCGGTCGTCGCCAACGGCCGCCTCTACATCCGCAACGGCGAAGGCCTCTACGCCTTCGACGTCAAGGCGAAGTGAGCTTGCGGGCGCCGAACGCGACCGGGGACGGAGCGCAGCAGCCGCCCCCGGCCGAGGAGGCGCGCTGGGGGGCGTCGTCGCTCAGGAGCACGTAGGTCTCCCACTTGTTGCCGTCGGGATCCTCCGCCCAGACCTTGCTCTGCACCGCGTAGCAGCAGCTGACCTCCTCCTCCACGCGGGTGGGCAGCCCGGCCGCCGCGAGGCGGGCGATCATCTCCTTCACCGCGGCCGTCGACTTCACCTGGATGCCGAAGTGGGTGACCCCGTTGGAGGGCGCGGTGGGCGCCGCCGACTCGTTGAGCGACAGGTTGAGCGGCGGCTCGGCCACCTCGAACTTGGCGTAGCCGGCCCGCGTCTTCGTGGGCTCCTGGCCCAGCAGCGTCCGGTAGAAGGCGGTCGAGCGGGCGAGATCGCGCGTCGCGAGCGCGACGTGGACGCGCGCCCGGGTCGCGAACTTCGCGGCGGATTCTTCGTCGTTCATCATGGCCTCTCCACCTTAACTCCCGGCGACGCCCGATGGATCCCGAAATCGCCCGCCCGCGCGCTCGGCGTGAAGGCCGGGGAAGCCGTTCGCGAATCAGGAAATTTCCGATAGCGGTCTCCTTGACCGGCCCCCATAGCTCTGGGTAGTTATGGGCTCGGTCGGCCGCCGACCGGGAGGGAGAAGGACACCGAATCCCTCGCCGGGTGCCGCGGCCCCGCAAGGAGGGAAAGATGGCTCGCGTTCTCATCCTCTCGGCGATCATCCTCGGCCTGGGCGCGGTCTCGGGCCCGGCTCCCCAGGCGTCCGACGGCGCCCGCCCCGCCCGCTCGCCGTTCACGGTCTTCGAGTCGGGCCCCGTGCGCCCCCTCGCGCTCTCCCCGGACGGGGGCACGCTCTTCGCCTGCAACATCCCCGACAACCGCCTCGAGGTCTTCGCCGTCGGCCCCCACGGACTGCGCCACCGCGGCTCCGTCCCCGTCGGCCTCGAGCCCGTGGCCGTCGCCGCCCGCTCGGCCGGCGAGGCCTGGGTCGTCAACCACCTCTCCGACAGCGTCAGCGTCGTCCGGATCGAGGAGGACGACGACAAGAACCCCAAGAAGGAACGCGGCGGGATCGGCCGCGTCGTCCGCACCTTGCTCGTCGGCGACGAGCCGCGCGACATCGTCCTCGCCGGCGCCGGCCGCGGCCGCGCGTTCGTGACCACGGCCCACCGCGGCCAGAACGTGCCCTACGATCCCCAGCTGACGATTCCCGGCGTCCCCCGCGCCGACGTCTGGGTCTTCGAAGCCGCGAATCCGGACGCCCCGCCCTCCATCGTCAAGCTCTTCACCGACACCCCCCGCGGCCTCGCCGTCTCCCCCGACGGCTCCCGCGTCTACGCCGCCGGCTTCCACACCGGCAACCGCACGACGACGGTCTTCGAGGACGTCGTGCGCGCCAACGGCGGCCTCACCTCGCCGTACATCCTCGTCGCGCCCAATCCGGCGGCCCCGGACGTCAAGATCCGCCTCCCCATCAACCACCAGGGCCTGCCCCAGCCCTTCACCGGCCTGATCGTGAAATTCCGCGACGGGAAGTGGCTGGACGAGGAAGGCCGCGACTGGAGCGCGTTCGTGAAGTTCAACCTGCCGGACCGGGACGTCTTCGCGATCGACGCCCTCGCCAGCCCGCCCGTCGAAGTCGGCTCCTGGTCGGGCGTCGGCACGGTCCTTTTCAACCTCGCGGTGAATCCGGTTTCGGGCAAGATCTACGTCTCCAACACGGACGCCCGGAACGAGAACCGCTTCGAGGGCCCGGGAGCCTTCGCGGGCCGCACGGTCCGGGGCCACGTGGTGGAGAACCGGATCACGGTGCTCGACGGCCCCGCCGCCCCGGCGCCGCGGCACCTGAACAAGCACATCGACTTCTCGGGCCCCTTCCTGCCGATCCCGAACGACGTCAACCGCCGGAGCCTCGCCTTCCCGCTCGACCTCGCGGTCAGCGCGGACGGCGAAACGCTCTACGTCGCCGCCTTCGGGTCGAGCAAGGTCGGCGTCTACGACACCGCCGAGCTCGAAACCGACGCGTTCGTCCCCGACGCGGGGCGGCAGATCGATGTCCCCGGCGGCGGCCCCTGCGGCCTGGCGCTGGACGAGCGGCACGACCGCCTCTACGTGCTCACGCGCTTCGACAACGCGGTGAAGGAGATCGACCTCCGGGGCCTCCGGCCGGTGAAGGGCCACGCGCTCTTCTCGGCCGAACCCTCGCACGTCGTGAAGGGCCGGCGCTTTCTCTACGACGCCTCCTTCAGCTCCAGCCGCGGCGACACCGCCTGCGCCAGCTGCCACATCTTCGGCGACTTCGACAGCCTGGCCTGGGACTTGGGCGATCCCGACGGCGTCCAGGTCGAGAACACGGGCATCCTGACGGTGCCCGGGGAGCCCTTCGACGTCCCCCGCCACTTCCGCCCGATGAAGGGCCCGATGGCGACGCAGAGCCTGCGCGGCATGGCCAACCACGGCGCCATGCACTGGCGCGGCGACCGCCTCAACAACAGCGAGCCGCCCGTCCAGCCGGACGGCGGCGCCTTCGACGAGCGGACCGCCTTCGAGAAGTTCAACCCGGCCTTCGTGGGCCTGAACGGCCGCGACGCGACGATCTCCGGCGACGACATGCGGGCCTTCACGGACTTCATCCTGGAGCTGGCCTACCCGCCCAACCCGGTGCGGCGGCTGGACGACGAAGACACGGCCACGCAGGCGCGGGCACGGGATGTCTATATGGGCGCCCGAAAAACCGACAGCTTCTTCAACTGCAACGGCTGCCACGTGCTCGATCCCGACGGCAACCGCGCGTTCGGGGTGTCGAAGCCCGGCTTCTTCGGAAGCGACGGGAGGTTCTCCTTCGAGCTGGAGCCCCAGGTCTTCAAGATCCCCCACCTGCGGAACATGTACCAGAAGGTCGGCATGTTCGGGATGCCCCGCACCCAGTTCATCCTTCCCGGCGACAACGACCATAAGGGCGACCAGGTCCGCGGCTTCGGCTTCATGCACGACGGATCCTGCGACACCCTCTTCCGCTTCCACACCACGATCGTCTTCTTCAAGCGGGCTCCGGGCACGATCAGCCCGCGCGATCCGGGCAACCCGGACGGCTTCCCGCCGGATCTCAACGGCTTCCTCGATCGCAAGGCGATGGAGGACTTCATGCTCGCCTTCCCCAGCAACCTCAAGCCGATCGTCGGGCAGCAGGCGACGCTCACCGACGGCAACCTCGCCGCCCTCGGAGACCGCCTCGCCCTGATGATCGCCCGCGCGGAAGCCCGCGACTGCGACCTCATCGCCCGCGTCGGCGACCGGGGCTTCCTCTATCTCGGGGCCGGGCTCTTCCGCCCCGACCGCCGCCGCGACGCGCCGGTCGCGGACCTCGCCCTGCGCGCGCGCGCGACGCTCCCCGGAGGAGAGGTCACGTACACCTGCGTCCCCCCGGGATCCGGCTACCGCCTCGCCCTCGATCGCGACGAGGACGGCAAGCTCGACGGCGACGAACGGCCTTAGAGCGTCCTCCGGCCCCGGACCCGCCAGGGTCCGGGGCCGGTTGCGCGAGGCCGACCTCCGCCGCTAGAATGCGCCACATGAACCTTCGCCTCGCGTTCATCGGGTTCCGGCACGGGCACATCTTCGACCTCTACAAGCGCGCGGGCGCGACGGAGGGCGTCGAGATCGTCGCCGCCTGCGAGGAGGATCCCGCCGCGCGCGAGAAGGTGGCCGCCGACGGCAGCGCGAAGATCACGCACGCCGACTACCGCAAGATGCTCGACGAGGTCCCCTGCGACGCGGTGGCGGTCGGCGACTACTACGCGATCCGCGGCGCGCGGACCCTCGAGGCGCTCGGCCGGGGCAAGCACGTCCTGACCGACAAGCCGCCCTGCACCCGCCTGGAGGAGCTCGACCGGATCGAGAGCCTGCTCCGCGAGAAGAAGCTCAAGCTCGGCTGCATGTTCGACTCCCGCGACCTCGCCCCCTTCCTCGGCCTCCGGGCGCTGATCCGCGAGGGGAGGATCGGCGACGTGCAGGGCATCGTCATCGGCGGCCAGCACCCGCTGCTGCGCGGGACCCGGCCCGCCTGGTACTTCGAAGACGGCAAGCACGGCGGGACCATCAACGACATCGCCATCCATATCTTCGACCTCATCCCCTGGATGACGGGCCTGGACTTCGCGGCGCTCGAGGCCGCGCGCTGCTGGACCGGCTTCGCGACGGGGACGCCCATGAAGGACGCCGCCCAGTTCATGCTCAGCCTGAGCAACGGCGCCGGCCTGATGGGCGAAGTGTCCTACTTCATGCCCAACAGCATGGGCTACACCCTCCCCCACTACTGGCGCACCACCGTCTTCGGAACCAAAGGCATGATCGAGACGTCGGCGACGTCGACGTCCATCCTCGGCGCCCTCGACGGCCTCAAGCTGCCGGAGACGCTGCCCCTCCCGCCCGCCAACCCCGGCGGCTATCTCCGCGCGTTCATGGCCGACGTCCGCGGCGAACCCGCTTCCGACGCGGTCGACACGCGCGCGGTGCTGCGCGCCGCCCGGCTCGCGCTCACGGTCCAGAAGGCCGCCGACGAGCGCCGGACCGGCGTCTCGCTCAAGGCCTAAGGCTCCCCCTTACGTCAGGGTAGTATGTACGGGATGCTCCTCCTCGCTCTCCTTCTGGCGACGCAGGACGCGAAGGGCCTCATCGAGAAGCTCCGCTCCGAGAAGCTCGAGGACCGCGAAGACGCCCAGCGCGAGCTGCGGAAGCTCGGACGTCCCGCGCTGCCGGAGCTGGAGAAGGCGGCCAAGGATCCCGACCGCGAGGTCGCGGGGCGCGTCCGGCGCGTCATCTACCAGATCCGCCTGGAAGGCCGCCTGAGCCCGCGCCTCAAGGAGAAAATGCCGGACGTCGAGGAACGTCTGGTCGGCGACGACCCCAAGGCCTGGACCGCCGTCCTCCTCGAGGCGGCGGAAGTCGAGGATCTCAAGACCGAGGATCTCGACCCGCTCGCCGTGCCGGCGATCCGGGGCGCCCCGACCCCCGAGGAGCTCGGGCAGGTCTTCGAGGTCCTCCGGAACCGACGGCTGCTGTCGGCGCTGCCGGAGGCCCGCGCCCTGCTTCATTCCCCCGACCTCGGCGGCTTCGCCCTGGAGTTCCTGCTGAGTCTCGAGCAGCGGGCGATCGTGATCGCCGAGCTGCCCGCCCTGCTGGCCGCGGCGGCGCCCGGGTCGCGCCTCCTGGGCCTGGGCGCGGCGCGCCGCCTCGGCCATCGCGAGTCCGTGCCGGCGATCCGGCGGCTCTTCGACGATCCGGTGAAGGAGATCCGGCAGGAGGCGGTCGAGACGCTGACCGAGTTCGGCGGCCGAAGCGCGATCCTCCCCCTCGCGGAGCGGCTCCGGGATCCGGAGTCCGACGTCCGCCAGGCCGCCCTTCGCGGCCTCTCCACGCTGCAGGCGCGCGACACGATCCCCGCGATCCGCGCGCTGCTGAAGGACGTCGACGCCCCCGTCCGCGCCGAGGCGGCAACGGCGCTGGCGCGCCTGCGGGCCCTCGAGTCGGGCCCGGACGTGGTCCGCCTCCTCGACGACCCGGACGCGGACGTGCGGGGCGCGGCCTTGAACGTCCTGGCGTACTTCCGCGATCCCGGGGAGATCCCGACGCTGCGGGCCCGGCTGCGCGACCCCGAGGCCGGCGTCCGGCGGGCCGCGGCAGCCGCGCTCACCGGCCGGGCGCCGCCGGAGGCGCTGCGGGAGATCGGACGTCTCCTCGCCGACCCGGACGGCAGCGTGCGCTCGGCGGCGGCGAACGCGCTCGCCATCGGCAAGCGGGAGGCCGCCCTGCCCGAAATCGTCGGGCTTTTCGGCGACGCCGACCCGCGGGTCCGTTCGGCGGCCCTCACCTGCCTCCACGGATTCCGGGACATCGAGCCGCCGCCGGCCTTGCTGAAGATGCTCGACGACCCGGACGCCGACGTCCGCTCGACCGTCTACAGCGTCCTGGCGCGCTTCCGCGTCAAAGCGGCCGTGCCTCGGATGCTGGCGGCGCTCAAGGAGGACCAGCAGGACAGCGCCCAGGCGGCGGCGGCGCTCGCGGCGATCAGCCCGGACGACGTCTTGCCGGAGCTCCTCCCGCTGTTCACGCACGAAAAGGCCTACATGAGGGAGTACGCGATGCAGGCCCTCGCCGGGATGGACCCGAAGCGCGCGGCCCCGGTCTATGTCGACCTCCTCCGCTCCACCGACTTCGTGGTGTACCAGCCCGCGCGCGATCAGGCGATCAAGCTCGGATTGAAAGAGGCGATCCCGAACCTGGCCGGGCTTCTGACGGCCGCCGACCCCCACGTGCGCGGGCACGCGATCTACGTGATCGACAACCTCGATCCCAAGGAGATGGACCGCCGGCTCTCGGCGCTGCTCGACCATCCGACGCCGGGCGTGCGCGTGACGGCGCTGGGCCGCGTCCGGGATCAGGCGCTGCTGCCCCGCGTCCGCGCGCTCCGCGACGATCCGGATCCGGCGGTAGGCGAGGCCGCTCTCCGCGCGCTCGTCGAATGGAAGCTCGAGGAGGCGCGGCCCGGGCTCGTGAAGCTGCTCCAGGACGGCGACGAGAAGGCGCGGGACTGGGCGATGCACACCCTCGCGGAGTGGAACGACAAAGCGGCGGCGCCGGCGCTGCGGGCGACGCTGAAGGACAAGGAGGCGTCCGCGGACGCGCGCGTGAAGGCGCTCATCGCCCTGCTGGGGCTGGAGGGGAAGGCGGCGCATCCGGAGATCGTCGCCGTGCTTCCCGACCTCGGGACGGATTGGATCCTCCAGCTGAACGACGACGCGCTCGGGCCGCTCGAGGACCTCCGAAAGGAGATTCTGGCCGAGGCCTTCGCGTCGATCCTGAAGGGCCTCAAGGACGCCGATCCGGAGAAACGCGAGGAAGCGATCCGCGCGACCGAGCTCATCCGGGTCCGGAAGGGCGATCGCGTGCCGGCCGCGCTCCTGGAGCACGAAGACTATCGCGTCCGGTCGTCCGCGGTCGCGCTCATCGCGACGGCCCGGCCGGCGGACGCGGTCGCGCTCGTCGCGAAGCGGCTCGACGATTCCGACGACGACGTCCGCGGCGCGGCCGCGGCCGCGTCCGGCGCCCTGGGCGCCCGCGAGCACATCCCCCGGCTCGTCGCGCTCCTGGACGACGACGAGGACTACGTGGTCCACAACGCCCTCGGGGCGCTGATCGCGCTCGACGCGCCGGGCGCCTTTCTGCCCCGCCTGGCCGGCTTCGCCTTCGAGAAGGACCGCTATCTCCGGCCGGAAGTCGAGCAAGCCGTCCTCCGCCGAGGCACGAAGGACGTCGTCCCCGCCCTCGTCGCGCGCCTGGGCGAACGGGAGTCGAACGTCCGCGCCGGGGCCGCCTGGATGCTCGGCCTGCTGGGCGCGCGGGACCGCGTCCCGGAGCTCCGCCGGCTCTGCGCGGACCCGCTGGCCGTCGTGCGCTTCGCGGCGGCGGGAGCTCTCGGCGCCCTCGAGGCCGGGGAGGCGGAGCCGGAGCTCGCCCGGCTGCTCGCCGACCCCTACCCCGAGGTCCGCGCGGAGGCGGCGGCCGCGATCGGCGCGGCGGGGATCCGGTCGCGGCGGGCCGATCTCGAGCGGATGGTCGACGACCCCGGCGAAGGCGTGTCGGAGAAGGCCTCCGACGGCCTCATCGCCCTCGGCGGGCCGGAGGTCGTCGCGTACTTCCGGAAGGACCTGCCTTCCGTGGGCGCGATCGCGGCCCTCCACGCGCTGGGCGCCCGGGAAGTCGAGCCCGAGCTCCGGAAGCTCCTGGAGCACCCGGCGCCGGAGGTCCGGCGGGCGGCGGCCGAGACGCTCGTCGAGTGGGGCGACCGCGCGGGCGCCGAGCTCGTGGCGCGGGAATCGTGGAGCACCATCGGGCTCAACGCGCTCCGACGTCCCGCGCTGTGGAAGCGCCTCTCGGAAACGACCCTCGGCGAGGATCGGACCGGGACGGATCGGGACCTCTTCACGGCGATCGCGAAGGCGGCGGGGCTGGCCGTCGAGCTTCCCCAGGACGCGGACCCGGAGAGCGCGAAGACGCTCCGGCGCCTGCCGGGGCGGACCACCGTCCTCGAGGCGTTTCGGAGCCGCGTCTACGGATTCATCCTCGAGGACGACCGGATCCGCGTCCTCGACAATCCCGACGAACAGCGCCTCTTCTGGAAGGCCTGGCTCGCGGAGAAGTAGGAAGTGTTAACGTTCCAATCGGGTTCAAACGTTAACACTTCAAGTGTTAACGTTTGAACCCGATTCGGACGTTAACACTTACTTGCCGGGACGGCGCGTGTTGTCCTGGCTGGCCACGTCCAGCGGCCGCGTGGCGCGCTTGAGGAAGAGGATCGCGAAGCAGGTGTCCCAGGTGGGCTTCTTCGACATCCCCTCGCTCGTGGCCCATGCCCCGCCCGCTTTCTGGGCGTCGAGGAGCACGGTCGCCCCTTCGCGGTACCAGTCGTACGGGCCGATCTTGGGCATGTCGGCGAGCATGCCCGCGCGCTCGACCGCGTAGAAGCCGTAGTAGAGCCAGACCTTGGGCGCCCCCTGGCTGATCTCGCACGGCCCCATGTTGTCGCTCCAGGACCAGTTCTTCACGAGCCAGGCGAGCCCGTTCAGGACCGTCTTGTCCTTCTTGAAGTCGATGCCCAGCATGTAGTCGTAGATCGTGACCGCGCCGACCGCCCCGGCCGTCATCGAGGTGTAGCCGTTGTCGGGCGTCTTGCAGTACTTGAGCTGGTGGTGGTAGCCCTTGTAGCACCAGCTCTGGGGCACGCCCAGGGCCTTCCCGCCCGTCGCCACGGCGTCGTTCTTGCCCGCGTCGCCGATCGCGCTCTCGACCCAGTACTTGCGGGCGAGCGCGACGGCCTCCTTCGGGAACACGATGCCCGCGTCGTGGCAGGCCCGGAGGCCCAGCGCCGCGTATTGCGAGTTCGAGTTGTCGCCCGCGTCGATCCCGTCGCGCGACTTCCGGACGGCGATCTTCCGCGTCACCTTCGGCTTGACCTTCTCCACGCCGAAGTCGACGACGCCGCCGCGGGTGGGAGCGTCGGGCCCGCCGCCGCCGGTGGGGACGTCGAGGTCCGTCGCCGCGATGGTCGGCTTCCCGTAGCTCCACTGCCCGTTCTTGCACTGGTTGTCGATCAGGAACTGCGCGCATTGCGCGATCCGCCCCTGGTGCTTGACGCGGTGGAGCTCCTCGAGCGCCATGGCCTGGAGCGCGACGTTGTAGGTCGTCTCGAGCGGCGCCTCGAGGATCTTCTTCAGGAGCCCCTGGAACTGCGGGTCGCCCTCCGGAACCCCGGCGTGGATGAACGTCAGGAGGATGAGCTCGTCCGAGCTCTTGACGCCGTACGGGCCCGGCGGCGAATCGGCGGTCCGCAGGTACTCGACCCCCTTGCGGATCGCCTCGGCGACGCGGATCTGATCGACGCCCGCCTGCGCGAACGCGAAGGCGTGCTGGCCCGCGGCGACGGCCGCCACGGCGCCGTCGAGCAGGTTCCGGAACTCGGCGCCGCCGGCCGTCACTTCCATGCGGGTCGAAGCCGCGTCGGTGGCGAGCGTGAAGCGCGCGCCGCGCGCCTTGACCAGGGCGTGCGACGTCCCGAACGACCGCGTTTCGAGGTCGGCGACGTCCACCGCGATGCGGCCCGCGGCGAGGAGCGGCCCGGCGGCGGTCTGGGGATAGCTCAGGCGGCTGCCGGCGCCCATCTCGACGCGCGTCCCGTCCGCCTGGAGGAGGAACGCGACGCTGCCCGGGCCGGACACGGCGATCACCTCGTTGGACAGCAGGTCCTGGCCCGCCAGCGGGCGCGCCTCGCCGACGAAGACGTCGCCCTTGATCCGCTCGATCTTCGCGCGGGCGACCACGGTCGGCGCGGGCGGCGGCTTCACCGCGGGCGCCGGAGCGGGAGCGGGGACGGGCGGAGGCGCGGGAGCGACGGCCTCCGGTGCCGGAGGCGGCGGAACCGGCGCGGGCGGCGGCGGGGGAAGCGGGGTCGGAACGGCCGGCTCCTTGACGGGAACGACCGGCGGCGGCGGCGCCGGGGCCGGCTCGGGAGGCCGGGGGGCCGCGACGACCTCGACGGTCGGGGGCGTTTTCCGGCTCGAGAGGCCGACGACAAGGGCGATCGCGGCGACGGCCGCGGCGGCCGCGACAAGCAGGCGGCGCGGACGTCCCAGGCGCGCGCGGACGCGGCCGGCCATGCCTTCCAAGTCTGCGCCGGCGGTGAGCGCGTCGCGCAGGAGGTCGTCGGTCTCGCGCAGCTCCGCGAGCTCCGCGCGGCAGCCGGCGCAGCGTTCGAGGTGCCCCTCGAATTCCCGGCGTCCGGCCTCGTCGAGGCCCCGGTGATGATAGAGCTCCAAGTCCGCGCAGGTCATGTCGTCGCCTTTCTCAGGAAACCCAGCGCCCCAGGGCCTTTTTCAGGGCCGCCCGGGCGCGATGGAGATGGGCCCCGACGGTGCCTTTCGAACAGCCCAGGGCGTCGCCGATCTGATCCAGGGTGAGCTCGCTGTTGAGGAACAGGAGCATCGCGTCGCGCTGGCGCTCGGGGAGGCCGTCGATCGCCCGCAGGGCGGCCTCGCGCAGCTCGGGATTGCCTTCGGGCGCGCGTCCGGCGGCGAGGGAGCTCGGGTCCACCCGGGCCTCGCCCCGGCGGGACTGCCGCAGCCCGCGCGCCTGGTTCACCGCGATCGCCATCAGCCAGCCCTCGAAGGACCGCGAAGGGTCGTAGGACGGGAGGTACCGGAACGCGCGCAGGAAGACGTCCTGCGTCGCGTCCTCCGCGTCCGAGGCGCTCCGGAGGATGCCGTAGACGACGGCGTACACGCTCTTCTGATGCCTCCGGACCAGCGGGTCGAAGGCCTGCCGGTCGCCGGCGAGCGTCCGCCGGACGAGCGCGAGATCCTCCGCCGCGCTCTCCCCCACTCCTCCCCTACCTGGAAGGGAGGCGGGCGTTTTACCGGAATCGGAGGATGAAGACGAATTCGTGGCAAGGCCCTCCTCCCGACTATTAGCCCCCCGCGACGGAAGATGTCGCGGCGGGCCGCTCTTGCTATGATCCGCGGATGTCCTTGAGAAAAGCGGTGCTCCTGACGGTCTTGCCGTGGACGGCGGGGATCAGCCTGCTGCACGCGGGGCTGAACCTCGACCTCTTCCGGGAAACCGAGGGGCCGGCGAAGAGCTTCAAGGTCGGCTTCCTGCCGGTCACCTGACACCTGACCTGCCCCGTCAACCACTTCATCCAGAAGAATCTGAACGGAGTGGGCGGGTTTGAACCGGTGCGGTTCAACGGATGGCCGGAGCTGAAGGAAGCCTTCCTCTCCAAGTACACCGACGCGACGTTCATCCTCGCGCCGATGGCGATGAAGCTCCGCGAAGAGGGCGTCCCGATCAAGATCGTCTACCTGGGGCACCGGGACGGGTCCGCCGTCATGGTGCACAAGGACTCGGGGATCTTCCGCACGGAGGACCTCCGCGGGAAACGCGTCGCCGTGCCCAACCGCTTCTCCAACCAGCGCCTGCTGGTCTACCGCTCGCTCCGCGACCGGGGGATGTCGTTCAAGGACATCGAGCTCGTCGAGATGCCGCCGCCCGACATGGCCGCGGCGCTCTACGCGAAGGCCGTCGACGCCATCAGCTCCGGCGAGCCGTTCATGGGGCAGACGGAGCTGGACGGCTACGGAAAGATCCTCTGGCTGACGAAGGACGTCTGGCCGGGCTTCATCTCCTGCGTGCTCGCCGTGCGCGAGGAGGTCATCGCGAACGACCGCGCGTCGGTCCAGGCGCTGGTCGACGGGATCGCCAAGAGCGGCATGTGGCTGGACCAGCACATGGACAACCGGATGCAGGCCTCGCGCTTCGTGAGCCGGGAGTACTACAATCAGGACCCGCGCCTGCTGGAATTCGTGCTGAGCAAGCCGCCGGATCGGGTGAAGTACACGAACCTGAGCGTGCGGCGGGCGGACTTCGAGGAGATCGAGAAGCTGGGACGCGAGGCGGGCATCCTGGAGGGCAAGGCGCGCTTCGAGGATTACGCCGACCCGTCCTTCGTGCCGCCCGAGGCCACGATCGAAAGCTACAAGTTCGAGGACAAGGCCATCAAGGCGGAGCTCAAGGAAAAAGGGCTCATCCGGTGAAGAGGATCGCGCTGCCCCTGGGCGTCGCCGTCCTCTTCCTCCTCGGGTGGGACCTCTGGGTCCGGGCCTCGGGGAGCGACCTCTTCCCGAAGCCGTGGAACGTCGCGGCCGGCATCGTCGAGCTCGCCCGCAAAGGCCTGCTCCTGAAATACATCGTGGCCTCGCTCTTCCGCGTGACCGCGGGCTTCGGCCTGGCGGTGCTCGTCGGCGTGCCCGCGGGGTTGCTCCTGGGCTGGTTCCAGAAGGCCTTCCTCGCCTTCAACCCGATGATCCAGATCTTCCGCCCGATCTCGCCGATCGCGTGGATCCCGGTCGCGATCCTCTGGTTCGGCGTGGACGACCGCGCCCCGATCTTCCTGATCTTCCTCGCGAGCGTGTTCCCCATCACCGTCTCGGCGATGGCGGCGGTGCAGAACATCCAGCCCGTCTACATCCGCGCCGCGCGCAACTTCGGCGTCGGACGCCTCGAGCTCTTCCGCCGCGTCATCTTCCCGGCGACGCTGCCGCAGGTGCTCACCGGCATCCGCATCGCCCTGGGCGTCGCGTGGCTGGTCGTCGTCGCCGCCGAGATGATCGCGGTGAACTCCGGGCTGGGGTATCTCATCATCGACGCCCGCAACGCCGGCAAGCGCTACGATCTCGTCGTGGCGGGGATGGTGTTGATCGGGCTGATCGGGCTCGCGCTCGACCAGTGCGTGCGGCGTCTCGAGACGTTTGACGAGGTTCGCTGGGGGACCGGGCGATGAGCGCCGTCGAGGTCCGCGACCTCTGGATGAGCTTCCCCGGAAAAGCGGGCGGGGAGCCGATCCACGTCCTCGAGCGCGTGAGCCTCGAGGTGCGGCGCGGGGAGTTCGTCTGCGTCGTCGGTCCGTCGGGCTGCGGGAAGTCGACGCTGCTCAACATCGTCGCGGGCTTCCTCCCGGCGACGCGCGGCGAGGCGCGGGTCGAGGGCGAGGCGGTGCGGGGGCCCGACGCCCGGCGCATCTTCGTCTTCCAGGAGAACGGGGTCTTCCCCTGGCTCACGGTCCGCGACAACATCGGCTTCGGGCTGTCGAAGAAGCCGCCCGCCGAGCGGGAGAAGATCGTCGCGCACTACGTCGACATGGTCGGCCTTACGGGCTTCGAGAAGGCCTACCCGCGCGAGCTCTCCGGCGGCATGCGGCAGCGCGTCGAGATCGCCCGGGCGCTCGCGGCGAATCCCGACGTCCTCTACATGGACGAGCCGTTCGGGGCCCTCGACTTCCTCACGCGCCTCAAGATGCGCGCCGACCTGATCCGCATCTGGCAGGAGGAGCGCAAGACGGTGATCTTCGTGACGCACG
Source organism: Planctomycetota bacterium (assembly GCA_036383955.1). Taxonomy (GTDB): domain Bacteria; phylum Planctomycetota; class MHYJ01; order MHYJ01; family JACPRB01; genus JACQFK01. The sequence goes on along the minus strand of DASVNH010000186.1, from coordinate 27,171 downwards.
ACATCGAGGAGGCGGTGCAGCTGGCCGACCGCGTCCTCGTCATGAGCCGCCGCCCCGCCACGATCCAGGAGGAAGTGGCGATCGATCTCCCCCGCCCCCGCGACCTCGACGCGCCCGAGTACCTGGCCGCCCGCGACCGCATCTTCGCGATCATGGGCATGAACGCCCACTCCGGCGGCATGGGGGCCCCACCCCCGACCTCCGAAATCCGACGTCCCACGCCGCGCTAGCAGGCCGCTGCCACAGAGACACAGAGTTCGTCTCAAGGGGGACACACAAAAGGTTCGCTCTGTGTCTCTGTGGCCAATCAGGGAACTACTTCAGCAGCCCGCTAGCCCATCTCCTGATCCGTCTTATCCCCGGATCTCCTGGATCGCCCACGACCGAAGCAAGAACCCGCTCGCCCATCTCCCCCATCCGTTCCATCCCCGGATCTCCTTAGAACACGATCGCCCACGTCAGGAGGAGGCTGTGGGAGTCGCCCCCCAGGTTCCGGAAGGATTCCTGGCGGAGGTAGCCGACGCGGATCGCGTGGGTCGACGCCGCGGAGACGCCGGCGGAGAGCCCGTAGAGGAGCCGGCCGCGTTCGTCGTCCAGTCCCTCTCCGTTGATCTCCGTCTCGCCGGCGCGGCCGTAGGCGGCTCCGGCGGCGACCCAAAGGCCCGGCTCGAACGACCTCACGACGTGCGCCTGAAGCGCCCACAGCGGATCCTGCTCCAGCCGGTTGCCGCCGAAGAAGTCGTCGTTCGCGGAGTAGAAAGAGGCCGAGCCCGTGAGCTCGAAGGACCACGGGCCTAGATGCTGGACCGCCCCCAGCTGGGGCTCGAGGGTGAAGCGGTTCTCGCCCAGATTGATGAGCTTGTCGTCCATGTACTCGCCCAGCGGCACGCGCAGCGCGAGCCCGGCCCCGATCACGGCGCGGTCCGGGTGGGCCTGGCGATACGCCCGGAAGTCCTCCCCTTCCAGCGCCGGCGCCCCCGCGAAGGAGAGCGAGAACCGGAGCACCGGATCGGACAGGCCGTCCCGCCTCACCGTCGTCGGCTCGCCGTTCAGGAGCCCGTCCCAGACGCCATAGTGAAGCGGCACCTTCGCGTCCAGGCGCGCCGTCCATCCCGCCAGCCCGAAATAGCGGCTGTAGGAGGCCACGACCGTGTGCAGTTCAACCTCGGCCTCTTCGATCCGCAGCGCCGGCTCGACGTCGAGGTCGCCGTCGGTATGGAGGTATCCGACCCCCGCGATGTTCGTCCCCACCGGCAGATGCGTCCAGCGACGCGGCTCCAGCTCCTGCGCGCAGAGCAGCGCCACGGTCAGCAGCGCCGGGTGCATCAGCTCCAGTGTCGACGTCCCGGGCCGCTAGCGTCAAGGTCACTTCAGGAGGAGGTCGACGGCCTCCGCGACCCCCGGCACGAGCGTCGCGCCGGCGGGCGCGGCCTTCTCTCCCGCGACCCAGAGGCGGGGTCCCGACAGCGCGAGGATCGCCGGAAGGTCGCCGTACTTCACGGCGCCCGGCAGGAAGTCGGGATCCAGGTACGACGTGAGCGCGGCGAAGCGGAAGCCGCCCGTGTCGACGACCGCGCGGCTCACGACGTCGCCCGCCCGCGCGCTCGCCGCCGCCGCCCAGGGCCCCGCCCCGTCCGCGCCGATCAGCGTCAGCTCCTTCGGCGCGTCCTTGTCGCTCCGGACGTACGCGATCACCGTCAGCAGGTCGTGGACCCGCTTCGCGAAGAGCGGCGCGTTGTAGCCGTACGTGAAGCCCGCGTAGGCGCGCGTGTTCGCGACCTTGGGCTGGACCTTCACGTCGCCGAATTCGCCCTGGTACAGGACGTCGACCCCCAGCACCGACCACCCCGCCTCGACCAGCTTCCTCGGCAGCGGGCCGAAGATCGCCGACTTCCCCTCGCCGTCCGCCCAGATGGCGACTTTCCCCTTCGGGTTCTTGGGATGGAGCGTCAGCAGGGGCAGCTCCTCCCCCTTGTGGCGGAGCAGGTCCTTGAAGAGCCAGCGGTCGCCCTGATCGATCTTCTCGACTTTCACCCGCTCCACGTAGGCCGGGAGCCCGCGGCCGATCAGGACCTCCAGGCCCTTCGCGACGGCGTCGGGTGTCATCCGCCGGTCCGAGGCTTCGGCCATGGATTTCAGGAGGGCGGCTTCGACGTCCTCCCCCGACGGCGGCGCCGGGTGCTCCGCGTCCCAGACCGTGAACTCCGCGGGGCTGAGCGGCTCGAAGTCCTCTTCGAGGATCGGCTCCTCGTGGCCGAGCTTCAGGTGCTTGTTGAAGAGCCCGTACATCAGCGCGCGGGACACCGCGTTGTAGTTGTGCGGGAAGTGGACGTGGTTCTTGCAGAGCACGTTCCCCTTCGCGCCGAGCATGCCGTAGAGCTTCTCGAGCTCCGGGAAGCCCTTGGTCATCATCTCCTTCGTCCAGTCGTTCGCGGCGGTCATGCCCTGCGGCTTCGGGGCGAAGAGCGCCGCCAGCTCGACGTTGCCGGTGCCGATCCGCAGGTAGCAGGCGTTCTCGCAGGTGCAGCCGCCCTGCATGGACGTCGACACCATCCCCTGCGGAAACGCGACGGCCGGCCGGGCGTCGAGCGCGCAGGTGAGAATCGTCTGCGTGCCGCCGCCGCTGGAGCCGGTGACGCCGAGGCGGGAGGGGTCGACGTCCGGAAGGGAGCAGAGGAAGTCGAGGGCCCGCACGCAGCTCCAGGCCTGGACGCCGAGGATGCTTTGGAGGCGGTTCTCGGCCTGGGGGCTGTAGAAGCCCCAGCGCGCGGCGGTCTCCATGTCCGGGCGGGGCTTGCTGAAGCGGTGGGCGACGGACGTCGGGATCTGCGTGCTGTCGGCGTAGCCGAGCATGTCGTGGATGAAGACGACGCAGCCGAGGCGGGCGAGGGTGGCGCAGCGGGCGAGCTGGGGCCAGCGGCCGGAGCGCTCGAAGCGTTCGGCGCCGTCGGCGATCATCCTGCGGACGCCCTTGTCGCCGTAGTCCCAGAGGCGGCCCTCGTGGCCGTGGGGGCTGAGCACGGCGGCGTGCGGGCCTTTCGTCTTCGGCCGGTAGAGCAGCCCGGTGACGAAGAGGCCGGGGACGCTTTCGAAGGCGACTTTCTCGACCGTGAAGTCGGGGCGCTCGACCTTGCCCCAGATCCTGGAGTTGAGCGGGGTGCGCTCCGGCTCGGGCCAGAGGCCGAGGGCGACGCGCGTCCGGAGCTTCAGCTCGGCCGCCCGCGCCTCCCACGCCTCTTTCGTGGCCGGCACCTCGAACGGGAAGGAGCCGTCCAGGTCCTTGAGCTTTTCCAGGCGGACGTCCGCCGGCTTGCGGCCTTCGGGCAAGACCCGGTCCTGGAGGAGCGCGACGAGAAGGAGAATGGTCATGACAACACTACGCCGCCACAAGGCGGACCGGGAGTTTTGTGACGCCTAGTTCGTCCAGCGCGGGGGGATCAGGCCCTTTTCCCAGTCGCGCAGCTTCGCTTCGAGATCGCGGACGACCTCCGGATGGACGGCGGCGAGGTCCTTCGATTCCGCCGGATCCTCGAGCAGGTCGAAGAGCGCGAACGGCGCGCCGGCCGGCTCGCTCAAGAGCTTCCAGCGGCCGTCGCGGATCGCGAGCTTCCCGGCCATTCTCCAGAACACCGTCCGGTCGTGATGGCGCGGTCCGAGGAGGGTGACGCCGTCGAGGCCCGGCGGCTCCGGCAGCCCGGCCGCGTCGAGCACGGTGGGCAGGAGGTCGAGGGCGCTCACGGTCCCGTCCCAGACGCCCGGCCGGATCCGTCCGGGCCAGGAGAGGATAAAGGGAACGCGCACGCCGCCTTCGCGGAGCGAGCCCTTCCCGCCCGAGTAGGGATTGTTGCGCGAGGTGAGCTCCTTCGTCGGCCCGCCGTTGTCGCTCAGGAAGCAGACGAGCGTGTCTTTCTCGAGGCCGCGGCGGCGGAGGGCGTCGAGGATCCTCCCCACGGCGTCGTCGAGCGCCTTCATCATGGCCGCCCAGACGCGGCGATGGGGATCGGCAATGTGGGCGAAGCGGGCGTGGTCCTCGGGGGCCGCCTGCATCGGCGAATGAGGCGCGTTGAACGGGACATAGAGGAAGAACGGGCGGGCGGCGTGGCGGTCGATGAAGGACGTCGCCTCCCGCGCGAAGGCGGAGGTCAGATACTCCTTCTCCCCGACCTCCGACTCGCCGCGGAGCATCGGGTTGAGGCGGTCGTACTCCGGCTCCCGCGCGCGCAGGTGGTTGACCGAGCGATCCAGCGGCAGGTAGCTGTGCCCCTCGCGGAGAAAGCCGAAGAACTCGTCGAAGCCGCGGGCCGTCGGGTAGTAGGGCGGATGGTTGCCGAGGTGCCACTTCCCCACCATCCCGGTGACGTAGCCCCCGGCGCGCAGATGGTCCGCGATCGTCTTCTCTCCCACCGGCAGGCCGACGTGGGGGAGGTCGTTGGTCCTCTCGACCGGGTTGATCTCGTGGCCGAAGCGCTGCGGGTAGCGGCCGGTCAGCAGGCCGGCGCGGCTGGGGCTGCAGTAGGGCGAGACCACGTAGCCGGAGCGGTAACGGATGCCCGAGGCCGCGAGCGCGTCCAGATGGGGCGTGGGCAGGTCGCCGCCCTGGCAGGACATCTCGGCGTAGCCCTGGTCGTCGGACACGAGGAGCACGATGTTGGGCCGGCGGGGGGCGGTGGTCGTCGCCGGTCCCGCGCATCCCGCGAGGAGAAGAAGGAGGAACGCGACGCGCGTCATGCCTTCCTTTAACCCCGTTCACCGTCCGTTTGCGTCGCAATCCTTGACGGTTGGACGGGGCCTGACTATGAATGACGGCTTAACCCCGTTGGAAGGAGCCGCCATGATCGCGCTGCTGACCTCCCTGCTGCTTGCCCAGGACATGACGGCCAAGCCCGTCAAGGAGCACGAGGTGCTCAAGAAGTTCGAGGGCGAGTGGGACTGCGTCATGAAGTTCATGATGGAGCCCGGCAAGGAGCCGATGGTTTCCAAGGGCACGGAGTCGTGCAAGCTCATCATGGGCGGCCTTTTCCTGATCACCACCGTCGACGCCGAGATGCTGGGCGGCAAGTTCTTCGGGCACGGGATCATGGGCTACGACGTCCAGAAGAAGAAGTACACCGGCTCCTGGGTCGACTCGATGGCCACGGGCCAGTATACGGTCGAAGGCACGCTCGAGGGCAACGTGCTCACCGAGACCATGGAGGGCAGCGACCCGGCGTCGGGCCAGCCCTTCAAGATGAAGCTGATCCACGAGCTCAAGGACAAGGACAACCGCGTCATGAAGTTCGTCATGACCGGCCCCGACGGCAAGGACCTCGAGACCGGCGGCATCACGTACACGCGGAAGAAGTAGGCCGGATCAGGAATAGGAGCTCTCCATGATCGCGACGCTGCTGACGCTGATCCTCGCCCAGGACATGACGGCCAAGCCCGTCCAGGAGCACGCGCTGCTCAAGAAGTTCGAGGGCGAGTGGGACTCCGTCGCGAAGTTCATGATGGAGCCCGGCAAGGAGCCCGTGCCCGCCAAGGGCAAGGAGTCGTGCAAGCTCATCATGGGCGGGCTCTTCCTGGTCACGAGCGTCGACTCCGAGATGTTCGGCGGCAAGTTCTTCGGGCACGGCGTCCTGGGCTACGACATCCAGAAGAAAAAGTACACCGGCTCCTGGGTCGACTCCCTGAACACGGCGATCTACCGGGTCGAAGGCGCGCTCGAGGGCAACGTCCTCACCGAGCGCCTGGAAAGCACCGAGCCGGAGACGGGAGCGCCCCTGAAGCTGAGGCTGGTCCACGAGCTCAAGGACGCGGACCACCGCACGATGCGCGTCTTCGTGACGATGCCGGACGGCAACGAAGTCGAGACCGGCAGCATCGCCTACACGCGGAGAAAGTAGCCCGCGGCGGGCTCAGCGGATGGAGACCTCCGCCTCGCCGGAGCCGCCTTCGGGATCCTCGAGGCGGACGCACCAGCGGACCTGGAAGAGCTTCCCCTCGAAGGTCCACGGGCCCGCGGGGGCCTTCAGGTGGAAGGCGTGGTGCGCGTGGCCGGCCGCGGGGTTTTCGACGCGCTCCTCGACGGCCGTCACGAAGTCGCCCTGGCAGCGCCAGCCGAGCTTGAGCAGCAGGTAGGGCGGCGGCGTCTCGTAGTTCCAGCAGGCGTCGCCCTCGACCTCCTCCCCCGGCCGCCAGGCGGTCTTCGCGTCCTTCAGCTCGATGTTCAGCGACATAGCGGCCCCACGTCCAGGAGAAACTCGTCGTCGACGTCCGGCCCCAGCGCGACCTCCCCCGTCAGACGGAAGACCCAGACGACGGACGCCCGGCCCTCGTGGAAGGAATGCATCGCCTGAGGGAGCGTGAGGCGCGTCGACCCCTTGCGCAGCAGCTTGCCGGCGCCGCTCGCGACCTCCTTCGCCGCGATCGGCTCGCTGCGACTCGACTTCCCGCTCAGCTCCTCGCGGACGACGAGCTCCAGCGTGAAGCGGCGGACGTCGCGCAGGCCGCCCACGACGTCCCATCGGACGTCGATCTCCCCGTCCGGCGTTCCGCGGCCCGGCGTGAGCGTCAGCTGGACGCGCGGGTTGAGTTTCGCGAGCAGCAGGCGGAAGAGGAGCTTCAGCAGGGCCAGCCACATCAGGCTGAATGGAACGGCGATCACCAGGTGCAGGAGGCCGCCGAAGACCCAGAGCAGCGCGAGAACGCCTCCGAGGAAGAGCAGGAAGAAGAAGACGCCGAAGACGGCGCAGCCGCCGGCGCGCCGAGCCTGGAGGACGGCCGACGGCGGCACGGGCCCGAGAAGGACGGGCGGCGGCTCGGGGGGCGGCGGACGTCCGATGTTGCGCCATCCCAGCACGAGCGCCGCGCCGGGGAAGAGGACGAACAGCAGAGGCGCGAAGCCCAGGAAGATGGTGCCGTCGAGGTCGCGAAAGAGGACGGCATCGCCGGTGTCGCGCGGATTGACGTAGCAGACGGAGGTCGAGCCGGGCTTCAGGTCCCAGAGGGAGCGCGGCGGGCAGAACATGCCGTCGAGGCCCAACCTGGACGACTCGAGGCGGACTCCGTGGACCTCGTAGGCGAAGACCCCTTCGCGAACGATTTCGCAGGGGGATTCCTGCCACTTGCGCATCTCGAAGAAGTCGAGAATCGGCATCAGGCAGCTGGGCACGAAGATCGAGAGCCCGACCGTCATGATGACGCCGCAGACGGCGAGGAGGGCGAGACGCTGTTTGCGCGGGTCGGGCTCCATCGGCCGCGCATTATACGGCGGTCCGCCCGGCGCGTTCTTCAGATCGGCGCGCCGCAGCCCGGGCAGTCGAAGGTTCCGCCCCGGCATGCCCGCTCGCAACCCCGGCAGCGCTTGGGCAAGAAGCGCAGAACGATCAGCCCGAGCACGCAGCTCAGCCCCATCAGCCCCCAGGCGAAAGACCGCCCCTTGTGGCGCGCGTAGGCGGCGAGGGCGCCGCAGTACAGGACCAGCCCGGCGAAGACCGCCATGAACGCTTGCGCTTTCGCGCCGTGATCGAACGGATCCGTCGTGACCATGGAGCTGACGAGGCCGAAGAAGAGGACGCCGACGCCCGGAATTCCCAGGACGAACCCCAGTTCGCCCCAGAACTGGATGTTCTTGCGGATCCGCGGCCCTTTATCCGTGTCCACGAACGAAGTCTATCCGGCGGACGTAGAGTATCCGGCGACTTACTTTCAATTGAAATTAACTCGGGAGGCCGCATGCTCGCCCTGGTCCTCTGCCTGGCGCTGCAGGAACTCAAGGCCGGCGCCGCGACCAGCGACGTCACCCCGCCGCTGGGCCTGCCCATCGTGGGCGGCTGGGCTTCCCCGCCCGCCGGGCACGTGCACGACGACCTGCACGCGCGCTGCCTCGTGCTCGACGACGGCCGGACCCGCCTCGCGATCGTGGTCGTCGACAACGTGGGCATCGCCCGGAGCGTGCTCGACGAGGCGCGGAAGCTCGTCGCCGAGGAGACGAAGCTGCCGCCCGCGAACCTGCTCATCTCCTCGACCCACACGCACTCGGCCTGCTCCGCGCGCGACGGCGGATCCGCCGACTACGCCGCGTTCGTCTCCCGGAGGATCGCCGACGGCGTCCGCCGCGCCGTCCGCAACCTCGAGCCCGCGAAGATCGCCTGGGGCTCCGCCCAGGCCCCCGAGCACGTCTTCAACCGGCGCTACTTCCTGAAGGAGGGCGTCCGGATCCCCGACCCCTTCGGCGGCGAGGACAAAGTCCTCATGAACCCGGGCGCCGGCAACCCCGACGTCGTGAAGCCCGCCGGCCCCGTCGATCCCGAAGTCTCCTTCCTCTCCGCGCGCGCGAAGGACGGACGTCCCCTCGCCCTCTTCGCCACCTACTCGCTCCACTACGTCGGCGGCGTCCCCGGCGACCACGTCTCCGCCGACTACTTCGCGATGTTCGCCGACGTCCTCCAGAAGCTCCTCGACGCCGACCGCCAGGACCCGCCCTTCGTGGGCGCCATGAGCAACGGCACGAGCGGCGACGTCAACAACGTGAACGTGCTCGGCCCGCGCGAGAAGCTGGCTCCGTACGAGAAGATGCGGCTCGTGGCGACGTCCGTCGCCGAAAAGGTCGCCGCCGCCGAGAAGGCCGTCGAATGGAAGGACGCCGTGAAGCTCGACGCCCGCCTGGAGGAGCTCGTCCTGAAGTCGCGGAAGCCGTCGGCGGAGCTCGTGGAGCGCTCCAAGGCGATCCTGGCGCGGCCGAAGGACGTCAAGCCGGCCCACGCCCGGGAAGTCGCCTACGCCGAGCGCGCGCTGAAGCTGGCGGACGCGCCCGACGAGATCTCGGTGCCGATCCAGGCGCTGCGGATCGGCGACCTGGGCATTGCGGCGATCCCCTTCGAGGTCTTCACGGACATCGGCCTGGAGATCAAGAAGCGGACGCCCTTTCCGCGCGCGTTTACGATCTCGCTGGCGAACGGCTCGTACGGCTACCTGCCCACGCCCGAGCACCACGCGCTGGGCGGCTACGAGACCTGGCTCGGCACGAACAAGGTCGAGGTCCAGGCCTCGGTCAAGATCACGGAGAAGGCGCTGGAGCTGCTGAAAGCGCTGCGCTAGGCGCCGGCGCGCGGCGCGCGAAGAGGTCGCCGAGCACCTCGAGCCAGCGGCGCACCTGCGTGAAGACCAGGAACTCGTCGTAGACGCGCCGCTGGGCGGAGGCGCCCCAGGACTCGCGCGCGGCGGGCTCGCCGAGCATCTGGTCCAGGATCTCCGCCACGGCCTCGGGGTCCTCCGGGGCCGGATTGATCCGCCCCTCGATGCCGTCGCGGATCTGCAGCCGCAGGCCGAGCGCGCGCGTGCCGAGCACGGGCGTCCGCTTCCACATCGCCTCCGTCACCGTCAGCCCGAAGCCCTCGCGGATCGAGTTCTGCACCACCAGCGACGCGCAGCGCTGCAGCGCGTTCACCATCAGCGCGTTCTCCTTCCGCGACGCCATCGGCAGGGCGAGCAGCGCGACGTCCGCCCGCAGCTCCGGCGCCAGCCCCCGGTACTCGGAGACCAGCTCGGCGAGGGCGTCGACCGCCTCCGGATCGTCCTGGATCGAGGACGGGTCGGGCCCGGCCAGCACCAGGCGGAGGAGGTCGAGGCGCCTCCGCCGCAGCGGGTCCCCCGCCCGCGCGCGCCGCTTGAGGAGGGCGAACCCCCGCAGCAGCGGCGCCCAGCCTTTCAGGCGGTCCCAGCGGGAGACCTGCAGCACGGTGGGACGGTAGCCGAAACCGACGTCCTCCCCTTCCGACGCCGGCGTGAAGGCTCCGTCCGGGCGCAGCCGCCGGGCGGGATCCTTCCAATCGGGCCGCAGGACCGGGTGGCAAGGCTTGGCGAGGCCCGCGTTGCAGAGCAGGCCGATCAGCTTCGTGGGCGGGAACTCGCGGTTCTTCCAGCTGGCGGGATCGATCCCCGGATGGATGACCGAGGCCCGGGTGGAGAGCAGGGGCGGGATGTACTCCGCCGCGCTGAAGATCGAATAGTCGTAGGCCTCCGCGTAGGGGCGCAGGAAGTCCCAGGCGGCGGACGTCTCGGGCGTCTCCTCCTCGAGCCCGATGTGGGAGCGCCAGATCGCCGTCAGGCCCAGCTCCTTCCGGAGCAGCGCGCCGGCGCCCATCGGCTGCGGATCGTGGACGATGAGGACGTCGCGCGGCGTCAGCAGGCTCTTGAGCTCGTCCGCCGTCTCCCGGGACACGGCCTCGTAAAGCTCGCGGTCGGCGGGGCCGAGGCGGAGGTCGCCCACGCCGTGGATCAGGTTGTGCAGGCGCTTCGTCAGGACGAAGAACTCCGGCCGCGAGGGCTGCATCACCGCCCATTCGGCGCGGACGCCGACGTCCCGCATCAGGCGGATCACCTTCGGCAGCATCTCGGCGACGCCGCCGCCGTGAGAGGAGGAGTTGAGCATCCAGACCCGGCGATGGCGGAGGAGCGGCTCGATCGACGCGCCGACGGCCCGCAGCTGGGTCACCGCCGGCGCGAGATGCGGCTGGAACGCGTAGTGGTCCAGGCCGAGCGGCTCTTGAACATCGACGACCTTCACTCCAGGAAGATCCCTTCCGGTGGGATCGCGTAACGGTCCCCGACGCGGGCGTAGGAATCGCGGCGCGACGCCTTCGCTAGAAAGCGCGCAACTCCCTGCCGCTCAACGCCCCGCCACCCTGGCACGCCCCTTGCCGTGCACCTCGTGTAGATCGGGAGAAAGGGAGGAGCGTGTGAGGATCACCTCGGTCGACGCGCCCGAAACCGGGGAACGGCCGCCTCCGGTCGCTATCGCAGGAGCTTCGCGGGATCGGCCGTCGGCGCGATCCGGATGCCCAGGCCGTAGCAGGGATCGCACGGGAGCGCGAGCCCGGCCAGCGGGAAGCCCTTCCCGGCGCACGCGGCGCAGGGGGACGTCGTGTAGACGTGCTCGATCTTCGGGCGCGCGGCCGACTTCCCGTCGCGGAGTCCGGCGCCGCACGCGCCGCAGTCGGCCAGGCCCGACTCCTTGCAGGCCCCGCAGACGCCCTTCAGGACCGCCTGGCCCTTGCAGCCTTCGCAGAGGATCGTCGGGATGCCCATGACGATCGGGCCGGTCCGGCTCTTGCCGCCGCAGGTCGCGCACGGGGTCTCGACCGTCCGACGTCCCTTGCAAGTCCCGCAGGGCTTGCAGTCCTTGCAGCCCTTGAAGTTGTCGCGCCAGCCCTTCCCCAGGCACACCGTGCACTCCAGGACGCCCGTCTGCTTGCAGAGCGGGCAGCCGGCGTTCTTGAACGTCCCGCCGCCCGCGCAGTTCACGCACTTCACGAGGCGGTTCGCCTCGACGCCCTTCTGCATCCAGCCCAGGCCCTTGCAGACGGCGCACTTGACGTCCGTCCTCTTCTTGCCGTCGCAGCGGTCGCAGGTCACCTTTCCCGCCTTGCAGTTCCCGCACTGGCCGGCGGCCCGCACGCCCTCCGCCAGCGCCTTGAGGTGGTCGACCGTCGACGCCGGCACGCCCGTGCCCGCGAGGCCGGGGAGCGACTTGACGAGGAGGTCGAAGCCCGAATTGGCGGAGATCGCCTTCTGGATGTCGAGCAGCGCGGCGACGTAGCGCGGGCCGAACGACGGCGAGGCCTTCGCGGCGCGCTCCGCCTCCGCGGGAATGTAGGCGGGTTTCGCGAAGCCCGAGGCGAGCGCGTAGAGGGCGAGGTTTTCGCGACGTCCCCAGCGATCCCCTTCCTTCACGAAGCCCAGCTTCCCGGCGGCCTCCGCGTCGCCGAGGACCGTGATGTGCGCCAGCGCGAAGAGCTGGAAGGCCTCGTGCTTGGCGGCGACCGGGATCAGGGCGGCGAGCGCCGCCTTGTGGGCGTCGGAGGACGTCAGGGGCGCGGCCCAGTGCTTGGCGAGGAACGCGTCGAGCTCGGGGCTTTTGACGGACTTCTCGAGGAAGAGCGCCGCGACCTGCGCGGGGACGTCGGGCATCGCCCGGAACGCGTCGCGGGCGGCCTTGCGGACGTCGTCGTTCGCCCGCGCCGCCGGATCCGCCAGCGTCTTGTACGGATCCGCCTGCGCGAGAAGACAGAGAACGACCGCCGCCATGCCCATGCTCGCCCCTACCAACGAGAATCCAGAATCCAGAATCCGGAAGCCAGGATGGCTTCCCCCCCCTACCCCCCCCAGGGGGGGACGGACGGGGGACGACCTGGTTCCGGGAATTATACGCTTTCCCCTGATAAGTGGGGTCCGGGGGCGGCTTTGTCACACCTCGGCCGGAGGCGCGGGAGGCTCCTGAGCGGCTCGGCCGAAAAAGCCCCAGTACATGGCGCTGCCGGCGGCGTAGAGGGCGATGGTCACCGCCATGACCGTGCTGAAGCCGTCGACGAGGAACGGCAGGAGCGCGCCCTGGGCGATGAGAAGGCCGCCCAGGGAGTTGGAGACGGCCCAGGCGACCTTGTTGCCCGCCTGTTTCACGCCGTTGATCCGGGCCCGCTGGCGGGGATGGATGACCTCCATCGCGAAGTGCGAGCCCACCGGATGCACCATGTTCATGCAGGCGTGGCGGAGCACGAACGCGGCCACCGCGACCTCGAGCGAGGTCGTGAGCGCCAGGATCGCGAAGAACGGGATCGACGTCATCTGGAACGCGACGATCGTCCGCACGGAGCCCCAGCGGCGCGCGATCACGGGCGCCAGCAGGAACGCGCCCATCATCAGCGCCTGGGCCGCCGCGTAGTACAGCCCGATCGTGCCCGCCGGCAGGCCGAAGCGGTTCCGGAAGTAGAGATTGATGAAGGGGATCGTCAGGCCCGCGCCCAGGCCGAAGGCGAGCTCGGGGAGGATGAACTTCGACGCCGTCCGCCAGTCCAGGCGGTCGTCGTCGCCGCCCTTCGCGGGCTCGGGCGGCGCGTCGCGCAGGACCGCGAGCGGCAGCAGCGCGAGCAGCGTGGCCCCGCCCGCGACGACCATCATGCGGCCGGTGGAGGACGTCGACTCCCCCCACACCGACGCCCCCAGCTTGATGCCCAGCGTGGCCAGGAGGCCGGACGCGGGGCTGAGGGCGGTGGCGACGCCGAAGAGCCAGGGCCGCTCCAGGGACGTCGAGTGCCGCGTGATGAACGGCGAGGCGCTGGCGTCGAGGAGGGCCATGCCGAGGCCCGTGAGGAGGCAGAGCCCGAGGACGGCGGCGGGGCCGCGGACCCAGGCCGTCCCGGCCAGGCCCGCGGCGAGGAGGACCGTGCCGAGGATCTGGAAGGGCCGGAGGCGGAGGCGGTCCATCCAGGGGGTCGCCAGCAGGACGACGGCGACGCCCGCCGCGGACTGGACGGCGAGGCTGGTGCCGATGAACGACTCGCCGAACCCGGCGGCCTTCAAGTGGAGGTTGCGGAGGACCCAGACGGCGGTCTGGCCGAGGCCGTAGAGGGCCTGGGCGGACAGGAAGAGGCGGGCCTCGGGGGAGAAGGCGGCGGCGTGGCGCGCGTACTCGCGGAGCATGGGAACGAGAATCACGAATCAAGAATCAAGAATCACGGGAAGCCCCCCCCTTCCCCCCCGGGGGGGGGGACGGAGGGGGGGGACTCCCTTCGTGATTCTTGATTCGTGATTCGTGATTCTCACTTACGCGGGCGGGCCCACGATCTTCTCGATGCGGGCGACGAGCTCGGTGGCCTTGAAGGGCTTGGACATGAAGTCGTCGGCCTGGGACTTTTCCCGCCAGTAATCGTCGCTCTTGCCGGAGTCTTTGGTGATCGCGGTGAGCATCAGGATGGGCATGGACTTGAAGTCCGGATCCGCCTTGAGCTCCGCGCAGAGGTCGAAGCCGGTGACCTTCGGCAGCATGGCGTCCAGCAGGACCAGGTCCGGCCTCGACGCCTTGATCTTCTCGCGCGCTTCCTGGCCGTCGGCCGCCTCGAGCACCTCGTAGCCGCGACCGCGCAGCATGAACGCGACGATCTCCCGGATGCTCTTGGTGTCGTCGACCACGAGGATTTTGGGCACGGGTCGATCATAAGGCCGCGGGCCCCGCGAATCAACCTTAGGCATGCCGTATGCATTCCAAAATGAACCGCCCCGTCCCCTGGATTCGAGATTCCCGGTTTTGGTAGACTCGGCCGATGAACTCAACCCCCCAGCGCACGCCGCTCTACGCCGAGCACCAGAAGCTCAAGGCCCGGATCGTCGACTTCCACGGCTGGGAGATGCCCATCCAGTACGCCGGCATCGTCGAAGAGCACGCCGCCGTCCGCCACGCCGCCGGCCTCTTCGACCTCTCCCACATGGGCCGCGTCCGCGTCCTCGGCAAGGACCGCCGCGCCTTCCTCCAGAAGCTGCTCACCGTCAACCTCGACACGATCAAGCCCGGCCGCTGCCGCTACACCTTCCTTCTCAACGAGAAGGGCACCATCATCGACGACCTCCTCATCTACGCGGGCGAGACCGACGACCTCCTGGTCGTCAACGCCTCGAACCGGGAAAAGGACGTCGAATGGATGAAGCGGCACCTGAGCGGCGACGTCCGCCTGGAGGACGAGACCTTCTCCGTCTCGCTGATCGCGACGCAGGGACCCCAGTCCCTGGCGAAGGTGAAGGAGGCGTTGGGCGTCGACCCCTCGAGCCTCAAGTACTACACCTGGGGCCCGTTCGGGGACTACATGCTCTCGCGCACGGGATACACGGGCGAGGACGGCTTCGAGGTCTTCGTGCCCACGCCGAAGGCGGCGGACGTCTGGAACAAGTTCATCCAAGCGGGCCTGCCGCCGGTGGGGCTGGGGGCGCGCGACACCCTGCGCGCCGAGGCGTCGATGCCCCTCTACGGCAACGACATCGACGACACGACGACGCCCCTCGAGGCGGGCCTGGATTTCGCGGTGGACCTGACCCGCGATTTCATCGGCCGTGACGCCCTGAAGGCGGCCCCGCCGCGCCGGAAACTTTCGGGGCTGGTGCTTGCGGCGAAGCGGATTCCGCGGCAGGGCTTCGACGTTTACGCGGGGGGGGCCAAGGCGGGCGTCGTGACGACGGGAACCTGGAGCCCCACCCTGGAAAAGTCGATCGCGATGGCCTACCTGCCCCTCGCCTCGGCGACGCCGGGGACGTCGGTGGAAATCGACGTCCGCGGCAAGCGCGAACCGGCGACGGTGGTGAAGATGCCATTTTACCGCCGTGAAAAATCTTGACTCTGTATTGGGGTCGGGTTAACTAAGTCCGAACAGCGATGCGGAGAGAGCACGAATGAGGCCGGACGATTACAAGTTCACCGAGACCCACGAGTGGGTCAAGTACAGCGACAAGAAGAAGGAAGCGGTCGTCGGGATCACCGACTACGCCGTGAAGCAGCTCTCGGACCTCGTCCACATTGAGCTCCCGAAGGTGGGGGACAAGGTCGAGCAGGGCGCGCCCTTCGGCGAGATCGAGTCGGTCAAGACGGTGGCCGATCTCCTCGCGCCCCTCACGGGCACGATCACCGAGGTCAACAAGGACCTGGCGTCGGATCTCGACACCCTGAAGGAGGAGCCCTTCGAGGACGGCTGGATCATCAAGATCAAGCCGAGCGACACCGCGGAACTCGAGCCCTTGATGGCCAAGAAAGAGTACGAGGAGTTCCTCGAGTCCAACGAAGAGGACGACGAGGACGACAAGAAGAAGAAAAAGGGCAAAGAGGACGAGGACGTCGACGAAGACGACTTCATGTAGGCCCGGCGACCCGGACGTACCCTGACATCCGCTCTTTTGAAAACTCGGAAAAGCTGACTGATGGACTACATCCAGAACACCCCGGCTGACGCCGCCGAGATGCTCAAGAGCATCGGCGCCCCGTCCGTCGACGCCCTCTTCGAGGCCGTCCCCGAGTCCGTCCGCCTCAAGAAGCCCCTCGACCTCCCCCCCGCCCTGCCCGAGATCGACCTCCTCCGCCACATGGAGGCCCTGGCCGCGAAGAACAAGACCTTCGACGCCGGCCGCTGCTTCCTCGGCGCCGGCGCCTACAACCACTTCGTCCCGTCCATCGTCGACGCCCTCTTCGCCCGCGGGGAGTTCCTGACGGCCTACACGCCCTACCAGGCCGAGGCCAGCCAGGGCACCCTCCAGCACATCTTCGAGTTCCAGTCGATGATGTGCGAGCTGACCGGGATGGACGTCGCCAACGCCTCCCACTACGACGGCGCCACCGCGCTCCACGAAGCCGCGGCGATGTCGATCGACCACACGGACCGCCGCAAGGTCGTGATCTCCTCGGCGGTCAACCCGCAGTACCGCGCGGTCGTCAAGTCGCTCTTCAAGCGCCTGAACGTCCAGATCGTCGAGGTCGCCCACGTGCGGGGCGTCACGCCGATCGCGACGCTCAAGGAGGCGGCCGTCGACGCCGCCTGCGTCATCATCCAGAACCCCAACTTCCTGGGCTGCCTGGAGGACGTCGCCGGCGCCGCCGAGGCGGCCCACGCGGCGGGGGCGGTGGCGGTGGCCAGCGTGAACCCGACGGCCCTCGCCCTGCTCAAGGCGCCGGGGGACCAGGGCGTCGACATCGCCGTGGGCGAGGCCCAGGCGCTGGGCATCGACATGGGCTTCGGCGGCCCCTGGGCGGGCTTCATCGCCGCCAAGAAGGCCTTCATCCGCGGCATGCCCGGCCGGATCGTGGGCGAGACGGTCGACGCCGCCGGCAAGCGGGGCTTCGTCCTCACGCTGCAGACCCGCGAGCAGCACATCCGCCGCGAGAAGGCGTCGAGCAACATCTGCACGAACCAGGCCCTGATGGCGCTGCGCGCCACGATCTATCTGGAGGCCCTCGGCCCGGGCGGCCTGCGCCGGGTGGCCGAGACCTGCGTCCAGCGGACCCACGAGCTCCTGGAACGCCTCGAGAAGATCCCCGGGATCAAGATTCCCTGGAAGGCGCCCTTCTTCCACGAAATGGTCGTCGAGATCCCGCACGCCGAGGCGGTGCAGGCCAAGCTCCTCGCCAAAGGCTTCCTGCCGGGCCTCGCCCTCCAGCCGATCTACCGCGACCTGCGCGACCAGGTCCTCCTGTGCTGCACCGAGAAGAACACCAAGGCGGACGTCGAGGCCTTCGCGGCCGCCCTGGCGGAGTGCGTATGAAGACGATCTTCGAGAAGTCCAAATCCGGCCGCGGGACGTCCTACCTCCCCGCGCGGACGCCGGACGAGAAACCGGCCGAGGCGTACCTCCCGAAGGAGGCGCTGCGCGAGAAGCCGGTCGGGCTGCCCGAGGTGTCGGAGTTCGAGGTGGTGCGCCACTTCACGGAGCTCTCGCGGCGGAACTTCTCCATCGACGGCAATTTCTACCCGCTCGGCTCCTGCACGATGAAGTACAACCCGCGGATCAACGAGAAGGTCGCCGCGCTGCCCGGCTTCGCGAAGATCCATCCCCTGCAGCCGGCCGAGACGGTCCAGGGCGTCCTCGAGGTGATGTGGAACCTCGAGCGCATGCTGACCGAGGTCTCGGGCATGGACGCCTGCACGCTGCAGCCCGCCGCCGGCGCCCAGGGCGAGCTCACCGGCCTCCTCCTCATCCGCTCCCACCACGCCGAGAACAAGCAGGACCAGCGCACCGAGGTCCTGATCCCCGACAGCGCCCACGGCACCAACCCCGCCACCTGCACGCTCGTCGGCTACAAGACCGTCAGCGTGAAGAGCGACCGCCGCGGCGGGGTGGACGTCGACGACCTCAAGTCCAAGCTCAGCGAGCGCACCGCGGCGATCATGATCACGAACCCCTCGACGCTGGGCCTCTTCGAGGACCGCATCGTCGAGATCGCCGACCTCGTGCACAAGGCGGGCGGCCTGGTGTACATGGACGGCGCGAACATGAACGCGATCCAGGGCAAGGCCCGGCCGGGCGACTTCGGGATCGACGTCATGCACTTCAACCTGCACAAGACGTTCTCGACGCCCCACGGCGGCGGCGGCCCGGGCTCGGGCCCGGTCGCCTGCAAGAAGATCCTCGAGCCCTACCTGCCCGCGCCGCGGCCCGTGCGCGAAGGCGCCGCCTTCCACTTCGACTTCAACCGCCCCAAGTCGATCGGCAAGGTGAAGGCCTTCTGGGGCAACGTGGGCATGCACACGCGCGCCTACACCTACATCCGCTTCCACGGCCCGGAGGGGATCCGCCGGAACGCCGAGAACGCCGTCCTGAACGCGAACTACCTGCTGTCGCTGCTCAAGAAGAGCTACAAGGTCGCCTACGACCGGACCTGCATGCACGAGTTCGTGCTCGACGGCACGCCATTCCTGAAGAAGCACGGCGTGCGCACCCTGGACATCGCCAAGCGCCTCCTCGACTTCAACTACCACCCGCCGACGATCTACTTCCCGCTGATCGTCCACGAGGCGCTGATGATCGAGCCCACGGAAACCGAGAACAAGGAAACCCTCGACGCCTTCGCCGACGCCCTCCTGAAGATCGCCGATGAAGCGAAGACCAACCCCGAGCTGGTGAAGACCGCCCCCCACACGATGCCGGTCAAGCGCCTGAATGAAGTGAAGGCCGCCAAGGAGCCGATCGTCCGCTGCTACAGCTGCGGCAGCTGAATCCGGAATCCAGAATCCGGAATCCAGGGGATGCCGCTCGCTTCGCTCGCGGGTATCCTGAATCCGAGTGAATGAACTTTCGGATCAGGAACTGCTCGACGCGCTGGAGCGGCGGAGGAAACGGCTGGGACCCGCCCATCGCGTCCCGTACGTCCTGGGCCCGCTCATCACGGCGCTCACCTGGCGTCCCCTCGGCCCCTTCCCCGCGGGGGCCCTGGGCTTCGGCACGCTGCTCACCGGCCTGATCGTTGTCTTCCTAGTAGCCCGCAGGCTTACGTGGTCCCGCCTGGATCTTCTCGCGTTCGAGCGGGGGCTGCACGTGCGGCTCTCCCCCGAAGCCATGAAGCACCTGACGACGGAGAGGCTGAAGGGCGTCGACGCCCCCCGCTGCGTCCTGCACCTTCAGGGCATGGACCTGCCTCACGGCGGCATGCTGTCGGTCGTGCTTCGCGTCGACGACCAAAGCGCCGAGCTTGAAACCCGCGCGGCTTCGGTCCAGGCTCCGGGCGTGAAGCTGAAACGATCGAGCCTGGTCCCCGAACAGGCTCGAAGCCTTTGGGAGAAGGTCGAAGCTCAGTTCGGAACTTTGGAGAGCGCGGAACGCTTTCCCGTCAGCGACGGGTTCCCCTGCGAGCTCACGATCGGGCTCCGGGATCCCCTTCGCGTCCGCCGCTTCGTCTGCAACCTGTCGGACCCAGACACTCAACCCCCGATCGTCCAGATCGCCCAGGCTCTCCGCTCGCTGGCGGCCCCTCTGGTCGACATGACCTGGTTCGCCACTCCCCGCGTCGAGCGAAGCGAGCCGCTTCAAGGCTGAGGAATCCCCGCCTCAACGCCCGAGCGAGCGAAGCGAAGCCAGGGCTCCGTCCCCGGATTCCGGATTCTGGATTCCGGATTCTACTTCTTCAGGAAGGGGTCGGGGATGAACCGGAACATGTCGAACGTGCCGTACCCGCCGCCCGAGTTGTAGCGCCAGCCCTCCTGGTAGTAGGAGCGGCTGCGGACGTAGGGCGCCCACCAGTAGGGGCGGAAGTAGGGCGTCGTGAAGGCGAAGCTCGGCGAGTAGAAGTAGCCGTCGAGGCGCGAGAGCTGGGCCGCCATCATCTCGTTGTAGTCGGCGACGGCGCGCGCGCGCTCCTCGCGCCGCTCCTTCAGGGCCTCCTCGCGGTCCTCGCGGATCTTGCGGGCGCGCTCGGCGAGCTCCATCCGGCGCATCTCGCGGAGCTCCACCTCGGCCGACGTCAGCCACTGGCCGTTGACGTTCTTGAATCCGCGCTTCTCCTGCGCCTCGTCGAACGTCAGCCATTTGCCGTCCGCCTGCTTCTCGTGCCGCAGCTCGGCCCGCGCCTGCGCGTGGTCGGGCTCCAGGGAGACCGTCTTCTCGGCCAGCGGCGTCACGTAGCGGCTGAGCTTGTTCTCCCGCGCCCACTTCGCCAGGTTCCAGAAGTCTGCGGCGTTCTTCGAGCTCTGGATCGCCGCGTACTTCTCCTCGTACTCGTGCAGCAGCGTGCGGCCCGGGTTGATCGACGACACGGATTTGGCCTCGAGCACGATCGTGCCCACCGGCACCTCGACGATGACCTTGTCGGGCTGTTTCGCGTCCTTGCGGTGCATCCCGACGATCTTCTTGCCGTTCGTCAGCTGGATCTCGTCGGCCAACGCCGGCAGCGCGCCCAGGAGGGCGGCCAGGATCGCGAGCGTCGTCTTCATGGTACGGCTCTCCCTTACCCTATCTATTATACCGCTAAATAGGACGGTCCCCCTGAGCGGATCCCCGCGGACTCAGGATGTTAGGGGCCGAATCAGGGCCTCGATGAAGGGCCCGTGGAACAACAGGGGCGCCGGAAGGATCACCAGCCCCAGCGTCCAGAGCCTGCTCACCAGGCCGAGGCGCCGCTCCAGCAGCACCCCCGCCCCTTGCAGCGCGAAGTACAGCGTCGGCAGACCGTAGCCCCCGCCCGCCGGAACGCTGAGCAGGAGGTCGTGCAGCAGCCCCGACCACAGAAAAGCCGCCGCGACGCCCCACGCCGCCCCCCAGCGCCGCGCAACCGGACCGAAGATCCAGCGCTTCGTCACCGCGTGGAAGGCGAGGTTCCATCGACGTCCCCAGAACTCCGACAGCGTCCGCGACGCCGCCGGATTCACGAAGAGCCGCTCCACCGGAACGCCGCCTTGCCGCCATAGGCCGCAAAGGACGTCGCAGAGCCCGAAGTGGACCAGGAGGCCGATGCCGACGAGGACGACGATCGGATGTCCGGCCCAGCTCAGCAGCAGCGCGCCGGCGGCCATTTTCGTCAGGCCCCACGCGGCGAGGCGGAGGCCGTCGGACGTCCGCCGCTCCCCGAACGGCGCCGGATTCATGCCGGGCCAGAGCAGCAAGTAGCCCAGCGAGGGCCGGAACATCAGCCCCTTGAAGGCGAGGTAGACGGCCGCCGTGAGCAGGACGAGGCGGGTCCAGGGGGTCATGAGAGCCCCCGCGCGAAGGCGAGGAGGTAGGCCAGGCTGATCGCGAGGACGACCAGGCCCAGGCCGTGCTTGGCCAGGGGGACGTCGGGCCAGTCCGGCGTATTGAACGCCGCGTACTGGACGACCAGGCGCGCGGCCCAGTAGAGGCCGGCGAAGAGGGCGAAGCCGCCCGCCATCCCCCGCCCCGCCGCGATCTCCCCCGCGTAGGCGAGGGTGAGCAGGCCGAAGCCGATGTTGGCCAGCACGATGAAGATCCCGTAGACCCAGAAGAGGCGGCGGTTCGACGGCCGCAGTCGCGCCAGGTCCTCGCGCCACCCGAAGACCCGGGGCACCTGGGCGCCGACGGCCACCATCCCCAGTTGCGCCAGCCCTGCCAGGATCACCGACCAGCGTTCCATGCGTCGCCTCCCGATATTAGACTGTAATTATGAACATGTTCATACATTAAATCCGCTGCCGGATCCCCGGCCGGGCAGCCGATACATGTAGAGAGGTGAAGCACTTTCTCCGCGTCCTGAACCGCCGCCGGACGAGCGCCGTGCTCCTCATGGCCGCCGCCCTCGCCGGCTACTTCGTGTACAGCCGGACCGAGAAGCCCGCCTTCCGCGCCCGCGCCCTCCTCCGCGTCCAGACCCCGCCCGCCCTCGCCGAAGCCGCCCGGCAGGCCCCCTGGCTCCCCCTCACCCCCGCCGACGCCGAAGCCTGGACGTCCATCCTCTCCCGCGGCGCGATCCGCGACGCGGCGACCGTCGAAGCCTATGCCGCCGCCCCCCGCGGCGCCGCCGCCCTCGCCCTGGAGGCCGTCGCCCCGACCCCCGACGCCGCCGTCGCCGGCGCCAACGCCCTCGCCGAGGCCGCCCTCCGCGAAGGCGCCGCCCGCGCCGAGGAAGAGCGCGCCCGGGCCGTCGAGCGCCTCCGCGACCGCGTCCGCCCCGAGCGCGAGGCCCAGGCCGTCCATGCCCGCGACGCCCGCCGCGAGCGCGAAGCCGCGCGCGGCCGCCACGGCGCCGAGAACCTCGACGTCGATCTCCGCGCGATCGACGAGGACGTCGTCGCGCACGAAGCCCGCCGGCGCGAGCTCGACCGCCGCCTCGCCGCCAACCGCCTCCGCCTGGACCGCCTGCGCGCCGACCGCGGGGTCGCCGAGCATCTCCGCCGCGACAGCGTCCCGCGCGCCACGCCCGGCTCCGCCCGCCTGGACGAGAATCCCCGGGTCGCCGCCGCGGCCGACCGGGTCGAGGCCCTGCACCGCCGGCACGTCGCCCTCCTCCGCGACCGCGCGGCCGCCGAGCCCGCGGCCCTCGAGGCCCGGGCCGAGCTGCGCGAGGCCGAGCTGGAGCTCTCCCGCGCCCGCGCCGCCGTCCACGGCCAGAACATGGACCGCGACGAGCTCGCCCTCCTCAACGACGACGAGCTGATCGCCATCGAGATCCGCGTCCTCGAGCCCGAGATCCGCGCCCTGCGCGGCCGCGCCGCCGACCTCGCCCCCTACCTCGAGCGCGCCCGCGCCGCCGAGGCGAAGGCCGCCGAGGCCGCCGCCCGCGCCCTCGCCCTCGAGACCCTCGCCGCCTCCCTCGCCCCCCCGACCGAGGGCTTCGTTCTGATCGACGACCCCGCGCGCGAAAAGGACGCCGTCCGCGCCGAGGGCCGCCTCCGGAGCCCGACGGCCTGGCTCGTCGCCACCCTCCTCGCCCTCGCCGCCGGCCTGATCTTCGCGTTCACGCTGGAGGCCGTCGACGCCACGCTGAAGTCGGACTACGACATCCTCCGCCACCTGGGCTGGTCGACGCTGGCGGTGGTGCCGCGGACGTCGAGGAACGGCCTCCTCGCGCTCGCCCCGGAGGACGGGGCGCGCGGCATCGCCGACGTCTTCGACACCCTGGCCACCGTGCTCCTCGCGGTGCCGTCGGAGCGGCCGTCGCGCGTGTTCCTGGTGACGAGCGCGGACGCCGGCGAAGGCAAGACCTCGTCGTCGATCAACCTGGCCGCCGCGCTGGCCCGCCAGGGCAAGCGGACGCTGCTCGTCGACGGCGATCTGCGGAACCCGACCGTGCACGCCTGCTTCGGCCTGGACCGCTCGAACGGCCTCGCCGACCTGCTGGCGGGGCGGTCGATGCCGGCGACGCCCGGCGTGTTCATCGACACCCAGCTGCCCACGCTCCGCCTGCTGACCTGCGGGGCGCCGGGCGACAACCTCTACGAGATCCTCGATCCCGCCCGCCTGCTGCCCGTCCTGGGCCAGCTGCGCGAGCAGTTCGACGCGATCGTGGTGGACTCCCCTCCCCTGGCCGGGGCGGGCGACGCCCTGAAGTTCTCCGGCGGCGCCGACGCGATCCTCTTCGTGGTCCGGGCGGGGGCGACGGACGTCCGCCACGCGACCTGGGCGAAGCGCCTGCTGGGCGGCGTGAGCGCCAAGGTGGCCGGCGCGCTGCTCAACCAGGCCGGCGAGCCGATGACCTACTACAGCTACGACGAGCTGACGTCCGAAGGCCGCCGCAAGCTCGTCCGCTCCAGCGTGTAGACAAACCAGCCTGTCTGCTTTGTCTACCGGACTGCCCGCAGCACGGCGCGGATCCGCGCCTCCGACGCCCCCACCCGCCGCGCGCCCCGGACGTGCGATTCCAGCTGCTTCTCCAGGCCGTCGAGGGCCGCCAGGGCGGCGACGGCCAGCAGCTCGCGCTCCACGATCGTGAGGCCTCCGCGCGACAGCACGCGGCCGTAGCCGTCCCGGAGGATCCAGGACGCCAGGTCGGGGTGCAGCGCGTTCAGGCGGCGCATCAGGGGCCCGTAGGAAGGCCCGTAGATCCGCCGGCAGAGGCGGTCGCCCTTCGACGTCCCCCGCTCGAGCCGGAAGGGCCGGTCGGGGCGGAGGGAGTCGAGCACCGCGAACGCGTTGATGGCGCGTCCGTAGCCGGCGAAGGGGACGACCTGGAGGAGGGTTTCGTGGAGGCGGTGGACGTCGACGTCCTCCGCGAGCGCGGCGACGAGCTCCCGGCGGATGTCGCGCTCACGGCCGCGGACGGCGGCGGCCGTGAGCCTCGCGAGGGCTAGTAGTCCTTGCGGGATTCGCGGAGGCAATAGACGTAGCCCGCGGAATTGGCGACGTAGACGAATTCGTCCATCGTGTTGGTCGGGATGTGCTGGAGGAGGTCGGTCTTGTAGCGCCCGACGACCTCGCCCGACTTCTCGTTCATGGCCCAGATGTCGTCGTTGGGCCCGACGATGTAGACGCGCTCCTTGCCCTTGAAGAGGAAGCGCTCGGCGAGGGGCACCTTCCAGCGGAGGTTGCCGTTCCGGCGCGGCCCGACCACGGCGCCCTTGGCGTCGCGGTGGAGCGGATAGACCTCGAAGGCGTGCAGCGCGCCGCCTTCGGTCCGCACGTACACGGTGGAGTCCTTCGCGTAGGCCATCGACTTGATGGGGGCTCCGCACTCGTACTTCCAGACGATGCCGCCCGAGTTGGCGTCGAGCGCGTAGAACGTGTTGTCCGTTCCGCCCGCGAACAGGAACTGGGTGGTGGCCTGGGCCTTCTTCTTCGCGCCCTTGTCGTCCGCCGCGGCCGGCGCGCCCATGGCGGGAGCGGCCATCGCGGGCGGCGCCGCCATCGCGGGCGCGGCGCCTTCCTTCGGAGCCTCGCCGGGCGGACCCGTCGCCGGCTTGGCCTCGACCGGGCCCTCGTGGCGGTAGGTGTACACGACCGGATCGGCCATCAGCTCGCGCTCGGTGGGATACGTCCAGTTCAGGTTCCCCGAGTCCACGTTGTAGGAGTAGATGTTCCCGTCGTGGCAGACGAAGTAGAGCGACGGCGCCGAGAAGATCGGCCGGTTCAGGATCTGGTTGATCCGGCTCGTGATCGCCGACTTGTAGGAGGTGACTTCGACGCCCTTCTTCTCGACGTCCAGGGCCCAGACCCGGGAGAGATCCGCGCCGGGGATGAAGACGAAGCTCCGGATCGCGTAGGGCTGGGCGGACGGCACGAACAGCAGCCGGTGGGTCCAGCGGAGGCCGCCCGAGATGCGGTCCAGGCAGTAGAGCACCTGCCGCGAGATGAAGTACGCGTTGTCGCCGAACGCCGCCACCCGGAGGCGCTCGCGGTACTCGTTGCGCTTCTTCTGCAGCTTCTGGGTCGCCTCGCCGGGGCCCGTCTCCTTGAGCTTGTCGTCGATCTGGCGGTTGACGAGCCGGAGGCTGTCCTCCAGCTGCCGGATCTCCTCGGGGACGCCCTCGGCGACCACCGGCGCCCAGTCGAGCGGCGTGTTCGTGTCGATCTTGAAGATCCACTGGATCCGGCCGTTGAACCGGTCCATGGCCAGGACGCGGTGGTCGGGCGTCTCGACGAAGAGCTGGTCGCCCGACAGGGTCATGCGCGCGATGCGCTTGTCGTTGAACTTGAAGCGCCAGACCTCTTCCTTGAACGGCAGCGCGCGGACCGCCGCGGCGACTTCGTTCTCGCCGGGATCCGAGAAGGAGGTGACGAACCCGTCGTCCGAGTACTGCGCGGCCGAGGAGCGCTCGCCGGAGCAGGCCGCCAGAGACGCCAGCAGGGGGATGAGGGCGAGGCGCCTCATTTGGCCTCCTTCTTCTTCAGGAAGTCCGCCAGGTTGACCTTGTTCTTGCGCTCGTAATCCATCAGCTTTTCGATGCGCTTGATGTCGTCCTGGATCCGGTTCACCAGCTTGAAGATGTACGGTTTGCCGCTCAGGCGGTCCTTGAGGTCGCCGAGCATCTGGTCCCAGGAGCCGTTGTAAAGCTCGTCGCGGAGCGTCAGAAGGGTCTTTTCGTCGGGCGAAAGCCCGGCAATGAACTTCTCATGAGGCGACGGCTTCGCGGCGGCCATGACCCTCGTTCTCCCCAGCGCCGGGAGTTGATCGGCAGATTGTAGGCGCGTACCCATATCCTGTCAACAATCCCCCGTCCCAGCCCCCAATCGCCCGGGTTCCCGAGCCCGGGATCCGGGTTCCGGGATCTGGGTTCCCGGTCCGGGTTGCGAATGCTTATGCTAGCCTAGATACCAGACGGGACCCCGCCGGGAATCCTTGCGCGGTCCCGTCATCAAACGCATATGGACACCCGCCGCAAGGAAATCGACGTCCTCGAAGGCGACGTCAAGCGCCTCGAGCAGCAGATCGCCGCCGAATGCGTCGAAATCGGACGTCGCCTCGCCGGCCTCGACCGCGCCCGCCTCCGCCACGAGGAGCTCCTCAAGTACCTGAATTCCGTCGACACCCTCCGCCGCTCCGTCGACGGCTTCCGCTCCGACATCGAGAAGATCCGCGAATTCGACCGCCGCATCGAGACCCGCGCCCGGGAAGTCGACGACAACCGCCGCCGCCGCGACCAGCTCCTGCGCGAGCGCGAGGGCAAGTTCGTCGAGCTCGGCGCCGGCGGCTTCGGCGTCTACAAGCGCCTCTCCGACCGCGAGCCCTGGCGGGGGCTGTTCGACGACGTCCTCAAGATCGACGCCGAGGAGGAGCGCCGCCGGGAGGAGCTCCGCGCCATCGAGGAGGACGAGAAGGGCAAGGGCTTCTTCGAGAAGCTCAAGCTCAAGACCCGCAAGGTCATCCTGCGCGGCGACCTCAACCGCCTCGACCGCGAGAAGGCGTCCTCCTACGCCAAGGCCGGCGCCAAGATCGCCGAAAGCGACTTCGGCCGCCTCACCGACGGCCCCCTCCTGCAGCTCTTCGAGGCCGTCGAAGAGAAGCGCCGCCTCGCGGCCGAGCTCTCGGTCGAAGGCGACCGCAAGATCGAGGAGATCGAGGCCGCCCGCGGCGAGCTCAAGCGCCTGGAGGCCGAGGGCCGCGCCGAGGACCGCATCCGCGAGATCGCCAACCGGATCGACGCCCTGGTGAAGGACCTCGACGTCATGCACTGCTGGGCCGGCCAGCTGTATCTCGAGCGCGACCTCCGCGGCGAGATCGGCGACGAGCCGCTCGCGGCGAAGACCGGGATCGTCTCCGGGCTCCGCGACACGATCTCGAAGAAGCGGAAGCAGATCGACCGCCTCAAGGCCGAGATCGAGATCGAGGAGATCGAGCGGGCCGAGAAGGAGAAGCGCGGGCGCCGGCGCCAGCTCGAAGAGGAGCGCCGCGTGAAGGAGCGGCAGATCGCCGTGCTCGACATCGAGATCAACGCCGGACTGAAGCGCGCCGAAGAGCTGCGCCGCGTCCTCGCCGGCGAGACCCCCTTCGTCGAAGCTCCGCCC
>DASVNH010000185.1:0-37461 GCA_036383955.1 Planctomycetota bacterium | reverse complement strand
CGCTCCGGCCCCCGCTTCACCGAAGCCCGAAGGGGCGAAGCCGGAGGCCGCGGCCAAGCCCCCGGCTCCGCCCGCCGCCAAGCCGGGCGAGGCTCCGAAGAAGGCGTAAGCCACCTTCCCCGTTCCGGGGAGATACTCTATGCTCGACCAGTTCCGCGACAAGGCCCGCCGCCTCGACGAAGTGCTCCGCCTCATGGAGGATCCCAAGGTCGCCGCGGACCCCTCCCGCTCCGCCGCCCTCAGCAAGGAGCGGGGCCAGCTCATCAAGGCCATCGGGCCCTATAAGGACCTCGAAAAGCTCCGGACCGACCTCGAAGGCGCCCGCGCCCTCCTGGCCGACCCCGACATGAAGGCCGACGCCGAGAAGGAAGTCGCCGAGCTCTCCGCCCGGGAAACCCAGATCCTCGCCCAGCTGGAGGAGATGGCGCTGTCCAACGACGCCCAAAGCGCCCGCAGCGTCATCATGGAGGTCCGGCCCGGCGTCGGCGGCGAGGAGGCCGCCCTCTTCGCCGGCGAGCTCCTCGAGATGTACCAGCGCTACGCCGCCAAGAAGGGCTGGGAGATCCAGCTGATGGACATCGCCCACAGCGACCTCGGCGGCCTCAAGTACGGCGTCATGGCCATCGAGGGCGACGACGTCTACAAGTTCCTCAAGTTCGAGACCGGCGCCCACCGCGTCCAGCGCGTCCCCAAGACCGAGGCCGCCGGCCGCATCCACACCTCCATCGCCACCGTCGCCGTGCTCCCGCAGGCGGACGACGTCGAGGTCGAGATCAATCCGCAGGACGTCCGCACCGACACCTATTCCGCCGGCGGCCCCGGCGGCCAGCACGTGAACAAGACCCAGAGCGCCGTGCGCCTCACCCACATCCCCACCAACATCGTGGTGCAGTGCCAGGACCAGCGCTCCCAGACCCGCAACCGCGACCTCGCCTGGAAGGCCCTCAAGACGAAGCTCTTCGAGTATTACGAGGAGCAGAAGGCGAAGGAGCGGCGCGACCTCCGCCGCAGCCAGGTCGGCACCGGCGACCGCAGCGAGAAGATCCGCACCTACAACTTCCCCGACAGCCGCATCACCGACGTCCGCCTCGGAGCCGCGGGCTCGATCCACCGCCTGGAGGCGTTCCTCCTCGGCGACCTGGACGAGCTGATCGACCGGTTGCTCAAGCTGGAGCGCGAAGAGAAACTCAAGGCGCTGAGCAAGAAGGCGTGAACCTGCTCGAGGAGGCCCGAAAGTTCCTCCGCGACGCCGGCATTGAGTACCCGGACGACGACGTCAAGCTGCTGGCCGCGTACGCCGCCGGACGCCCCCTCAAGACCGCCCTCGGCGATCCGCCCCACGACTTCACCCACGCGCAGGAGCTCCGCTTCCGGCGCCTGGTGGGACGTCGCGGCGACCGGCGCGAGCCCGCCGCCTACATCGTCGGCTCGGAGGAGTTCCTCGGGATCGAGCTCGACGTCTCGCCCTCCGTCCTCATCCCCCGCCCCAGCACCGAGGCGCTCGTCGAGCGCGCCGGCACGCCCGCGACCTTCCTCGACATCGGCACCGGCTCGGGCGCGATCGCGATCGCCCTCGCCCTCCGCGGCGGGCGCGGGACCGCCGTCGACCTCTCCGAGAAGGCCCTCGCGATCGCGCGCCGCAACGCCGAACGCCTGGGCGTCGCGGAGCGGATCGACTTCCTCCAGGCCGACGTCTGGGCCGACGGCGCCTGGGAGCTGGTCATCTCCAATCCGCCCTACATCTCGACGTCCGAGATGGCCGCGCTGCCCCCCGAAGTCCTGCACGAGCCGCGGCTGGCGCTCGAGGCGGGGGCCGACGGCCTCGACGTCATCCGCCGGATCGTGGCGGGCGCCCGGACGCGGGCCCCCCGGCTGCTGCTCGAGATCGCGCCCCACCAGGCGGAGGCCGTCCGGAATCTGGCTTTACAAGCGGGCTTTGCCAGCGTCACTATTAGCAAGGACCTGGACGGCTTCGACCGGGTGGTGGAGGCGCGATGATCTTCTGGGTGGCGGCGGCCCTCCTCGCGGCGGGCGACGAGCGGAAGACGGTGGACGTCGTCTGTCCCGTCGACGGCCACAAGTTCCAGGCCGCCGAGGTCCGCTCGAACCGCTGGGGCGGGGTCGACACCGACTGGTGCCCCCACGCGATCAAGACGACGCCTCTCGAGCTCTACGTGTGGGTCTGCCCGGGATGTCGCTTCGCCGGCCGCAAATCGGACTTCGAGGCGCCCGTGCCGGAGGAGCAGCGGAAGGCGCTGCTGGCGGGCCTCAAGCCCCTGGCGGAGTTCCCGAAGACCGCGCGGCAGGAGAAGATCCCCGGGCACGTGAAGTACGACCTCATGGCGCAAACGGCGCGGATCCGGGGGCAGGCGGCGGCCGAGGTCGGGCGGGCCTACCTGAACGCGTCGTGGAGCGCGCGCCAGCAGGGCGCGGTGTACCTCGACGGCTTCGACGAGTTCGACGCGATGGTCCGGTCTTATCAGCTCGACCAGGAGCCGATGAAGCTCGGGCTGTCGAAGAACCGGACGGAGTTCGACCTGGAGGTGGCGCGCAAGATCGAGAAGGACATCCTGGCGAAGCGCTATCCCCGGGGCGCGCAGCGGCTGCTCGCCCCCTATCTGGCGGCGTACGTGTTCCGCAAGCACGGCGAGAACGCGGAGGCGGAGCGCTGGCTGAAGGAGGTCGACGCCCTCAAGGGCGAGAACTCCGTCGTCGACGACGCGGCGGCGCGGATGCGGGCGTCGATCGTTCTCGAGCGCGACTTCCAGCGCAAGGCGATGGCGGTGTACGAGCCGCTGGGGGCGAGCCCGGACGTGGCGTATCTGATGGGCGAGCTGCACCGGCGCGCGGGCGACCGGGCGGCGGCGGTCGAGTGGTACCAGAAGGCCCTGGGCGCGGGGCCGTCGGAGCCGCTCAAGAAGCTGGCGACCGAGCAGAAGGCCAAGGCCGAGAAATAGCGGTTCCTCCCCTCTCCGCATTCATTCCATTTTTGCCCTTGCTTTTCATAAGTTACGAATTATAATTTATATACTGAGAGGGGGACTGGGCATGGACGCTTTCGTCATCGAAGGGGGACGCCCCCTTCGCGGGTCCGTCGAGGTCCGGGGCGCCAAGAACGCGGCGCTGCCGATGATGGCCGCCGCGCTGCTCCTGGACGAGGGCAAGCTCGTCCTCCGGCGCGTCCCCCACCTGGCCGACATCAAGTCGATGATCCTCGTCCTGCAGCAGCTCGGCCTCCGGATCGAGCACCGCGGCGACGTGATGACGATGGAAGTCGTCAGCGAGAAGAACTGCCGCGCTTCGTACGAGCTGGTCTCGAAGATGCGCGCCAGCGTCTGCGTCCTCGGACCCCTTGTGGGCAAGCGCCGCTACGCCGAGGTCTCCATGCCCGGCGGCTGCGCGATCGGCGACCGCCCCATCGACCTGCATCTGAAGGGCCTCGCCGCCCTCGGGGCGGCCGTGAATGTCGAGCGCGGCTACGTCGTCGCGTCGGCCCGCAAGCTCCAGGGCGGCAGCATGTACCTGGGCGGCCCCTTCGGGTCGACCGTCACCGGCACCGAGAACGTCCTGATGGCGGCCGTCCTCGCTCCGGGCACCACCATCATCGAGTGCGCCGCCTGCGAGCCCGAGGTCCAGGAATGCGCCCGGCTCCTCAACAAGATGGGCGCCAACATCCACGGCATCGGCAGCCCGCGGCTCACCGTCCACGGCGTGAAGAAGCTCCACGGCTGCGTCTGGGACGTCATGCCCGACCGCATCGAAGCCGGCACGTTCATGGCCGCGGCGGCGATGACGGGCGGCGACGTGGTGATCGAGCGCTGCGAGCCGGACCACCTCATGTGCGTCATCGAGTGCATGCGCCAGGCCGGCGCGCACATCACCACCGGCAAGGACTGGATCCGCGTCATCGGCAACGGCCTGTTCCGGCCGGTGAACCTCGCGACGCTCCCCTACCCCGGCTTCCCGACCGACATGCAGTCGCAGTTCATGGCGATGATGACGCGGAGCGACGGCATCAGCATCCTGACCGAGCGCATCTACCCGGAGCGCTTCGGCCACGTGCCGGAGCTCGGCCGCATGGGCGCCCAGATCCGGCGCGAAGGCCCCAGCGCCATCGTCATCGGCGTGAAGGACCTCTCCGGCGCGCCCGTCATGGCCAGCGACCTCCGGGCCGCCGCCGGCCTGCTCGTCGCCGCCCTCGCCGCCCGCGGCGAGACGATGATCCAGCGCATCTACCACCTCGACCGCGGCTACGACCGCGTCGAGGACCGCCTCGAGACCCTGGGCGCGCGGATCAAGCGCGTCGACCTCAAGCCCGGCGAAGGGCAGATGCGGGAAGTCGCCTAGAAACGAAAAGGGGCGCCGGAGCATGGCTCCGGCGCCCCGCTTGAATCCGCCGTTATTCCTTCTTCTTCCGCTGGGGCGGCGCCGTCGCCTCCGTCAGCTTTTTCTTCTGCTCGTCGTCCTTGCCGACCTCGACGAGCTTGCCCGTGATCTCGCCGCGCAGCGTCATGGCCTCCTTGGCGGCCGCCTTCTTGTCCTCGGCGTCCTTGATCTTCTTCTGGGCCTCCGCGACCTTGTCCTTGTACGAGGCCAGGATCTCGTCGACCTTCTTCACCTGCTCCTCGTCCAGGCCGCACTTCTCCTTCAGGTCGGCGGACGTCGGGAGCGCCATCGGCCCGCCCCGCTTCTTGCCCTCTTCCTGCTTCTTGGGCTCCTCTTTCGGGGGCTCCTGCGCGAAGCCGATTCCCGACGCGCACACCAGCGCCGCCAGGGCGCCGCTCAGCCAGGTCTTCATGCGATTCTCCTTCTTCATAATTTCATCCGGACCTCCTTCTAACACGACGCCCGCGCCGCGGTTGCGGAGGTTTTCCCGCTTCGCTACAATGCGCCGCATGTTCGAGTCCCTCACCGACTCCCTCAGCAACGTGTTCAGGAAGCTGTCCGGCAAGGGCCGGCTCAGCGAGAGCAACATCGAGGAGGGCCTCCAGGAGGTCCGGCGCGCGATGCTCGCGGCGGACGTCAACTTCAAGGTCGTCAAGGACGTCATCGACCGCGTGAAGGCCAAGGCCGTCGGCGAGGAAGTCATCAAGAGCGTCAATCCGACGGAGATGTTCATCTTCGTCTTCCAGAAGGAGCTCGAGGCCCTCATGGGGCCCGTCGACCACGCCCTGCCCACGGCCTCCGGCGGGCCGGCCGTCATCATGATGGTCGGCCTCCAGGGCTCCGGCAAGACGACCACCACCGGCAAGCTCGGAAAGTACGCCCAGAAGCGCGGCCGCCGCCCCCTCCTCGTCGCCGCCGACATGATCCGCCCGGCGGCCGTCGAGCAGCTCAAGACGATCGGCGCCCAGAACAAGATCCCCGTCTACTTCGAGCCCTCCGGCCGCGTCGTCAAGATCTGCGAGCGCGGCATCGCGAAGGCCGTCGAGGACAGCCACGACCTGGTGATCCTCGACACCCAGGGCCGCCTCCACATCGACAAGGACATGATGGAGGAGCTCGCGGAGATCAAGGCGAAGTGCAAGCCGCACCAGATCTTCCTGGTCTGCGACGCCATGACCGGCCAGGACGCCGTCCGCTCCGCCGACGAGTTCAACAAGCAGCTCGGCCTCGACGGCGTGATCATGACGAAGCTCGACGGCGACGCCCGCGGCGGCGCCGCGCTGTCCGTCAAGGCCATCACCGGCAAGCCCATCAAGTTCATCGGCCTCGGCGAGAAGATCGACAACCTCGAGGAGTTCCATCCCGACCGCATGGCCTCCCGCATCCTCGGCAAGGGCGACATCGTCAGCTTCGTCGAGAAGGCCCGCGAGGCCATCGACCAGAAGCACGCCGAGGAGATGCAGCGGAAGATCATGAAGGACGAGCTGACGCTCGACGACTTCCTCAAGCAGCTCCAGCAGATGAAGAAGCTCGGGCCGCTCAAGTCGATCATGAAGATGCTGCCCGGCGAGATCGGGAAGATGGCGGAAGAGGTCGACGACGACGAGCTGAAATACTCCGAGGCCATCATGCAGTCGATGACGCTTCAGGAGCGGCAGAACCCCGAGCTTCTCAACGGCTCGCGCCGGCAGCGCATCGCGCACGGCTCGGGACGTCCGATCCAGGAAGTCAACTCGCTGCTGAAGCAGTTCGACGACGCCCGCAAGATGATCCGGATGATGAAGAAGGGCAAGGCTCCGCCCGGCTTTCCGGGCGGCCCGCCGATGCCGGGCCGTCGGCGCTAGGCGCTCACTTCTTGCCGGGGGCGTCGAGGCGCCCCGTGCCGCCGCAGGCCGCGCAGCCGTAGTTTCCCCGGGCGCCGCAGACCGGGCAGTCGGTCGTCGCCTTCCCCGAGCACACGTAGCAGTCCTCTTCCTGGTCGCGGAAATTCTTGCGCTTCCCCTGCACGCACTCCTTGCAGGCCCGCGTCTTCCGGCCCTCGCAGGCGGCGCAGGAGATCTTCCCGCTGCCGCCGCAGGTGGCGCAGGTGGGGCGCGCCTTCTCCTTCCGCTCGCGCTCGCGCTTCAGGAGGGTGTAGCCGGCGCCGCCCACGATGAGCAGGCCGACGAGCCCGAGGAGCAGAACCAGCAGGATGAAGCGCGCGCCCGGCTGGGCCTCCAGCCCGGCCTCGCTCTCCCGCGATCCTCCCGCGGCGGGCCGGGGCGCGGGCTTGGAGCCCGCCTTCGGGACCTCGAGGTCCTTGAGGCAGGCCGGACACTTCATCCGGGTGCCCCGGATGGAGTCCTCCGCCTCGAGTTCCTCACGGCACTCGGAGCAGAAGAAGTAAATCACGCGGATCAATCTAACCGACGTCGCGCGGAGCGCGGAAGGAAAAACGCGCGAAATATGCTTGCGCGCGCCCGGCCCGACCGCTATAGTGTCCGCCCTATGTCCGTCAGAATTCGACTCACCCGCACGGGCCGCAAGAACGAGCCCGGCTGGCGCATCGCGGTCTTCGACTCGCGGACCCGCCGCGACGGCCGCTATCTCGAGAAGCTCGGCACCTACGATCCCATGGCGAAGAAGGCGGAGACCAAGGTCAAGATCGACCAGGCCCGCTACGACCATTGGGTGTCGAAGGGCGCTCTTCCGAGCGATTCTCTCGAGCGCCTGCTCAAGCATTGCGGTCAGATCAAGAAGTAGCCGCGTTCCGCTGGGAACGCGGCCGGCTCCTGATCCTCGATCAGCGCCGGCTTCCCGACCGTGAGCGCTGGCTGACCTGCCGGACTCCCGCCCACGTCGTTCACGCCATCCGGACCCTGGCGGTCCGGGGCGCTCCCCTCCTCGGCGTCGTCGGCGCCTACGGCCTCGCCCTCGCTTCGGCGCGGACCCGGGCCCGGGCCGCGGACGCCCTGGCCTCCGCCCGCCCCACCGCCGTGAATCTCCGCTGGGCCGTGGAACGCGCGTTGAAGGCATCCGACCCCCTCCGCGAAGCGCGGACGATCCACGCGGAGGAGAAGGCCCGCTGCGAGGCCATCGCCCGGCACGGCGCGCCCCTGTTCCGCTCCGGGCCGGCCATCACCATCTGCAACACCGGCGCCCTGGCGACCGGAGGGATCGGGACGGCCTTCGGGGTCCTCCGCCGCGCGCGCCCCGTCGTCTACGCCCTCGAAACGCGCCCCCTCAACCAGGGCGCCCGCCTCACGCTCTGGGAAGCCGAGAAATGCGGGCTGCGCGCCTTCCTGGTCGTGGACGGCGCCGCCGCCGCGACGATCCGCGAGAAGGGCGTCAAGGCGGCCGTGGCGGGCGCGGACCGGATCGCCCGGAATGGCGACACCGCCAACAAGATCGGCACGTTCGGCCTCGCCCTCGCCTGCCGCGCCCTGGGCGTGCCGTTCTACGTGGCCGCCCCGACGTCCACCCTCGACCTGACCCGGCGCGACGGCTCCGAGATCCCGGTCGAGGAGCGGGCCCCGTCCGAGATCTCCTCCCGCTTCCCCGCCTGGAACCCGGCCTTCGACGTCACCCCGGCGAAGTACATCACCGGGATCATCACCGAGCGCGGTATAGTGAAACCGGGGGACGTCCGTTCCCTGTAGCGGGTGGTGAGTCGGCTTTGATTCGCTGGGTTGTTCCCCTGGGGTACAACCCAGTGAATCAAGCGTGTCGAACCAGTAGGGTCGAGGCATGACGCCGGAGATCCCCCGGGACATTCTGCTCCGCGCGCGGTCCGGCGACCGCGAGGCGTTCCGCCTCGTCGTCGAAGCCGCCCAACGCCTCGCCTACAACATCGCCTACCGCGTCACCTGGAACGTCGGCGACGCCGAGGACGCGACGCAGGAGATCTTCCTCCGCCTCTTCCGCAATTTCGCCCAGTACGACCCCGCCCAGCCCTTTCTCCCCTGGTTCCGGCGCCTGGCGACCAACTGCGCGCTGAACTGGAAGGAGAAGCGACGTCCCACGGTCGAGCTCACGGAAGTGGCGGTGCGGGACGCGGCGCCGCGCGACGGCAGCGACCGCCTCCGCCAGGCGATCCGCGAGCTTCCCCCCGAGTACCAGTCCTGCGTGACGCTCAAGTACCTCGAGGACCTGGGCGTCGCCGAGATCGCCGAAAGCCTCCAGGTGCCCGTGGGCACCGTGAAGACCTGGCTGTTCCGGGCCCGGGAAATGCTCGTTCAAAAACTGAAACCGTACGTGGAGACCCTCCTGTAAGGAGGAATGAAATGACCTGTGAAGACACGCGCGACCACCTGGAGTCCTGCGAGGACTGCCGCCTGCACGTCGCCGTCGAGGCGCGCCTGCGGACGCTGCCGGTCCTCGACCCCCCGAAGGGGCTCGTGAGCCGGGTGCTCCGGGCCCTGCCCCGCGAGGCGCCCCTGCGCCGCGAGATCCTGCGGCTGGCCGCGGCCGCCGCGGTGCTGTTCGCCGTCGCGGGCTCCGTCTTCGCTTTCCAGCTCGACCGCCACGAACGCGTCGTCTCGGCCCGGGAGCAGGCCGCCCGCTCGGTCGGGGCGGCGCTCGAAACGCTGAACGCTTGGAGGGTCCGATGAATCTCGCCCTGGGTCTCGCCGATCCCGATCCGCAGCAGGCCTTCTACGGGGTGATCTTCCTGACCTTCGCGGGCGCCCTCGGCGTGGCGCTCATCGTGTCGCTCCTGGGCATCCTGTACATGACGCTGGTCGTCGCGCCCAACGCCACCCAGCGCTTCACCGGCGCCCTGCGCGAGCGCAACCTGCGCTCCTTCCTCGTCGGCCTGCCCGTGGCGGGCGCCTACGGCGTCGCGGGGGCCGTCGTCCACAAGGTGCCCGCGCTCTTCTCCATCGTGGCGCTGGCCTTCGGCGTCTCTCTCGTCCTGGCCTACGCGGCGGCGGCGGAGGACATCGGGCGCCGGCTCTACTGGTCGTGCGGCAAGGAAGGCTCGCGGGCGTCCCATCTGGCGGCCGGCTGGCTGATCTTCGCCTTCGGCTCGCTCTTCCCCGTCATCGGCTGGTTCGTGATCTTCCCCTACGTCAGCCTCTCGGGGCTCGGCTCCCTCCCGCTGGGCGCCTTCGGCCGTCGCGTCCCCGCCCCCGCGCCGGCGGGCGAGGTCGAGTACCTGGAGAAGTAGATCTCAGAGCTCCAGCTGGCGGACGCGGCGCAGCGCCAGGGTCATCGGCGCCAGGCAGGCGACCAGGGAGAGCGCGGCGATGCCACCCATGCAGCCCACGATCACGCCGCGGAACTGGGCGCCGGTGAGCGCCCAGCGTCCGAAGTAGTAGAAGCAGGGGATCGCCTGGGCGGCCAGCACGGCCAGGACGAACATCAGGCTCAGCACGAGGTTCAGCGTCCCTCCGAAGCCGCTGACGATCTTGGAGGGATT
Source organism: Planctomycetota bacterium (assembly GCA_036383955.1). Classification (GTDB taxonomy): domain Bacteria; phylum Planctomycetota; class MHYJ01; order MHYJ01; family JACPRB01; genus JACQFK01. The sequence continues at coordinate 27,677 of DASVNH010000185.1, read as the reverse complement.
GTCCTCCGAGAAGTTCGGGTAGAGGGCCCCCAGCCCCACGCTCAAGCCCGACAGGCCCAGGCAGATCCCGAAGAGCGACACCGAGTGCAGCACGGCCAGCGCCACCGGCGTGCGGAGCATGAAGCTGGAGATCCCGATCAGCGTCTCGCTGATCACGAGCGTGCAGAGGAACGAGAGCGCCAGCTTGCCGAACAGGATCTTCTCCCGCTCCATGGGCGCCATGCCCACGATCCAGAAGCGGCGCCCCTCCAGGGACAGCTGGGGGAAGATGAAGCGGCTCGCGAAGGTCGCCAGCGTCAGGGACGTCGCCAGCAGGTTCATCTGCGCGATCAGGTTCTTCCAGAAGAGGTCCCGGTCCTCGTACGCGAAGGTCCGGAGGTTGAGGAAGTAGATCCCCAGCAGGCCGAAGAAGATGAGGAACTGGGACCACTGGACGGGGTCGCGCAGGAAGCTCTTGAGGTCCTTCGCCACGATCGACCGGACGCGGGGGTCGACGAAGAAGAGCAGCGCCCGGACCAGGCCGTCCACCCAGCCGCGGCCGGAGTAGCGCTTCGCGCCGCGACGTCCCTGGGAGGCGTGCCAGCCCCGCAGCAGCAGCGACCCGCTCATCGCGTGGGCCAGGGTGGTCAGGAATCCGACGTTCGCCAGGATCAGCAGGAAAAAGAAGCCCGCGCCGGCGTTCCGGCCCGCGGAGAGCTCCAGGATCCCCTTCGCCAGCCAGTAGCTGGGCAGCAGCGGGATCCGGCTGAAGCGCGTGTGCTCGAAGACCTGGCTCGCCAGCTTCAGGTCGACACCCCGGCCGCCGTGCTCGGTGGCCATCCGCCAGGCCAGGACGCCGCCCGCCACGACCACCGCCGCGAGGCCGCCGATGAGCACGCCCCGCCGGGTCCGCGGCAGGAGGACCGTGACGAGCATGACGACGATCGCGCCGAGCGCCGCGGGCACGAGCATGTACGCGGCCAGGAAGAGGCCGGAGGTGAGATAGAAGTGCCAGGGCGCCCCCATCAGGTTGCCGTACGCCGCCATGAGCGGGGTGCCCAGGAACAGGAACGCCCAGGAGCTGAAGCCGAGCGATTCGGCGAACTTGACCAGGAAGACCGTCGACGCCCGCACGGGCCGCGACAGCAGGAAGGCCGTCTCCCTGGCCTTGAAGTAGCTGGAGTAGCCGATGATGGCGTTCGAGAACACGAGCATGATCGTGAGCGCGAAGAAGAAGATGTACAGCATCGCGTCGATGAGCGAATGGAAGTTGTAGCCGGCCGCCACCTTGTGGATGAAGTGAAGCCCTTCGTAAAACAGCGCGTACAGGGTCGCCCAGAAGGCCAGCGAGAAGACGGCGAGCACGCCCACCTTGAACTTCGACTGGCCGGACAGCCCCCGCAGCCGGTTCCGGAACTCCCGACCCTTGAGCGCCGCCAGCGCGCCCAGGTCAGTCACCGGCCGCCCCCTCCGTGATCCGGAAGAAGACCTCTTCCAGGCGGCCGTCCGACTTCGCCTGCTTCCGCAGGTCGTCCATCTTCCCCAGCGCCACCATCCTCCCGTGCAGCATGATCCCGATGCGGTCGGCGAAATCCTCCGCGACGGACAGCACGTGGGTGGACATGAAGATCGACGTCCCCGACCGGGCCTGCTCCCGGAAGACCTCCTTCACCAGCCGGGCGTTGTGGGGATCGAGCCCGACCAGAGGCTCGTCCACCAGGATCACCTTCGGCCGGTGCAGCAGCGTCGCCGCCAGGACGAGGCGCTGCTTCATGCCGTGGGAATAGGCCTCGGTGAGCTCGCGCACGAACGCCTTCATGCCGAACAGTTCGGTCAGCCGTTCGATCTCCTTCTCGCGCTCGGGCCCGGCCACGCCGTAGAGGTCGCCGATGAAATGCATGAACTCGAGGCCGGACAGCTTGTCGTAGAGGAAGGGCTGGTCGGGCACGTAGGCGCACGCGCGCTTGGCCGGAATCGGGTCGAGATGGACGTCGTGGCCGCAGACCAGGATCTTCCCGGCGCTCGGCCGCAGCAGCCCGGCGATCATCTTGATGGTCGTGGTCTTCCCGGCGCCGTTGGGGCCCAGCACCGCGAAGAATTCGCCGGGGGCGATCTCGAGCGACAGGTTGTCGACCGCGGTCTTCGGCCCGTACGATTTGGTCACGCCCTGGATCGCGATCATCAGCGCGGCGCCTCCACCCTCCAGCGGTGGGTCCGCGCCGCCTCCGGCGTGAGGATCCGCTGCTCTTCCAGCACGACCGTGCACGGCAGCCGGTTGATCTTCATCAGCTGCTGCACCACGGTGCCCTTCTCGTCCACCCAGAGCTGATAGGCCCACTTCTCCTGGTCGTCGCTGGCCTGCTCGCGCACCGACACCTTCCAGCACGGGACGTCCCGGACCCCCGCCCGGATGACCTCCCGCCCTTCCACCGTGGCGAACATCTCGGTAAACGACAGCTCCTGCCCCTTGCCCATCGTCAGCAGGCCGGACATGTCCACCAGCCGGATCCGCCACTTCTTGCCTTCCTCCAGCCCGCGCCCGCCCAGGTAGGGCAGGAAGCTGTCGGACAGCATCGCGTCGGGAGGCAGTTCCACCAGGCGCTCGCCCCGCGCCAGGACGAGGTTGTACGTCACGAAAAGCTTCTCTCCCTGCCGCTGGCCCTTCAGCGTCAGCGGGATCCCCTGGAAGCGGCAGTCCATCTTGAACTCGGCCAGCCGCCAGGCCCCGTCCACCTTGAACTCCGACATCAGGTAGACCTTGTCGTCGGGCAGCTTGATCGGGGTGAACGTCGACATCCCCATCAGGAACCGCGTCCGCAGCGACGCCCCGCCCTCGGCCTGGGGCTCGATCAGCGTCTCGCACTCGCCGATCTTGTTGCGGCCCTCGGTGAAGTACACCACCCGCCGCTGCACTTCCGGATGCCGCTTCTCGCGCAGGACGGACTCGTACGACGGCGGCTGCTGGTATTCGAAGTAGGGCCGGATCTCCCGGTGAAAGAGGAGACCCATCATGCCCGCCCACGCCAACCCGGTGACGAGCAGCCAGAGATGGCGCATGATGGAAAAAAGTATATCACACCCCCCGGAGGGCCGCCGGGGTCAGACCCGCTCGCCGAGGACGCGGTCCGCGGGAACGCCGGCGTCCACCAGGGCCTTGCGCGCCAGGTCGCAGAACCCGGGCGCCCCGTTCCGAGGATCGTTCGGCCCGCAGATCAGCGCGAGACAGGCCCCCGGCTCCAGGAACCCGCGCGCCGCGTCGGCGATCAGGGCCGCCGAGACGTAATCGCCCGACGTCCTGGAAAACGCCGCGCGTCGGCGGAAGCGGCTCCCGTCCGACGCTTCAAGCGCCTCCCATTCGCGCCGGTACAGCGCGTCTTCGGGCGTCCGATCCTGCGCGATCAGGAGGTGCTTCAGGGGCCAGCCCTTCCCCAGCGCGTGGCGGATCAGGCCGCGGTTCGGGGCCGTTCCGCTCCCCGCGCAGACGTGGATCACGCCCGCGAGCCCCGCCGGCATCGGATCCGGGTAGCCGTAGCGCCCTCCGGGGCCGTCGACGGCGACGCGCGCGCCGGGCCGGAGGCCGCGGACCAGGAAGTCGGGCAGCGGCGAGCCGCCCGGGCGGTCGGACGTCTTGACCGTGATCTCAAGATAGTCGGAGCGGAGGGCGTCGGAGGAAATCGAGAAATAGGCGGGCCCTTCGGGCTTGCCCCGCTTCTCCGCTCGCTCGCGCAGAGCGGTCGAAAGCGAGCCGAACTGGTGGGGATCGATCCGGATCCACTGGCCCGGCCGATGATCGAGGCCGGGGGCGTCGAGCCGGAACCCCAGCGTCGCGGCGGAGGACGTCTCCGGCCGGACCTCGACGACCTCCGCGTTCACGCGCGGAGCATATCCGAAACTCGGGCCGCGGGTCCAACGTCCGTCATCTTCATTGACAACCGCCCCCCCAGGGTGAAAAGATGGCCTTCCGTCCATGAACGAAACTCGGACGGTCCCGCTCATCCTCGTCGCCGACGACGACCCCAATCTCCGGCGGATCCTCTGCCTCTTCCTCAAGAACGCCCACTACGAGACGGTCGAGGCCTCCAACGGCCGCGAGGCGCTCAACATGGCCCGGAGCCAGCGCCCCGACGCCATGATCCTGGACATCATGATGCCCCTGATCGACGGCTTCTCGGTCTGCCGCCAGCTCAAGGAAGAGGCGGAGACCAAGCGCATTCCGGTCGTCATCTGCACGGCGAAGAACCGCAAGGAAGACCTCATCGCGGCCATCCGCGCCGGCGCGGAGGACTACATCATCAAGCCGTTCACCAAGGACATCGTGCTCAGCAAGGTGCAGAAGGCCCTCGCGTCGCGGGCCTCCCTCACCTCGTCCAGCACGCGGCTCGCCGCGCCCGTCGAGCGGCGCGATTCCCGCCGGAAGGTGGCGGGCTGGTCGCTCTCGTGGGGCGGCCAGAATCAGGCCGGCATCTCCCCCGTCTACAAGACCAAGGTCTACGACATCTCGCAAAAAGGCCTCTCGTTCGAATTCGTCCGCTGCGAGATCTGCACCGGCTACGAGCAGGGCACCGTGCATCCGCTCTGCCTCTTCGCCAAGCACGCCAAGCGCTTCCAGGAGTCCCAGATCCTCGACTTCGTGCTCTCGATCAAGAAGGACATCGTCCTCGAGGTCCAGGGCCGCATCGCCCACGTCTACCAGTGGGCCGACAACCCGAGCACCGAAAAAGTCGGCGTCATGTTCACCCGCATCTCCGCTGACGCCCATCAGACCATCCAGAAGTACCTCGACGGAAAGCTGGTCGTCTAACCCGTCGCTCCCTTCCTCGACTTCCAGAACGGCGCCTGACTTCCCAGCGCCTCCAGTTCGCGGCTGATCCGCTCCCCCTGCAGGGACGTCAACCGCGCGGCGTACGACTGGCCGCGCGCCAGCGCCTTCCGAAGACGGGTGAGCGTCGCCGCGATCTCGCGGTAGAAGTGGAGCCTCGTCCGCCGGTAGACCTTCTTCGGGTATCTCTGACGGAACTCGCGAAGGAACTCGACGTCCGTCAGCTGACTCAACGGCTTGGAGAAGGCCTCGCGATGCGCCAGGAACCTCTGCGCGGTATCGGAATCCAGCGAGGAAAGCGCATAAATCTTTGCCAGGCTGAGAGTTGCGATTTCGCTATTTGAATTGTGATGCGTCTGAACGAAGACCGCGACACGGAGGTACCGACGGGCGGTCTCGTACTGCATGTGCGCGCGCTCTCTTACCCAGCGACCAAACTCACCCTGGGCGATCTCCCTCGCCTCCTGGAGGATCTTCGCCGAGTCGAGGACGTGCTTCAGCGTCACTCGATTCGCTCGAAGCCGCAAGTCGTGAAGCCGGTCCGCCAGGTCCTTCAGAATCCGCTCCATAGCGCCTCCTTTCAGCTACCCTCCCGTGTCGAAAAACCCGAAAAAGTCGTCACGAAAAACGTCCCTGTTCGGATTATTTCGTAAACTGCGGACGCATGAGCCGTCGCGCCGGATTCGTTTTCATCCTTCTAGCGGGATGCTCGTCGACGACCGCCGCCCCCCCGCCGGAGCTGCTCGCCGGCGTCGGCATGGTCGACCTGACCCCCGCCCGCCCCGTCCCCCTCGGCGGCTACGGCGCCCGCCAGGGCAAGCCCATGGAAGGCGTCCACGACCCCGTCTACGCCAAGGCCCTCTGGCTCGAGACGCCCACCGCCCGCGTCTGCCTCGTCGCCACCGACCTCGTCGGGACGAGCCTCGACATGCGCGACGCCGTCCGCCCCGCCGACGCGCCGCTCGTCCTGGCCGCCTCCCACACGCACTCGAGCCTGGGCGCCCTCGCGCCCGGCTTCTGGCAACTCGCCATGGGCCCCTTCGACGCCGCCCTCCGGGACGAGACCGTCGCGAAGATCCGGCAGGCCGTCGCCGCCGCCCGCGCCTCTCTTCGCCCCGCCCGGCTCGCCTTCGCGAGGACCGACATCCCCGGCCTCTCCCGCAACCGGCGCTCCCCGTCGGGCCCGGTCGACCCCGAGCTGGGGCTGATGGTGGTCCTCGACGTCCGGTCGCGCCCGATGGCGCTCGTGGCGACGTTCGCGGCGCACGCCACGATCCTTCCAGATCGCGCGCGACTTCTGAGCGCGGACTGGCCCGGCGCCTTCCAGCGGGCCCTCGAGGCGCGCGCCGGATGCCCGGTGCTCTACCTGAACGGGGCGGAAGGGGACGTCGCCCCCCGCGCTCCCGGCGGAACCGGGGATTTCGGGCGGGTGGAGGCGATGGGGGCGGCGCTGGCCGAACGGGCGGCTTCCCTGCTGCCGGGCATTGAAAAACGCGCGGTCCGGGGTACAATCCGCTACGTGGAGAGAGGGGTGGACCTGCCGTCCCCCACCCTTCCGTCCCACCCGACTCGAAGCGTCCTGGCGCTTCTGGAGCTTGGCGGCACGCGGATGTTCTGCGTGCCGGGAGAGCCGTGCGCGGCTCTCGGGCTGGAGCTCAAGAAGCGGTTCCCGGGCGCCTGGGTGGTGGGGCTCGCGAACGACCACCTGGGGTATTTCCTCACCGAGGAGGATTACCGCGCGGGCGGTTACGAGCGGATGATGAGTTTTTACGGTCCCACGATGGGGCCGTGGCTCGTGGACGAGCTGTCGAAGTTAGGAGGGGGGGACCATGCGGAAGATCGCTCTGGTCAATCAGAAGGGGGGCGTCGGGAAGACGACCACCGCCGTCAACCTCAGTGACGCCCTGGCGCGCCTCGACCGGAAGGTGCTGCTGATCGACCTCGACCCCCAGTCGAACGCCACCGTCTCCCTCGGCGTGCCCGCCCACGAGCAGGAGCACACCACCTACTCCATCCTGAACGGCGGCGCCGCGGTGCCCATCGAAATCTCGCCCAACTTGCATCTCCTTCCCTCGTCCATCGACCTGGCCGGCGCCGAGCTGGAGCTTGCCTCCGCCATCGGCCGCGAGACCATCCTGCGCGACGCCCTCAGCGGGCTGACCAGCTACGACTTCGTCCTCCTCGACTGCTCGCCCTCGCTCGGCCTGCTCTCGATCAACGCCCTCACCTACGCCAAGGAAGTCATGGTCCCCCTCCAGTGCGAGTTCCTCGCCCTGCACGGCATCTCCCTCCTCACCCGCACCGTCGAGCTCATCCGCCGCCGCCTCAATCCCGAGCTCGAAATCAAGGGCGTAATTCCGTGCATGTACGACATCCGCAAGGGCCTCGCGCGCGAGACGGTGGAGGAGCTCCAGAACTACTTCAAGGGCAAAGTCTTCAAGACCCGCATCCGGACCAACGTCCGGCTCGCCGAAGCGCCGAGCCACGGCCAGACCATCTTCGAATACGCCCCCGATTCCAACGGCGCCGAGGACTACATGGCCCTCGCCCGCGAAATCGTGGGCATCGAGCCCATCGTCCGCGCCGAGCCGACCGCCGAAGCGCCGCCGATCGAAGAGCCCGTCGCCGCTCCGGAAGTCGAGGCGCCTCCTCCCGCGTGAGCCCGCTGCTCAGCCCGCGCGACCTCCTCCTCCCGGCCGGCCGGGAGGCCGCGCTCACGGTGGAGGTCGAAACCCGCTGGGCGCCGTTCATCGATCCCGCCCGCTCCGGCGCCGAAGTGGAGGTCGAGAACCACGGTCAAGCGAGAACCGGACCGGACGGCCTCGCGACCGTGCCCCTGAAGCCCCTGCCCGAGGGCCTTCATCGCTTGCGCGTGCGCTGCGGGCGCGCGGAAGCGGAGGCCCTCGTGCGCGTCGCGCCCGGGACGTCGGCCGTCCTCGTCACCGACATCGACCATACGATCGCGGACGTCTCGCCCGCCGGATTCATCCTGAAGCCGAATCCCTGGGTGCGGACGCTCGCGGGCGCGGTGGATGCCCTGACTTCCCTCGGCGGAAGGATGCAGATCGTCTACCTTTCGGCGCGGGACCACATCTACGCGAACAAAACGCGGGCCTGGCTGCGGCGGAACGCGTTCCCGGAGGCCCCGCTCTTCGTGCGGGCCGGCACGCGCTTCTGGTCCTGCCGCTCGAAGGGCCACAAGGTCGCCCGCCTCGGCGAGCTGCGGGCCCTCTGGCCGAACATCCGGGCGGGGATCGGCGACCTCCCGAGCGACGCGGAGGCCTACGCCGCCCACGGCATCCCGCCCATCGTCATCTCGCCCCGGCAGCCGGCCGCGCTCCCCGAGGGCGCCGTCTGGGTCCGGTCCTGGACCGAGATTCTCAAGCATCTCCGCTGACCGACAAAAGCTGCCCGGGAGCTTTTGTCGCGAATCCACCGGTAAACTCCCTTCCGGCCGTACGTTCACTCTTCGAAGGGAGCCTCGATGGAGCGGTTCGTCGCCGAGTTCGCCCGCCACCGCGACCGCCTCTTCGCCTACGTCTACTCCCTCCTTCCCCGCCGCGAGGACGCCGAAGACGTGTTCCAGCGCACCAGCGTGGTCCTCTGGCAGAAGGTCGGCACCTGGGAGACGGGGGTCGACTTCCTCAGCTGGGCCTGCGGCGTGGCCTTCTACGAGGTCCGCAACTTCCTCCGCGTCAGCGGGCGCGACCGCCTCCGCTTCGGCGACGCCCTCCTCGAGCGGCTCGCCCAGGAGCGCGCCGCCACGCTCGCCACCCGCGACGAGCGCGTGGCCGCCCTCGAAGGCTGCCTCCGGGCCCTGGACGCCGCCGAGCGGGAGCTGGTCCGCCGCGCCTACGGCGACGACCTCAGCGTCCGCGCCCTGGCCGGCGAGAGCGGCAAGGCCGCGCAGACCCTCTACAACCGGCTCAACCAGATCCGCCGCAAGCTCTTCGAGTGCGTCTCCTTCAAGACCTCGGAGGCCCGGACGTGACCCGCGACGAGCTGCTCGACCTCCTCTCCGCCCTCGCGGACGGCACGCTCACGCCGGAGCGGCATGACGCCCTCGAGCGGGCCCTCGAGGCCGATCCCGCCGCCCGCCGGACCTACTTCGAGTACCTCGACCTCCACCTCGCGCTGGGGAAGCCGAGCGCGCCCGCCGCCGCGCCGAAGAGGCGCGTCTGGATCGCCGCCGCCGCGGGGCTGGCGGCCGCCGCCCTGCTGGCCTTCGCGACCCTCGGCCGCGGCGAGCCGCCCGCCCGCCTCTCGCGGAGCGCGGGGGCCCGCTTTTACGGCCCGGCGCCCGAGAGCTTCCGTCCCGGCCAGGAGTACGCCCTGGTCGCCGGCACCGTCGAGCTCGCGTTCTCCAGCGGCGCCCTCGTGCTCCTCGACGCCCCCGCCGCCTTCGAGGTGCGCGACCCCCTCCGCATGACGCTCAAGTACGGCCGCGGGTCCGTCCACGTCGACGAGCGCTCCAAGGGTTTCACCGTCGACACCCCGCTGACGAAGGTCGTCGACCGCGGCACCCGCTTCGCGCTGGACGTCGGCGAGGGCGGCGAGACGGAGGTCCACGTCCTCGAGGGCGCGGCGGACATCGGGGACGTGAAGCTCACGCGGGGCGACGCCCGCCGCGTCGGCTCCGCGGGGATGTCGACCGTCCCCCTCGACGCCGCGCGCTTTCCCAAGGAGATCCCCGACCGCGTGGTGTCCTACGAGGCGACGCCCGGGTCCGACCTGGTCGCGGTCACGGTGCGCCGCGCGGGCCGCGAGGTCCGCTATCCCGTGGAGGCGCTGATCGGCATCGACGCGACCCACTTCAAGGTCCAGCCGGCGCACGGGAACTGGGCCGCGACCTTGAAGGGCGTCGACGTCCCCTCCCCCGGCCGCCGGCACGAGCTGATCGACCGGGACCGCAACCTGAACACGGGCCTGATCAACTTCGGCAGCTCGGCCCGGCCGCTCGAGGCCGATCCGGTGATGAACGATCCCGAGGACCCGGCGCGGCCCAACACGCCCGGCATGGCGATCCGCTTCCAGCGGCCGGTCGTCAACGCGCCCGGACCCGACGTGGTCTTCTTCGAGTACCAGCCGGTGATCCAGCCGGAGAACGGGGACCCCTTCCATGTGAGCCCGCTGCGCTTCGCCCCCGGCCTTCGCTCGAAGACCGTGGCTCGCTGGGACCTGACGATCTATTCGCCCGAAGCCCTCACGCTCTCCGGCTTCCGCCTGAACTCGTTCCAGACGCCGCCGGGGTCCCTCTCCGCCTACGAAAACGCCGCGGTCAAGAAGGGCGTCGACTTCAACGTGCTGTCCAAGGGCCTCGCCCTCGCGCTCGACCTCTCCGACCTCGGCTACGCGGCGGGGGCGGCCGTCGAAGGCCTCTTCTTCCAGGACTTTCCCGATCCGGCGGCTCCCGGCCACCAGGTCGACTTCACGTTCATCGGAGGGCTGCCTCAATGATCGCGTGGCTGCTCCTCCTCCAGACGGTGGACGTCGGCCGCGAGATCCGCCCGCTCCTCTCCGAGCACTGCCTGGCCTGCCACGGCCCCGACGCCAAGGGCGACCTGCGCCTCGACTCCCGTCCCAAGGATCTTCCGGAGTTCCTCCGCCGCGTCACCGCGGACGACGACGACGTCATGCCCCCCCGCAAGCACGGGAAGCCGCTGAAGCCGAAGCAGATCGACCTCCTCCGCCGCTGGATCGCCCAGGGCGCGCCCTGGGAGGCGCACTGGTCGTTCCAGAGGCCGTCGCGCCCCCAGGTTCCGGCGGCGGGCCACCCGATCGACGCGTTCGTCGCCGACCGCCTGCGCCGCGAAGGACTCGCGTTCACGCGCGAGGCCGCCCCCGAGACGCTGCTGCGCCGCGCGAGCCTGGACCTGACCGGCCTCCCCCCGACGCCGGAGGAGATCGACGCGTTCCTCGCGGACGGGTCGTACGAGAAGGCCGTCGACCGCCTCCTGGACTCCCCGCGCTACGGGGAACGCATGGCGCTGATGTGGCTGGACGGCGCGCGCTTCGCGGACACGCACGGCCTGCACGTCGACAGCCACCGCGACATGTGGCCGTGGCGGGACTGGGTGATCGACGCCTTCAACCGGAACCTGTCCTTCGACCGCTTCACGATCGAGCAGATCGCGGGCGACCTCCTGCCGGGCGCGACGCGCGAGCAGCGGATCGCGACGGGCTTCCACCGCAACCACATGATCAGCTACCAGGGCTCGGAGATTCCCGACAAGGTGCACGCCGCGTACGTGGTCGACCGCGTGAACACCACCGGCACGGTCTGGCTGGGCCTGACGCTCGGCTGCGCGCAGTGCCACGACCACAAGTTCGACGCCGTCACCCAGCGCGATTACTACCGGCTCTTCGCGTTCTTCAACACGGTCGCGGAGAAGGCGATCGACGGCAAGGACGGAAACGCGGCGCCGATCCTGAAGCTCGAGGGCGGCGCCTCGACGATGGTCATGGAGGAGATGGCCAAGCCGCGGCCCACCTTCCTCCTCAAGCGCGGCGACTACGACCAGAAGGGCGAACGCCTTTCGCCCGGCACCCCGGCGAGCCTCCCGCCCCTGCCGGAGGGCGCGGCCCCCGACCGCCTCGGCCTCGCCCGCTGGCTCGTCGATCCGGCCCATCCCCTCACCGCCCGCGTGGCGGTCAACCGCTTCTGGCAGTTGCTGTTCGGAACCGGCCTCGTCGCCACCTCCGACGACTTCGGCGCCCAGGGCGAGTACCCGTCGCATCCCGAGCTTCTGGACTGGCTCGCCGTCGAGTTCGTCGAGTCCGGCTGGGACGTCAAGCGGCTGCTGAAGCGGATGACGACCTCCGCCACCTACCGCCAGGCCTCGGAGATCTCCCCCGACCGCCTCGCGAAGGACCCGCGGAACCGCCTGCTCTCGCGCGGCCCGCGCGTCCGCCTCCAGGCCGAGCTGATCCGCGACCTCGCCCTGCACGCCTCGGGGCTCCTCGTCGAGCGCCTCGGGGGCCCCAGCGTCAAGCCGGTCCAGCCGCCCGGCGTCTGGGAGGCCGTCGCCTCCCAGGAAGGCAAGAAGTACACCGCCCAGATCTACGTGCAGGACGAAGGCGACGCCCTCCGCCGCCGCGGCCTCTACACGTTCTGGAAGCGGCTGGCGCCGCCGCCCGCGATGACGGCCTTCGACGCCCCGAGCCGCGAGGTCTGCACCGTCCGGCGGGCCGTCACCAACACGCCCCTGCAGGCCCTCGTGCTGCTGAACGACCCGACCTTCATCGACGCCGCCCGCGCCCTCGCCGAACGCGCCCTGCGCGAAGCGTCGGGGACGGACGAGCGGATCGCGACGATCTTCCGCCGGGCGACCGGACGGAAGCCGTCGACGTCCGAGGCCGCGATCCTGAAGCGCCTGCTGGACGGACGCCTCGCGGCGTACGCGGTGGACGTCGAGGCCGCCCGAACCCTGGCCGGATCTCCCGAGCTCGCGGCCTGGACGCTGGTCGCCAGCGCGGTGCTGAACCTGGACGAGACGATCACGAAGGGGTAGCCATGTTCACGCGACGCGAGTTCGTAAGCACGGCCCTGGCGCTTCTCGCCCGCGGCCAGAGCCGGCCTCCGCGGGCGAAGCGCGTCATCTTCCTCTTCCAGTTCGGCGGCCCCTCGCAGCTGGACCTCTTCGACCCGAAGCCGGTCCTCGAAACGTTCGCCGGCCAGGAGATCCCCGCGTCGATCCAGGGCGAGGGCCCGATTTCCGGCCTGACCCGGGAGCAGAAGGGCCGCCCCATCGTGCCGGCCCGCTTTACGTTCGCGCGGCATGGGAAGTCGGGCCTCCCGCTGAGCGAGCTCCTTCCCCACACGGCGAAGATCGCGGACGAGCTGGCGATGGTCCGGAGCGCGACGACCGACGCCGTCGCGCACGACCCCGCGCTGCTGTTCCTGCAGACGGGCACGCAGCTCCCGGGGCGGCCGAGCGCGGGCTCGTGGGTGACGTACGGCCTCGGGAGCGAGAGCCGCGACCTGCCGGCCTACGTGGTGCTCACCTCGAAGGGCTCCGGGGATGTCGACACCCAACCCCTGGGCTCGCGTCTCTGGGGCAGCGGCTTCCTGCCGTCGACGCACCAGGGCGTGCCCTTCCGCGCGGCCGGCGACCCGGTGCTCTTCCTCGGCGACCCGCCGGGCGTCGACCGCGGCGCGCGGCGCGCCATGCTCGACGCCGTGGGCGCGCTCAACGGCGAGGCCCTGGCGCGGAGCGGCGACCCGGAGATCGACACGCGGATCGCGCAGTACGAGCTGGCGTTCCGGATGCAGGCCTCGGTGCCGGAGCTGCTCGACCTCCGGGGCGAGCCCGAGGAGACCTTCGCGCTCTACGGCGCGGACGCGCGCAAGCCGGGCACGTACGCGGCGAACTGCCTGCTCGCGCGGCGGATGGCGGAGCGCGGCGTGCGCTTTATCCAGCTCTTCCATCGCGGCTGGGACCAGCACGGCGACCTTCCGCGCCAGCTGCGCGCCCAGTGCAAGGACACGGATCAGGCGACGGCGGCGCTGGTGCTCGACCTCAAGCGCCGGGGCCTGCTCGAGGACACGCTCATCGTGTGGGGCGGCGAGTTCGGGCGGACGGCCTACTGCCAGGGCAAGCTCACGAAGGACACGTACGGGCGCGACCACCACGGCCGCTGCTTCACGCTCTGGATGGCGGGCGGCGGCGTGAAGGGCGGGACGTCGATCGGCGAAACCGACGACTTCGGCTACAACGTGACCCGCGATCCCGTGCCCGTGCGCGACGTGCACGCCACGATGCTGCACCTGCTGGGCCTGGATCCCGAGCGCCTGGTCTACCGCTTCCAGGGCCTCGACCAGAAGCTGGTGGGCGTCGAGGGCCGCCCGAAGGTGCTGTCGCGCCTGCTGGACTAAGGCGCGATCCGCTCCTGCTTCTTGAGCCAGGCGACGTCCACCGGGCCCTCGTAGAACTTCTCGGGGTGGCGGAGCGCCCAGGTCTGGGGCGGGATGAACTCGTTCTCCGGGTCGAGCTCGCAGGCCTGCCGCAGGAAGCCCACCGCGTCGTCGACCCGCCGGCGGGTCAGGTAGTTCGTGCACTGCTGGCAGAGGATCTCGACTTTCGTGTCATGCGTGTCGACCTTGAACTCGGGGATCGGCTTCAGCTTCGCCTTTTCGCCCAGCAGCCCGTCGACTTTTTTCAGCAGGGCCGCGTCCGGCAGGCCGCCCGTCAGCAGCAGGCAGCGCGCCTCGTTCAGCAGGAGCGTGACCCCCGCCTTCTTCACCTTCCAGCGCCGCGCCAGCGTGCAGGTCGCGTCCATCCAGATCTCGTGCGTGGACTTCGCCTTCGAGACGTAGCGCATCGGGAGGTCGACTCCCTGGGCGTCGACGGCCACCGAAACGACGACGAGCTCGGGATGCTTCTGGTGATACTTCTCGAGCGCCGCGAGGGACTCGCGCGAGGGGTCCCACGAGCCCCAGACGAAGACGAGGACCTTGCGGCCCGCGAAGTCGCTGAACGCGACGGAGTTGCCGCCCATCGAGCCCAGGCGGACGTCGGGCATCTTCTGGCCGACCTTCAGGGGAAGCGTCATGGCCGAAATATTAGCACACCACCCGGCCGGGATCTACCAATCGTCCTGGAGGCGCTCCCCCAGCATCTCGCGCTTGCGGCGGTCGACGATGCGCTCCTTCGACGCCTTCCGGGCGTCCAGCTGCTTTTCGATCTCGCCGACGCGCCGCTTGAGCTCATCGAGCTCGCGCGCCTTCTGCTCTTCCCGGAGGTCGAAGAGGCGGTCAAGCGTCTCCCGCAGCTTCTTGGCGGCGACTTCCCGGTCCGCCGGCGTGGCCGCCCGCGCGCGCTCCGCGATCTCCTGGCTCTCGCGCTCGAGGCGCCGGAGCTCCTGCGCCTTCTCGAAGGCCTTGGGGTCGCGGCTCTTCAACTCGGCCATGTCCCGCATCCGGGGCTCCGCCTCGTGGAGGAGGCGCATGGCTTCGGGGCGCCGGCCTTCCTCGATCGCCTTCTCCACCCTTCGGAAGGTTTCCGGCTCGTTTTCGCGCAGCCAAGCCTTGACCTCCTCCGGGTTGGCCAGAGGATTGGGTCTCTGGGGCGGCTCGGGCGGACGGCGCCGCGGCTCCTGCTCCTCGGCGTCGCGCCGGAACACGGGATCTTCCGGTTCCGGCGGGCGCGGACGCGTACGGGGCGGCGGAGGCGGTTCTTGCGCCATCAGCGCAAACAGCAGCGAGGCGATCATCGGATGCTCCTCTCCAGGCCTTCCAGGCGGGTCCACGCGTCGTCCATCGCGCGCGCGAGCCGGTTCTCTTCCCGGTCCCACGGCAGGACGTGCACGCGCACGAAGGGCGCGGGGGCGTCGGCGGACGTCGGCGCGTCCACCGTCACGGGGGCGGACGAGCGCAGCAGGCCCACGATGACGGCGATCGCGACTCCCGCGGCCGCCGCGACGGGCATCCAGGCCGCCGCGGAGCGCTTCGCGGGCATCGTCACGATGCCGCGCCAGCGCTCTTCCTCCGTCGCCTCGTGATAGAGGCGGCGGACGTCGTCGAGCTCCTCGACATCCCGCGCGCAGCCCGCGCACGCGACGCGGTGCGCCCGGAAGTCCGGGCTGTCGCCGCCTTCGAGCTTCTCCAGGACGAACTTATCGCATTCCATACGTCTTCAGCGCCTTTCTCAACTGTTCCATCGCGTAATGCATCCGTCCGAGCGCCGTGTTCAGCGGGCAGCCCAGGACGGCGGCGATCTCCTTGAACGACAGGCCCGCCTCCTCCCGCAGAAGGAAGACCTGCTTCTGGTCCGCGGGGAGGCGGTCGACGGCCTTCATCAGCGCGGCCCGGCGCTCGTCTTCCTCGACGCGCTCCAGGGGCGACCGCCCCTCGATCTCCTGCTCGGCCTCCCCGAGCGGCGCCTCGGGGCGGCGCCGGCGGAGGAAGTCGACGCAAACGTTGTTCGCCACCGTGTACATCCACGCCTCGAAGCGGCCGGTCGGCCGGTACGACGCGATCGTCCGGTAGACGCGCAGGAACACGTCCTGGGTCAGGTCGTCGGCCCAGCGCTCGCCGACGAGCCTGCGGACGAACCGATAGAGGCGGTCCCCGAACCCGCGGACCAGGCTCTCGAAGGCGGCGGGATCACCGGCCTTGAGACCCCCTACGAGGTCGTCCATGCGCCCTGCCCCCTGAAACGAGCGCGGGTCCGGATTATTGTGTCTAATCCGCGGATGCCGCGCGCCCGGCCGATCGTGCCCCTGGCCGGAGGCGTCGTCGCCGGAGCGGCCCTCGCCCGGGGATGGGATCCCGGCCTCCTGCTGCCGCTCGCGGCGCTGATCGTCTGCGCCGCCGTCATTATACGCCGCCCGCATCCGCTGCTCGTCGCCCTCCTCGGCCTCTGCGCGGGGGCCGCGCGCCAGGAAGCCGGCGAGAAGCGGACGCCCGTCCCCCTGGGCGAGGGCGTGGAGGGGATCGTCGACGGCCCGCCGCGGATCTACCGCGCCTTGAGCGACCCGGAAGAAAGCGACGGCTCGTTCATCGTGGGACATGTCCAGGTACGCTTCTTCCGGAAGTCGATCTCCCTGGTCGGCGGCGAGCGCGTGCGGGTGGCGGGGGCGCTTCGACGTCCCCGGCCGCCCGGCAATCCGGGGCAGTTCGACTACGCGGCCTGGCTCGACCGCCAGGGCGTGGACGCGGTGCTGACGCTCCGGGAGCCCGGCGATCTGGTCGTGCTCGAAGGGCCGTCGGCCTGGCACCGCGGCGCGGCCTGGCTGCGGTCGCTCTTCGATCGCGGCCCGCGGCCCGAGGTCGCCGCGTTCCTCTCGGCGATCGTGCTGGGGCGCCGGGAGCCGATCGACGACGGCCTGCTGCTGCGCTTCCAACGTTCGGGCACGGCGCACCTGCTCGCGATCTCGGGGCAGAACCTGCTCATCGTGCTGATCGGGCTCTGGTTTCTGCTGATCCTGGCGGGCGCGCACGGCCGTCTCCAGACCGGGCTTCTGCTGGCGCTGCTCGCCCTCTACGTCCCGCTCACCGGCTTCCAGGTCTCGGTGGTCCGCTCGTACCTGATGATCGCCGTGTTTCTCGGCGCCGACCTCCTGTGGCGCCGCCGCGATCCCCTGGCTTCCATGGCCGCCGCCGCGCTGCTGATCACGCTCGTCGATCCCGGCCAGGTCGCCGACGCCGGCTTCCAGCTCTCGTTCGCCGCGGTGCTCGGCCTCTCGCACGTCGCGCCCGCCCTCGGGTCCGCCGCCGGTCCGGGCGGCCCGCTCTGGGACCGCTTCCGCATGGCGCTCGCCGCGTCCGCCGCCGCCTGGCTCGCCACCGCGCCGATCGTCCTCGTCCACTTCAACCTCTTCACGCCGGCCATCGTCCTCGCGAACCTCGCGATCGTGCCGATCATGTCCGCGCAATTCGTGGTCGGCCTGCTCCACCTCGTCTTCGCGGCCCTCGGCGCCGGCGCCGTCACCGGCGTCGCGGCCAACGTCCTCTTCGACGCGGTGGACGTCGTGTCCCGCGGCGTCACCGCCCTCCCCCTCGCCTACGCGTACGGGCCCGGCCCCGGACCGGCGCTGCTGACCGCCTACGCCGCCGGCCTCGCCGCCTGGACGCTCTGGAGCCGCCGGCTGCGCTCCCCCGCCCTCCGGCTCGCCCTGCTCGTGCCGCTGGTCGCCCTCCTGGGCCTCGGGGGCGTCGCCAGACGGAGCGTGCCCGACGTCCCCCGCCTCGCCGTGCTGGACGTCGGCCGCGGCAGCTGCGCCGTGCTGGAGCGGCCCGACGGCCGGGTCCTCGTCTTCGACTGCGGCAGCCTGGACCACCAGGACCCCGGGGCGTCCATCGCGGCCCCTTATCTGTGGCACCGCGGGATCACGCGGATCGACACCCTGGTGCTCTCTCATCCAGATCTCGACCACGTGAACGGCGCCCGGACGCTCATCGAGCGGTTCCGCCCCACGCGCGTCCTGATCACGCGCGCCTTCAAGGAGGAGGGCGTCGCCGTCGAGCGCCGCGGCGCTCCGGAGGTCGTCGACGGCCTCGAGATCCTCGGCCCGCCGGTCTGGGAGAAGTACGGCGACGCTCCGCCCCCCAACGAAACGTCGATCGTCGCGAGGACCGACGGCATCCTGATCCCGGGCGACGTGCAGGACCGGGGCGTCGAGGAGCTCCTGACCCTGCCCGACCTGCGCGTCCGCGTGCTGGTCCTCCCCCACCACGGGAAGTTCTTCAAGCGTTACGAGGAGCTGTATCGGAGGACGTCGCCCGAGCTCGTGATCGCGAGCGCCCCGGTGGGCTACTCCTCCTCCAAGGTCCTCGACGCGTCGCCGGTCCCGCTCCTGCTCACGGGCCGCG
The DNA here is from genome assembly GCA_036383955.1 of Planctomycetota bacterium. Taxonomy (GTDB): domain Bacteria; phylum Planctomycetota; class MHYJ01; order MHYJ01; family JACPRB01; genus JACQFK01. The sequence continues at coordinate 9,567 of DASVNH010000185.1, read as the reverse complement.
AGGGGGCCATCGAGATCGAAGTCCCGAAGGACGGTCCGATCCGGATCCTCGCGCGCTGAGCGTCACGTTGCTAGGATGTTCCGAATGAGAACGACCGCCGCGCTCGCCCTCGTTCTGGCCGGACTGGTTGGATGTTCCGCGTCGGCCGCGCCGCCGCCTCCGGTGGCCGGGCCGAAGCCGGCCGCGCGCGCGGAAGGGACGGTGTACACCGGCGCCCCCGAGGGCTCCGGGGCCCTGGCCTCCTGTGACGCCCTGGGCCGCTGGGAAGCCGGCTCCGGCGTGATCGAGCACTGGATCTACGAGCCCGAGACCAAGCGGCGCGTGGCGCCGGGGGACGTCGGCCGCTCCCTCACCCTCTTCCGCGGCAGCCTGCCCTTCCCCTACTTCAGCTGGCAGCCCTCCGACCTGCAGATCAACCAGCTCGTCTATCCGGTCGGCCGGGGCTTCGCGGCGATGTACCACGTCATGAACCACGGCGAGAACGCCAAGGACTGCCGGCTCTTCGTCGGTCTCGCCGGCGACGCGAAGAAGCCCGACCTGGCGGCGTCGGAGCCGATGAGCTCGTCGAAGGAAGGCGACGGCGGACGTCCCGCCCTCGCCTTCGACCTGAACATCGCGCCCGGCTCCAGCAAGTTCGTCTTCGTGACGACGCCCGACCTGCGGGGCCAGGTGCCCCAGGACGCGCTCGACCTCGCCGCGGAGGCCTGGGAGCGCAAGCTCAGCGCCCATCGCGTCGGCGTGCCCGACAAGGCGCTCATGACGTCTTATTTCGCGGACCTCGCGGGCGCCTCGCTCGGCATCGCCGGCTGCGCGGACGGCGTCGCGAAGGTCGAGGCCCGGCTCGCGAAACGGCAGGGCGACGCCCTCCGCCTGATCCCCGACGTCCCCGAGGGCTGGCTGACCGACACGATCGAGGCGGTCGGCGTGCCCACCGACTTCGGGCCTCTGACGTTCAAGCACGAAGGCGCCTTCAACACGCCGGCCTGGGACCTGGGCGACGCGTGCAAGCCGCCCGGCGGCTTCCTGATCCCGATTCCCGGGTCGCTCAAGGTGACCGTGGACGGCAAGCCCGCCGAGGCGAAGGACGGCATTCTGAAGGTGCCGGCCGGCGCCAAGAGGATCGAAACCGTCCGCTGAGCATGGAAGAGGACGAGCCCCTGTGGAAGCGGATCCTCGGCAACGAGCTGCTGTGGACGGCCTTGGTCGCCGCCGCGATCCTGGGCCTCGCCCTCTACCTGGCCACGTCATGAGGACCCTCGCATGGCCGCCCCGCTGACCGTCGCCGAGCGCACCGGCTTCCGCGAGACGTCGAGGCACGACGACGTCCTCCGCTTCATCGACGAGCTGGCGAAGGCCCGCCCGCGCTTCCGCGTGGAGTCCATGGGCAAATCCGCGGAAGGCCGCGAGATGCCGGTGATGATCTTCGGAAACACCGGCCCCGTCGTCCTGGTCGTCGCGAACATCCACGCCGGGGAAGTCGAGGGCAAGGAGGCGGTCCTCGCCCTCGCCCGCGACCTGCCCGACGCGGCCTTCGAGAAGCTCACCGTGCTCTGGGTCCCGAACTACAACCCCGACGGCAACGACCGGATCGACGTGAAGAACCGCGCGCTCGACCTGGCGAAGCTCGACGGCCAGATCGGCCCCGAAGGCGGCGTCGGGACGCGCTACACCGGCGAGGGCATCAACCTCAACCGCGACTACATGAAGCAGGAGGCCGTCGAGTCCCGCCACCTCGCGCGGCTCTTCGCGGCATGGAATCCCCATCTCACCGTCGACTGCCACACGACCGACGGCTCGATCCACGGCTTCGCGCTCACGTACGACACGGGCCACATCCCCAACCCGCCGTGCGAATGGATCCGGACGACGGCGCTGCCCGAGGTGTCGAGGCGCCTCGACCGCCGCACGGGCCTGAAGACCTTCTTCTACGGCAACTTCGTCGACGAGAAGGACCTCTCGAAGGGCTGGGCGACCTATCCGCACCTCCCGCGCTACGGCTCCCACTATCGCGGCCTGCGCGGGCGCATGGACATCCTCCTCGAGGCCTACAGCTACATCCCCTTCCGCGAGCGCTTCGTGGTCACGGTCGAGATCCTCAAGGACATCCTCGACGTCGCCGCGGAGAACGCCGGCGAGATCCGGCGGATCTGCGACGAGACCGCGAAGAGCTGGCGGCCCGACCCCCTGGCCATCGCCTACGCGCCGCCCCACCGGACCGGCGACTGCGACATCCTCGCGTGGGACATGGACTCGCAACTGGCGCGCGCGATCCCGGGGCGGGAGGTTCGCACCTATCGCGTGCCCCATCTCGCGGGCTTCGCGCCGTCGAAGACCGTTCCCCGCCCCAAAGCCTGGCTCGTGCCGCACGACGAGCACGAGGTCATCCAGAACCTCCGCTCGCACGGGATCGCGCTCGAGGAGATCGCGCGCTCGGAGGACGTCGAAGCCGAAGTCTACCGCGTCAGCTCGGCGCTGAGCGCCGACAGCCCGGACCGGGGGACGTCGACCCGCCGCGAGACCGCGCTGACGGCGCGGCGGGAGTCGACCCGCCTGCGCGCCGAGAAGGGCGACATCCTCGTCCGCGCGGACCAGCCGCTGGGCACGCTCGCGGGCTATCTTCTCGAGCCGGAGAGCGACGACGGCCTCGCGCGCTGGGGCTTCTTCGACGACGCCCCGCGGCCCGGCAGCACCTTCCCGGTCGTCCGACTTCCCTGATCAGCTATCGTCCGGCGGCGGACGTCCGTATACTTCCCATATGCTCAGACTTCTTCCGCTGCTTCTCCTCCTCGCGCCCGCCCAGGACCCGGCGGAGCTCATCCGCAAGCTGGAGGACGACGCGTTCGACGTCCGCGAGCAGGCGCAGGCCGACCTGGTGAAGCTCGGCGAAGCGGCGCTCCCGGCGCTGCGCAAATCCCTGGAGGAGTCGAAGGATCGCGCGGAGCTCCGCGTGCGCGTCCAGGCGGCGCTGCGCGAGATCGACCTCGCCCAGAAGTCGCGGACGGTCTGCCCCGAGCCGAAGCTCGTCACGCTCGCGCTCCAGGGCCCCCTTCGCCGGCTCCTCGAGGAGGTCTCCCGGCAGACCGAGCTCAAGATCGAGTCCTCCGCGGTGGACGCCGAGGCGCCGGCGGCGCTCGACGTCCGCGGCATGCCGGCGCTCCAGGTCCTCGACCTCCTCTGCCGGGGCAGCGCGGAGCGGCGCTGGGAGTTCGTCGACGACGACCGCGTCCGCTTCCTCAAGGAGCCCCAGCCGGCGTGGCCGACGTCCTACACGGGCTCCTTCCGGGTGCGCACGACGTCGCTGAAGCTCACCCGCGCGACCGACTTCAAGGCGAAGACGTCGTCGCTGCGCCTCGTGCTGGAGGCCGACCACGACAAGCGGGTCAAACCGGCCCGCGGCGTCGACATCACGGTGACGCAGGCGGAGGACGACAAGGGCTCGACGATCGAAGCCCGCAAGGGCGACGACGACGACGCGGTGATGGGCGGGAACGGGGGCATCCGGATCAACCGCGGCTTCGTGCGGATGCAGGTCGCCGGCGGGATGGAAGCTCCGGCCGCGGGCGAGACGATCACCCTCAAGGGCCTGGATCCGGCGGCCACCCGCGTGTCCTTCCGGGGGACCGCGACGTTCCGCTTTCCGCTCGACCGGACCGACGTCCGCTTCGCGCCGCCCCAGGCCGGGGAGACGCGCGACGCGGCGGACCTGAAGCTCAAGCTCGAGACCCTGGGCGCCGGCCGCTGGAAGCTGAACATCACCAAGAGCAAGCCCGACCAGGGCGGCAACACCCTGTTGGAGGACGTCCAGCAGCGCCTCGACCTGGAGTCGCTCGTCGGCCTCGACGACGAGGGCACGGAGCACAAGGGCACGTTCCAGCCGGGCGGCGACACGATGGCCGCGCGGATCGTCGTGGTCAACGGCGTGGTCCAGCAGCAGGTCGACGGCGTGAGCTACCTGCTCCAGCTCCCGACGCTGCGCGGCAAGACCACGAAGGAGATCCGCTTCAAGTTCGCCGACCGCGTCCTCGAAAAGAAGATCCCCTTCGCGTTCGAGAACGTCCCCCTGCCGTAAGTTTTTTTCCTGAAAACCCGCCGGGCCGGGGGCCGTAGATTTGGTATACCATCGGTATACCATTATGAAGACGCTCGCCCCCGCCCCCCGAAACACGCTCGCGCAGGACGTCCTGGACCGCCTCCGCCGCGCCATCCTCGGCGGCGAGCTGCCCGCCGGCGCGCCCCTGCCCGAGGCGGCCACGGCCGCCAAGCTCGGCGTCTCCCGCGTGCCGGTCCGCGAGGCCCTCGTCCAGCTGGAACGCCAGGGGCTGGTGGTCTTCGACGTCACGGGCCGGGGAGCGGTCCGCCGCTTCACGCCGGAGGACGTCCAGGAGCTCCTGAGCCTCCGCGCCGCCCTCCAGGGCCTGGCCGCCCGCCGGGCCGCCGAGAAGGCGACTCCGGCGGACATCGCCCGCCTCAAGGGCCTCGTCGCCAGGACCGCCGAGACGCTCGACCTCAGCGAGCTCAGCGCCCTGGACACGGCCTTCCACGACGAGATCGTGGTGATCGCCCGCCACGGGCGCCTGACCCGCGCCTGGGGCGACCTCCGGGCGCAGATGGAGCTCTGGCTCGCCCGCCTGCAGCGCAAGCGGGAGGACTTGAAGCACGACGTCCGGGACGCGACGTTCCGCGCCCACGGCGAATTCCTGGCGATCCTGACCCGGCGGAATCCGGAGCAGGCCGCGCGCTGCATGGAAGGGCACTGCTTCAGCTGGTCGAAGGAACCGATCTACCTGTCCGAGGACGCATGAAGACGCCCGCCCTCGTCCTGCTCTGCCTGCTCGGCGCCCAGGAGGTCGACCTCGCCCGCGACTACCGCGAGCAGATCCGCCCCCTCGCCGCGAAATACTGCCTGGACTGCCATTCGACCAAGGACAAGAAAGGCGACCTGGACCTCGAGCGCTTCGGGACGCTGGACGACATCCGCAAGGACACCCGCCCCTGGCTTCACGTCGTCGAGAATCTCGAGAACGGCGAGATGCCGCCGAAGAAGAAGCCCCAGCCCACCGAGGCCGAGCGGAAGGTCCTCACGGGCTGGACGCGCCTGATGCTCGAGGCCGAGGCGCGCGCGAACGCCGGCGATCCCGGCCGCGTCGTCGTCCGCCGCCTCAGCAACGCGGAGTACGGCCACACGATCCGCGACCTGACCGGGGTCGATCTCGATCCCGCCCGGGACTTTCCCGCCGACGGCGCCGCCGGCGAGGGCTTCACGAACGCCGGCGACGCCCTCGTCACCTCCCCCGCCCTGCTCGCCAAATACCTCGCGGCGGCCAAGGACGTCGCCGCCCACCTGGTGCTCCTGCCCGACGGCTTCCGCTTCTCGCCGGCCAAGACCCGGCGCGACTGGACCGACGAGGCCGTCGCCGCGCTGCGCGCCGCCTACGCGCCCTACGGCAAGGACGGCGCCCTCCCTCTCAAGCCCTACCTCGTCGCGACGCTCCGCAAGCGCGACGGCAAGAGCGTCGACCCGGCGCTGAGCCCCAAGTATCTGGGCCTGCTCTGGGACGCCCTCAACGACCCGGCGCCCTCCTACCCCCTCGACCTCTTCCGCGCGCGCTGGAAGGCGGCGGCGGAAAAGGACGTCGACGCCCTCCTCGCCGAGATCGCGGCCTGGCAGAAGGCCCTCTTCCGCCACCACAAGATCGGGAGCTACGGCGGCGGCAAGCTCGCGCGGGCGGAGGCCGTCGCCCCTCGCGCGCTCGCCTCGCAGATCCTCCGCGTCCAGCCGAAGGTCCCGCCCGGCCAGGACGAGATCACGCTCCACCTGACGGCCCTGGGCCTGCCCGACGCGGGGCCGGTGGCGTGGCGCGAGCCGCGCTTCGAGGGCAAGGGCGAAATCCTTCCCCTCCGCGACTACGCGAGCTACGGCGCGCGCTTCGAGATCGACCTCCCGGCCGCGTTCGCCCTGACCGAGAAGGTCCTGGCCGCCCTCGACGGCGGGCCGGCCGACGGCCTCGATCCCGCCTGGCTCGACCGCTGGCGCGAGATCATCGGCGCCCCGGGAGTGATGGCCCCCACCGTGGCGCTCGAGGGCCTCGACACTCCCGTGCCCGGCGACGACAAGAACCCGGGCATCCGCGGGTGGCGATCCGGCGACCTCCCCCTCCTGCTTTCCAACGCGACGGACGTGGAGCGCCACATCCCCGGCCGCGCCTCGCCCCACAAGGTCGTCGTCCATCCGTCCCCCGACCGCTTCGTGGCCGTCGAGTGGCGCGGCGCCGCCGAGAAGGTCCGCGTCGAGGGGCGCGTCAATCACGCGCACGGCGGCTGCGGCAACGGCATCGCCTGGTTCCTCGAGCAGCGCCGCGGCGACCAGGGGGCGCGCGTGGAGGAAGGCTTCGTGGGCAACGCCGGGACGGCCAACCTCCCCGCTCGCGAGCTGACGCTCAAGGCCGGCGACACCCTCCTCCTCGCGGTCGACGCGCGCGACGGCAGCCACGTCTGCGACCTCACCGAGATCGACTTCAAGGTCAGCGAGGGCGATCGCGTCTGGAGCTTGTCCAAGGACGTGGCCGACACCATCACCGCCGGCAATCCGCACGGCGTCTGGCGCTTCGTCCACGGGCCCTCGAAACGGCCGTCGAGCGCCGTCAAGATCCCCCCGGAATCGCTGCTCGGGCAGTGGCGCCGCGACGTCCCGCGCCGCGCCGAGCTGGCCCCGAAGCTGCGGGCCCTCTTCCTGGGCGCGCGGCCGGGCGACGCGAAGCATCCCGACCGCCTCCTCTACGACAGCCTCGTCAACGTGGACGGCCCCCTGTTCCGCGGAATCGACGTCTCCAAGCTGCCCTGCGCCAAGGCGCGGACGTTCGGGGAGACGCCCGACGGCCTCCGCCTGCCGGCGGCGCTCTTCCGCGACCACGCGTTCGTGGTCGAGCCCGCCATGGACGGCGCGCCCGGCCGGGCGGCGCAGTTCGGGGTGTCGACCTCCGTCCCGCGGGTGATCGACGCGGACGCGCCGGTCGTCGCGCCGGGCGACGCCGCGAAGCGGGTGGCCGCGGGACTGGACGCGTTCCGGGCGCTCTTCCCCACGTTCGTCTGTTTCCCCCACGTGATCCCCGAGGACGAGGCCGTCTGCCTGAAGCTCTACCACCGGGAGGACGAGCCGCTCCTGCGCCTGTTTCTGGACGAGGCGGCGACGCGCCGCCTCGAGCGCCTCTGGGACGAGCATCGCTACATCAGCCGCTGGCCGGAGACGGAGCACAAGAACCTGCCGCTCTTCATCGGCTTCGTGACCCAGGACGGCGGCGCCGAGGCCGTGAAGTACTTTGAAAGCCTCCGCGAGCCGTTCCGGATCCGCGCCGAGAAGTTCTTGAAGGACGTGGACGTCACCCAGCCGACGCACGTCGACGCGCTGGTCCGCTTCGCCGAGCGGGCCTGGCGGCGCCCCCTCACGGCCGACGAATCGGCCTCCCTGCCGGCGCTCTACAGTAAGCTCCGCAAGAAAGAGATGCCGCACGAGGAGGCCGTCCGCCTCACCCTCGCCCGGATCCTGACCGCCCCCGCGTTCCTCTTCCGCGTCGAGGCGGCGGCGCCCGGCTCAGAAGCCAGGCCCGTCGACGCGTGGGAGCTCGCCTCCCGCCTCAGCTACACCCTCTGGGCGTCGATGCCCGACGACGAGCTGCGCCGGCTCGCCGCCGACGGCACGCTGCCCTCCCAGCTGGGCGCGCAGGCCGTCCGCATGCTGAAGGATCCCAAGGCCCGCGGGCTGGCCGTCGAATTCGCCGCCCAGTGGCTGCACGCGCGGAACTTCCGGAGCAACCGGGAGAAGAGCGAGACCTTGTTTCCGACGTTCAACGACGCCCTTCGCGACGCGCTCTTCGAGGAGGTCGTGCTCGTCTTCCAGGATCTCTTCCGGAACGGCCGGCCCCTGGAGGACCTGCTGAACGCGGACTTCACCTACCTGAACGAGACCCTGGCGAAGCATTACGGGATCCCCGGCGTGACCGGAGCCCACTGGCGGAGGGTCGACGGCGTCCGCAAGCACGGCCGCGGCGGCGTCCTCACGCTGGGCGCCGTTCTGGCCCAGCAGTCCGGCGCGTCGCGCACGAGCCCCGTGCTGCGCGGCAACTGGGTGGTCGACACCCTGCTCGGCGAAAAGCTGCCCAAGCCCCCCGCGAACGTCCCCCAGCTGCCGGAGGTGGAGGGGGTCGACGGCCTCAGCGTCCGGGAGATGACCCTGCGGCACACGCGGGTGCCGGAGTGCGCGACCTGCCACGTGCGGATCGATCCGTTCGGCTTCGCGCTCGAGGCCTACGACGCGATCGGACGTCGCCGCGACAAGGCGGTGGACACCCAGGTCACGCTGCGCGACGGGACGTCGTTCGACGGCCTGGACGGGCTGCGCGGGTACCTGTTGAGCCGGAAGAAAGATCTGCGCCGGACCTTCACCCGCAAGCTTCTGGGGTACGCTCTAGGCAGGAGCGTGACGCTGTCGGACCAGACGCTGCTGGACGCGCTGGACAAGGACGGGGTGACGCTGGCGGACGTCGTGGCGACGATCGTCCAGAGCCCCCAGTTCCTGCGCCACCGGGCGCTGGACGCGACCCGTCACGAATAGGGAGAGACCGATGATCACGCGCCGCACGATGCTGAAGGGGATGGGGGTGTCGATCGCCCTGCCCTGGATGGAGTCCCTCCGCGCCCAGGAGGGCAAGGCCCAGCCGCCGGTCCGGATGGCGGTGCTCTTCGCGGGCAACGGCTTCCACGCCCGGGAGTGGTGGGCGAAGGGCGCCGGCGCGTCGATGGAGCTCGGCAAGGTCCTGGAGCCGCTCGCTCCCTACAAGGAGAAGCTGCTCTTCATCAAGGGGCTCTACAATCAGGAAGCCGGCAAGGGCGGCATCCACAGCGCGATGACGGGCAACCTGCTGACGGGCAGCCCGCTCGAGGGCGCCGGCGGCATCCGCTCGGGGATCAGCGTCGACCAGCATCTCGCGAACGCGGTGGGCCGCGAGACCAAGGTGCCGAGCCTGGTGCTCGGCTGCGAGGAGTCGATCTCGGCCCTGCACAAGGGCTACTCGATGATCTACAGCTCCCACATCTCGTGGAGCTCGCCGACCACCCCGACGCCCCTGGAGCTCTATCCGGCCCTCGCCTTCGACCAGCTGTTCCGCGACGAGGTCGGCGCCGGCGACGCCAGCGTGCTCGACCAGATCGCCGGCGACGCCAAGAGCCTCGGCAAGAAAGTCAGCCACACGGACCGCGCCAAGCTCGACGAGTACCTCAACTCGGTGCGGGAAGTGGAGCGGCGCATCCAGCAGGCCGGCCAGAAGGGCCGGCTCCAGGGCTGGAAGCCGTCGAAGGAGAAGCCCGACCTCCCCCGCCCCGCCGACGGCCTGCCGCAGGACGTCGACGAGCACATGCGCCTCATGTGCGACCTCCTGGTGCTGGCCTTCCAGACGGACACGACGCGGATCGCGACGCTGAAGCTGAACAACGACCACAGCTCGCAGCGCTTTCCGCACCTGAAGATCGACTACATGATCCACCACCTGCTCTCGCACACGGACAACGACGACT